>JAQXXT010000012.1 GCA_029226205.1 Prevotellaceae bacterium
CGGCCCTTGTGGCCGTCCTAACCGGGAAGCGTGGAGTTAGGACGGCCACAAGGGCCGCGCCCTACGGCGAATCAAAGGACGGCCACAAGGGCCGCGCCCTACGGCGAATCAAAGGACGGCCACAAGGGCCGCGCCCTACGAAGAATCAAAGTCTATCGCGAGCTATAGAAATCTATCGCGAGCTATAATAAAAACTATCAAACTATGAGCGCAATCTCTAACTTATCCCCCGCCGCCATCTGGCGCAACTTCGACCTGCTCACACAGGTCCCCCGTCCCTCCGGTCATCTGGAGAAGATACAGAAATTCCTTGTCGACTTCGGAAAGAAATGTGGCGTAGAAGCCTTCGTAGACCCCGCCGGCAATGTCATCATGCGCAAGAAAGCCTCTGCAGGCTATGAGGACCACCCCGGCGTGATCCTTCAGGCGCACATGGACATGGTGCCGCAGAAAGCTCCCGACAGCAACCATAACTTCGAGACCGATCCCATCGAGACACGTGTCGTCGACGGCTGGGTATATGCCAATCATACGACACTCGGCAGCGATGACGGTATCGGCGTGGCTACGATCATGGCCATCATGGAAGACGACAGTCTAAAGCACGGCCCCGTGGAAGGACTCATCACCGCTGATGAGGAGACGGGTATGTACGGTGCCAACGACATGCCGGGCGGCGAGCTCCATGGCAAGTTCTATCTGAACCTCGACTCCGAGACATGGGGAAAATTTGTCATCGGCTCTGCCGGTGGCGTCGATGTCACGGCAACACTCGGCTATCAGAATGAGCCCAACCATCTCGACACTGCCATCAAAGTCACCCTCAAAGGTCTCCGTGGCGGCCACTCCGGTCTCGAGATCAACGAAGGCCGCGCCAATGCCAACAAGGAGATGGTCCGTCTCGTCCGTGAGGCTATCGCTGAGGATGAGGCACGCCTCGTCAGCTGGCATGGCGGAAACATGCGAAACGCCATCCCCTTCCATGCTGAGGTCGTCCTCGCCCTGCCGAAGAGCCGTATGGAGAGTCTGAAGAAACGGGTGGAGAATCAGCGTGCCCTCCTCGAAGACGAATACAAAGGTATCGAGAGTGGCATCGAGTTCTTCACCGAAGAGGTGGAATGTCCGAAGGAGATTGTCCCCGAAGAGATTCAGGACAACCTCATCGACGCGATCTATGCCTGCCATAACGGCGTTCTTCGTATGATCCCCGCCTATCCGCATGTCGTGGAGACTTCCAGCAACCTCGCTATCATCACCATCGATGGTGGTAAGGCAGCATTCAAGATTCTCGTGCGCTCCAGCCGTGAGGATATGAAGATGGTACTGGCCACGCAACTCGAGAGCTGCTTCTCCATGGTCGGCATGAAAGTGGAGTTCTCTGCCAGCTACGGCGGCTGGGATCCGAATCCCGACAGTCCCCTCCTCCATCTGCTGATGAAAGTCTACAAAGAGCAGAACGGCACCGATGCCATCCCACAGGTCGATCACGCCGGACTGGAGTGTTCCGTCATCATGGCGAAATATCCGGGCATGGATGTCGTCAGCCTCGGTCCTACCCTCCGCTCTCCTCATACCGCCAACGAGCGCTGTGAGATCGCCACGGTAGAACCTTACTGGAACCTCATCAAACAGGTCCTCGAAGAACTCTAATCCCGTAGGGACATGATTGATCAGGTTCCGCTCCTTCTGCCACTGTAGGGGCGGCCCTTGTGGCCGCCCTAATCGCCACAAGGGCCGCCCCTACGTTGGACTTTTCCGTAAAAATTCCGTTACAAAAACGTCGCTGTTCGATATTTTTTTGTAACTTTGCACGAAAATTAGAAAAAACAACAATTATATGGACGACTATCACGCGGAAAACGAGAATTTCTAGGCGTGAGGAGAAGCAAGGCTAATCCTCATGTCCGGCTTTTTTCGTAGCATGAAGATTAGCAATTATGAGAACTTTCTGGAATATCAGCGGAAGCTTGAATGCCATTCCCGAATGGCAGCCTAACTGCTGGATACAGGTGACGTGTCCAACAGAAGAAGACCAGCGTGTGCTGGAAGAAGAGTACAAAATCCCCGACTATTTCCTCTCCGATATCAGTGATACCGACGAGCGGGCTCGCTATGAGTATGATGACGGATGGATGCTCATCATCCTGCGTATCCCCTATGTCAAGGAGGTACGCTCCCGGACACCATATACTACTGTGCCGCTGGGCATCATCCATAAACGCGACGTGACCATTACCGTCTGTTATTACGAGACGAATATGCTCCTCGACTTCGTCAGCTACCAGCAGAAGCGCGGCGAGGGATTCACCGATTATGTCGACCTCATCTTCCGACTCTTCCTCTCTTCCGCCGTTTGGTATCTGAAACGGCTGAAGAAGATCACCGCCCTCATCGAGAAAGCCAAGGGGAACCTCGACCGTGACGTCAACACCGAGAGCCTCATCGGCCTGAGCCGTCTGCAAGACTCCCTGACCTATTTCATCACTTCCATCCGTGGCAATGAGAACCTGTTGCAGAAACTGAAGTTCAAGCTGCAGGTCGATGAGCTCGACGCCGACCTCATCGAGGATGTCAATATTGAGATGACGCAGGCCCGCGAAACGACGAATATCTACTCCGACATTCTCGAGTCGACGATGGATACCTATTCGAGCATCATCAACAACAATATGAACAACACGATGCGTACCCTCACCTCCGTGAGTATCATCCTCATGTTCCCGACACTCATCTCCTCCTTCTTCGGAATGAACCTTGTCAACGGCATGGAGACATCGAAATGGGGATTCGCCATCGCTGTCGTCATATCGGTCATCATCACCTTCCTCTCTTGGTGGATTCTGAGACGGAAACGGCTGTTGTAAGACCTTTTTACAAAAAAAATCAAGATTTGGTTGGACTTTTCAAGAATTTTGATTAAGTTTGCAAAATAGTTTCGTATGTTTCTCACATACTTGCATTTGAATTAAGAACGTAAAACCAATCATTTTTATGATGGACTCTCAAGAAACGACCCTTGAACAGGGTACTCTGAATGAAGGAAAGCAGGCTGAGGAGACTCAGACCTCCGCAACCGCTGAAACAACTAACAATGCCGAAGGTCAGGACATGACGCAGCAAGCCTCAGCCGACACGCCCGTCGCAGAAAAGGCTGCCACTGACACAACTGCCGACAACACGACCGACGATCCCGCCAAGCATGTCTTCAAAGACAAGAAGGAAGTGCTGGAGAGAACCAAGGAACTGGCACACAGTGATGAAGTCCCCACAAAGGCTGAGATAGATCACCTGAAATCGGTGTTCTACAAATTCAATATCGCCCAGCGTGACGCGGACATGAAGGCCTATATCGACGGTGGCGGTGATCCCGCGCAGTACCAGATCCTCCCCGATGATGACGAGGAGACCTTCAAGGCTGAGATGCAACTCATCAAAGAGAAACGTGCGAAAGTATTCCTCCAGCAGGAAGAAGAGAAACAGCAGAATCTGCAGAAGAAACTCGATATCCTTGAGAAGATCAAGGCCATGACGGAGTCACCGGAGAAAGCCAGTGAGAGCTATGACGCTTTCAAGGACCTTCAGGCTCAGTGGAAGACGCTCAACCCCGTTCCAGCCGAGAAAGCCAACGAACTCTGGCATAACTACCAGCTCTATGTCGAGCAGTTCTATGACATGCTCAACCTCAACCGTGAGGCCCGTGAGTATGACTTCAAGAAAAACCTCGAAGCCAAGACGAAACTCTGTGAGGAAGCCGAGAAGCTCGCTGATGAGCCCGATGTTATCAAGGCTTTCCATGAACTCCAGGATCTCCATGAGCAGTACCGTGAAATCGGTCCGGTCGCCAAGGATCTCCGCGAGAGTATCTGGGCCCGTTTCAAGGCTGCCTCTACGGTCATCAACAAGAAGCACCAGCAGCATTTCGATGACCTCCGTGCTCAGGAGGAAGAGAACCTGAAGAAGAAAACAGCCCTCTGTGAACAGGCTGAGGCCCTCGTTGCCAGCGAGCGGAAGACCGCCGGCGACTGGGACAAGCAGACGCAGCAGATTATTGATATCCAGAAAGAATGGAAGAAGATCGGTTTCGCTCCGCAGAAGATGAATCAGAAGATCTTCGACCGTTTCCGTGCTTCCTGTGACACCTTCTTCGCTCAGAAAGCGGAGTTCTTCAAGACGCTGAAAGCGGAGTATGCCGACAACGCCACGAAGAAGCGTGACCTCATCACGAAGGTCAAGGCCCTCCAGGACTCTACGGAATGGAAGACGACAGCCGATAAGATCATTGAACTGCAGAAAGAATGGAAGAAGATCGGTCCCGTCGCTCATAAGCTCGGCGACGAACTCTGGGCAGAGTTCAACGGTGCCTGCAACCATTTCTTCGAGGCTCGTAACAACGCCCATGCCGATGTTCACCAGGAAGAGCGTGAGAACCTGCAGAAGAAACAAGATATCATCGCGCAACTGGAGAAACTCGCCGAAGAGAAGACGGAAGGTCTGCAGGCTAAGGTCCAGGCCCTCGTGGAACAATATAATAAGGTGGGACATGTGCCCTTCAAAGAGAAAGATAAGGTCTTCGATGCTTACCATGCCATCCTTGACAAACTCTATAAGGATCTGCATGTCGCCATTCAGACCAAGCGCCTTGATAAGTTCAAGAACAACCTGAAGAATGTCGCTCAGCGTGGCGAGGATGCCCTCGACAATGAGCGCGGCCGTCTCCAGCACCGCCTCGATCAACTGAAGAACGAGATCGCCACTTACGAGAACAACCTCGGTTTCCTCTCTGTCTCCAGCAAGAAGGGTAACAGCCTCATCGATGAGATGAACCGCAAGGTCCAGAAACTCAAGGATGACGCCAAGCTCCTCAAGGATAAGATCAAGGCCATCGACAGGGAGAACAAGTAAATCGGATTACGATCCACTGCAGGGGCCGTCCCTTGTGGCGGCCCGTCGCCCGAAGGGCGAATAATAAAGACAGAGTAAGAGATGAAACGTATCATTATATGTAAAATCTGTTACTCTGTGTTTTATTCTCCATTCTCCATTGTCCATTAAAAAATACTCCCCGTACAACAGGACGTTGTACGGGGATTTTTAATGCGTTATCCTGACACCACTAATCTGATAAACTACTGAAACATCAATATCCGGGATTCTGGTCCTTCGTCTCATCGAGAGCGCTATTGGCATCGAAGGCAGCCTGAGGAATCGGACGGAGGAGTTTCTCTCCGATGGCCTTTGCTGCCGTTCCCTCCAGGTCGTGATTATAGAGATTATTGTGCTCCACCAATTTCTTCGTCCGGCGCAGGTCGATCCAACGGGGACTGTTGCCGAAGAGCTCACAGGCACGCTCCTTCAGGATGGCATCGATGTCAATCGTCGTGGCATCTGCCAGTCCGGCACGCTCACGGACAACATTGAGATGTTTCAAAGCCTCGGAAGTATTCCCGGCCTCGAGATAAGCCTCGGCGGCAACGAGATACATCTCCGGAAGCGTGATGACATGAATGTCACGATAGTCGGTATTGCTTTGGTTGGAAGCTGTCTGAGCGTCATCGAACTTCTTACAGCAGTTACTGCCGAAGACGGAAGTGATGGCATCCCAATAGTTCATAGCTTTACCGTTCATCTCCTGTGGCTCTACCGTATTTTCATCCATCGGGATGACATAGGTGTTCTTACGGTTCTCCGGATCTTCGGCACGCCAGGCAGCGACATCGGCATCCGTCTCATACCAGGCACGGTAGTAGCGCTGTACCGGATAGCCTTTCAGACTCTCGCCGTTCTTATACCAGGTCCAGTAACCAGTACCCGCTTTGTTTCCCTTGGCGACATCGGGCAGCTCCTTCATGAACGTCACGTCATAACGCACATCTCCCTTCTCAAAGCAATGGAGGGCGTAGAGCGTAGGAACATAAGAAGAAGTTGTGGCCTTGATAGGATCCTCGGCACCACCGAGATAGTTACAGAAGTAAGAACTCCAGCTGTGACCACCCGTCGTCGTGTTCGTGGCGGAAGCGAGATCATACTCTACATCCCAGATGAACTCGGCATTATCATCACCGCTGCCGTCAGCCTTCCAGAGTTTGGCAAACGGTGTCGTCAGCTTACGGCCGGCAATGACCTCATCAGCATACTGGGCAGCCTTCGTGAAGTAATCCTTCTTCCCGAGATCCCAGGCAGCAGCGAGATAAGTCTTGGCCAGCAAGCCCTTGGCAGCTTCCATACTCACGCGGCCACCGCCCTTCGTGGCAGTAGAGGCTTCGAGGTAGTTGTCCTTCACGACAGCCTCCAGCTCGGAAATGATATAGTTGTATACATCCTCTGCCGAACTCTTGGCATAGCCGTCATCGGCACTCGTCAGGAAGTCCTTGATGATGGGCACGCCACCATAATCGTTGACAAGGATATAATAGAAGTTACAAGCGAGGACACGGGCCTCATCACAGCGCTTGTTGCGCAGAGCATCATCGATGGCCGTATTCTTTGCGGCATAGGCACGTACGGCATTGGCAGCACGGATACCGGCATAGCACGTCTTGTAGAGTGTGGCATTATAGGTATTCTCCGGGTTCAGCGTCTCATAGAGCTGATAGCTGTCCTCAATCTTGTTTCGTGCCGTAGCGTACATGTCCGTTCCGGCATTAAACCATGTGTTATAGTCTGTGCTCGCATAGATATTGCGCATCTGACTGTAGGCATCGTTGACGAGGGACTCAAAGCCGCTCTTCGTGCCAAACTGTTCTTCATCGGAGACACTCGACCTGTTTTCCGGTGTCAGGAAGTCATTACATCCGCTGAGGAGAAAAGCGGAAGTCATGAAGAGTGTCGCTATTTTGATCTTGTTCATAAGATTCGTTCTTAAGTTGTTTAAAATTTGAGGTTCACACCAAACTGATAGGTGACAGAGGAAGGACCACCATCCTGCAGATTTGCACTGGCCCACTCAGGATCGAAGCCTTTGTAGTTCGTGAAACAGAAGGGATTCAGCACATTGAAATACAGACGCAGCTGCTGCAGACCGATATGCTGGATGAGATGACGGTCGAAGGTGTAACCGAGGGTGATATTCTTAACCTTCGTGAAGGACGTCTTCTGATACTGGAAGTTCTGTCCCTTTGCACTACCCTTATCGCCGAAATAGCCACCGGCAGAGGCGTCACTGTTGTTCGGATAGGGATAACTGCCATAGACAGTCTCGGGGTTGGCGATGATGTCACCCGTTGTATGGTCGATGATCGGCGCTCCCTTCGGGATATAGAAGTCCATGACCATATGGGCATTGCCACGGTCGCCGTACTTCGCATATTTCTCGTGGAAATAGCTGCGGGACCACTGACCGCTCTTCGTATAGAGCATCACGGTGAAATCCCAGTTCTTATAGACTACCGTCGTACTCAGACTTCCCGTCCAACGGGGATCGGTGCAGCCATAGATCTGCTTATCATTATCATCGATCTTGCCATCGTCATTCCAGTCGTTGACAGCGACCTGGCCTTCATACCATTTATACTTGGAACCGTATTTCTGGTAGAACTCCTTCAGCGTATAGTGCTTGTCACCATTCATCGTGTGCATCGTGACACCCTGGTCGGTGATGACATCGGTATGGGTATAGTCACGCAGCACATTCAGCGGCTGACCGATAAACCAGTTGTTGGCCACCTCATCAACCTTACCACGGGACAGCTCCTTGATCTTATTCCAGTTGCGGGCGAAATTGACATTCACATCCCAGGAGAAATCCTTCGTACGGAAGATATTGAAGTTGGCGCCAATCTCAATACCTCTGTTCTGTACACTACCGATGTTACAGGTCATCGTACTCTCACCGGTCTCATACGGAATCGTCTTTGCCATGATCTGACCATCGGAGAGACGGTTGTAGAGATCCATCGTGAGGTTGATATGATTCAGGACGGCGAAGTCAACACCGAAGTCAAACTCCTTCACTTTCTCCCAGATCAGTCCCGTATTCACGATACCATTGGGATAATAGCCCTGCACCTCCGTGCCATCGAGAACAACATAACTCGGACCGGCAGCGGTATTCATCGTCACGTAATCACCGACATTATTGTTACCCGTTACACCATAAGAGAGACGGAGCTTTAAGTTGTCAAGCCATTTCTGACTCTTCAGCCAACTCTCCTCACTCATACGCCATGCAACAGCCATGGAGGGGAACCAGCCCCAGCGATGACCCTCAGCGAAACGGGAGCTGCCATCGGTACGGAGCGTTGCCGTCGCCATATACTTGCCTTTATAAGCATAGTTCAGACGGGCAGCGAAAGAGACGAGGGAGTTCTCAGTATAAGAGGAACCGACGGTCTTATCGCCACTGGCCTTGTCAAGGGCATTATAACCCAGACGGTCATCAGAGATTCCCTTTCCGGCAGAAAGGGCTGTCTCGGTATTGCTCTTGTAAAGGGAGAAGAGGCCCATGGCACTGATACTGTGCTCCTTCTCCTTGCCGAGGGTGAGGTTGTAATCAATCTGGTTATCCCACGTCCAGTCGAAACGGGTCTTGGTATCTATCTCGCCATAGTTGGTATGGTTCTTCTGATAATACATGGAGCCCTGAGGATTATCCTCCGTCACGCCGGCAGCATAGAAGATGCCATTACGGCCATGATAGAAGTTCGGCGAGAAGGTCGTCGTGAACTGCAGACCCGGCAGGATATGGGCACGCAGATAGAGGTTACCCAACACGTTGAAGTCTCGCTGCTGGTTCTTGTCGTTATTATCGTAAAGGTCAATGAGCGGGTTGACGGTAGACGTGAACTGTGAGTTAGAACAGAACGGTGACTTAGCTCCCGGATTCGTATAGAGTTTGCCATTCTCATTGTAAGGAGATACGAAGGGATTGAAATAGAAGGCGTTGACATACGGGGAGAAACTACCATCGGTACAGAAATTCTCCGTCACACTGTAAGCCATATTAAACGACAGGCCTGCCTCGAAGATCTTCGACAGACGGGCATCGAAAGCGCCCTTGAGGTTATAACGCGTATAGTCGTTCTTCTTGAAGACATTACCCTCATCCTGGTAACCGATACCGAGACGGTAGTTGACAGCCTCTGTCGATCCTGCGACACTGAGGTAGTGGTTCTGCTGCATGGCCGTACGCGTGACATAATCCTTCCAGTCATAGCCACTGAAATTGGGATCCATCATCTCCTCATAGAGTTTGGAGTCTTTATAACTCTTTCCACCCTTACGCATCAAAAAGGCAGAAGCAAGATCGGCATCCTTGATGATATAATGGGGATGTCCGTCGGCATCAACACCCTTACGGGAGGAGCCTTCATAACTCTTTCCGTCAAGAACGGTATAACGGGCAAAACGATAGTCGATAAACTGTGTGGGATCCATGAAGTCCGGCATGCGGGCCGTTGATTTCCAACCTACATAACCATCATAAGAGATCTGGGGCTTGAAACCTTTCTTGGCTCCCTTACTGCCCTTCGTGGTGATGATCACGACACCGGCAGAGGCACGACTACCATAGATGGCCGTCGAAGAGGCATCCTTCAGGACATCGATACGGTCGATATCATCAGGATTCAGGAAGTCCATGGAAGAACAGACGACACCATCGATGACATACAACGGGGAGGCCTGCTTGTTGATAGAACTCTGGCCACGGATCTGCATGCTGATACTGGCACCGGCACGACTGCTCGACTGCGTGATGTTCACACCGGGAACAGAACCCTGGAGAGACTCTCCGACACTCGTCACACCACGGGCAGCAACCTTCTCACTGCTTACGCTGGCGACAGATCCGGTCAAGTCACTCTTCTTCATCGTACCGTAACCGACAACGACGACCTCGTCAAGGGCCTGGTTGTCTTCCTGCATGACAATGTTCAACTTGCTCTGGCCATGAACCGCAATTTTCTGATCCTTATAACCAACATAAGAGATCTTCAACTGAGCCTTGTCAGGGACATTGGGAATGGAGAAGTTACCATCAAGGTCCGTAACGCCGCCAATGGATGTGCCATCAACCATGACGCTGACACCAATCATAGGTTCTCCTTCGGCATCTTTGACCGATCCGGTCACCTGCCGTTCCTGAGCCATAGCGGTTACCGCTGCCAGACTCATACAAAGCGTGAGTGATGCTTTTGTGATTTTTAGATGCATAAACGTTTGTTTTAGTTTAGTTATTAGTATGCGAACAGAGACGGAATTACTCCCCTCTCCGATTTTGTTTTAAGTAGTCTCCCGTATCACACGGTAATATTTCGATGGCGAAGATACAAAAAATATAAATACGAAGTTGTTTTCCTACTTTTATTTATAGATTATTAACGCTTCCACCGTAGGGGCGGCCCTCGTGGCCGTCCTAACAACCAACATTCATGGCGTGACGCTCCGTTCGTGGCCTGCCGTCCCGTCCTCCTTTCCCTTGTTAATGGCCTGCCGTCCCGTGCCGATGCTTTGCAAGCATCGGTCCTACTCCGTGATATTAAACCCGGCCCAGGCCTTGCTCTGCTTGTAGCGCTCAAGGCTCCCCTTCGGCACGAAGACCGTAATCTGGCTCTTGTCAAGATCACCGAAAGCATCCGAGAGGATCATCAGGTTGGGGTCCGTGCCGAGCACCTTGATATGTTTAAGGCTCTTACATCCCGCGAAAGCCTCATGTCCGATGAAGTTCACGGAAGCCGGCAAAACGACATTGTCCAACTGTTTGCAGTTCGTGAAAGCGCCATCACGGATATTATAGGTCCCTTCTTTGATATTCACGACCCTCAGATGACTGCAGTCATAAAATACGCCCTCTTCTATATCCTCCAACTTCGGACTCAGCGTTACCTGTTCAAGATGGTTGCAACCGGCGAAAGCCATAGACCCCAGTGTGGTGAGAGTAGAGGGCAACACAACAGCACGGAGATTATAACAATCAACAAAAGCCTGTTCACCGATAGCCTCGATACCAGGACGGAGGATAAGAGTGTCTATCTTCTGATCGTGGAGGGCATTGGCAAAGATGGCCTTTATCGCCAACTGCTTGCCTTCATAGAGTAAGGCTTTGGGGAAAGTCAGCGTACCTCTGAAGATACCGTCTACATTGACTACCGCTGCTGCTGAGTCATCGATGGCTCCATAATGGATGATAGGCTGCTCCATCTCCTGTCCATATATATTCGGGATAAAGGACAAGAAAAGGAAAAGAAAGATAGATATTATTTTCTTCATCGTTTTTCGTTATTTTATCGCATGCAAAGATAACGAAAAACGATGAACTAACAAAAAATCTTCAACGATTTTCTCTTCTTCCGTCTTTATGAACAAAAGAAGGTGACGAGTAATGGCACACTCACCTCAAGACAGAGGCCATGAAAAATGGCTATCGGCATGAGACGCTTGTTTCCGGTGGAACGCATGATAGAAGGCAGACAGACATCCATCGAAGAGATGCCACAGACACTGATGGCGGCAAAGCCACTGCCTTTTCGTGCCACAAACTTACAACCGAAGAGGCCGAGCATCTCACGGGAGATATTCGCCAAAAGGGCAACAGTAGCCAACTGATTGGCGGCTGCCGCTCCTACCGTCGCCGTCTTCAAGTTATTGATCAGGACTGAAGAGAGGGAATAATATCCGAATCCACTGCCTACGGCGAGAAAGTCACGCAGATGGTGCCCCTGGAAGATGAAGAATCCTAAAGAAGAGAACAAGAGTGTACCAACAATGGTAAACGCCGGCAAGAGTAACATCTCCCAATGGAAATCTTTAAAGAGATCACGGAGATTATCCATACTGCCCACTCCCATGCCTACCTGGATAATGAGAAGTTCGAGAATGATCATCGGCAACTGGGGATCATGGAAGAATGCCGGTACGTCTCCACTCATTCCAAAGAAGATACCAGCGAGCAAGGAACCAAAAAGAAACAGATTATCTTTCATCACGCTCCTCCTTCTTCTCTAACAGGTTATGGAACAGATAGGCAGCGCCAAAAGATCCCGCCATCCCCAACAGGGCAATGACGAAGGCCTGCCAACCGACAATACCGATATGATGCAAAAGATCATGATTACTGCCTATACCAATACCAAAGACAAAGAGCAACAGCGCTATGGTATAACGGGCCGTCGTGTCCACTTCATGGATATGTGGGACTTTACGGAGTAAGAACCCCAAAACAATACCTATACATAAGATAAATAGTATTCTGAACATCTTTTTTCCTTTCTTGGTCGCTTTCGTTCGAGCAGTGCAAAGGTATAAAAATTACATGAATATGCAAAACAGTGACGTGCATAAATTCTGCATATTTATAATTATTTGATTTATATCAAGTCTCTTCTTAACGATTTTTTCGTATGCTACACGCAGTCAATTCCATGATTTTCCGTACCTTTGCAAACATGAAAACGAGTGATTTCCCCTACCGACTTATCGCCGTTGATGCCGACGACACCCTCTGGGACTGCCAGAGCCAT
Source organism: Prevotellaceae bacterium (assembly GCA_029226205.1). Classification (GTDB taxonomy): domain Bacteria; phylum Bacteroidota; class Bacteroidia; order Bacteroidales; family Bacteroidaceae; genus Prevotella. Next base: position 12,456 of record JAQXXT010000012.1, read on the forward strand.
TTCGAAGTTGTAGAACGACAGTACGCCGCTCTGCTCCATGACTTTGCCGACGAGGAGACCGTGGCCGAAGAACTTTTTGCCACCGAATGCCAGAATATGGAAGACCTCGGCTTCGGTGTCAAAGCCTTCATCATCTCCCTTTGTGAAACAGCAATCAGAATATCGAAAGGTAAGATCGAAGCCGACCGACTGACAAAGATCATCAACCTCGGCAGAAGTCTCCTCACCTTCCCGACTACCCCTCTGCCCGAGGTCCGGAATACGCTCTCACAACTGCAACAACAAGCGGGAATGAAAGATTACCGACTCGTTGTATTCACGAAAGGAGAGCTGCAAGATCAGGAAAACAAACTACGGCGGTCCGGGCTGTGGAACTTCTTTGATGACGTCATCATCGTTGCTGACAAAAATCCGGAGGCCTACCGGCATCTTTGTGATCAGTTCTCCATCGAGCCCCATGAGTTGTTGATGATCGGCAACTCCTATAAATCCGACTGTGCACCGGCTCTCGCCATCGGCGCCTACGCCCTGCATATCCCTTATCATGTGATGTGGCGTATGGAAGAAACAAAAGAAGAAAGTCATCCAAGACTAAGGAAAATCAAACATTTCTCAGAAATTCTTCAGCTTTTATAATCGTATTACCAAAAATAATAGTATCTTTGCAAACGGAAATATAAATCTGAAGAAAAAAAGATATGAAGGAAACACAAATCATTGCCTTCGCCAACCATAAGGGTGGCGTTGGAAAAACGACTACAACGGCCAGCGTGGGTTCCATCCTCGCTGCAAAAGGCTATAAAGTGCTCCTCGTCGATCTCGACGCCCAGGCAAACCTCTCGGCATCTCTGCTGAAAGACCAGGAGATCGACAAGACCATCTATGACGCTTTGATCAATACCTCCATCGGACTGCCTATCTATCCTATTCGTGAGAACCTTGACCTCACACCCGCTACCCTACAACTCGCTATGGTAGACCTGGAGATGGCCAGTGTCATCGCACGTGAGAAAATCCTCTCCGAACTTCTCGATAAGGTGAAAGCCAACTACGACTTCATCCTCCTCGACTGTCCTCCCTCGCTGGCTTTGCTGACGCTCAATGCCGTCACGGCCTCCAATGGCGTCATCATCCCCATCGTCGCTGAGGTGCTGCCTTTCAATGGTCTGATCATGATTGAGAACTTCATCAACATGATCCATAAGAAGCTCAACCCGAAAGCTCATGTCACCGGCGTCCTCATCACACGTTGGGAAAAGACGAACCTCAGTAAGCAGATCGAAGAGGGTATGCGTGAGAAACTCGGTGATGAAGTGTTCCAGACAAAGATCCGTAAGAATGTCAGCATCGCCGAAGCTCCTCTCGAAGCCCAGGATATCGTGTCCTATGCCCCGAAGAGCAATGGCGCACAGGACTACCTCGCCTTCGTGGATGAACTGTTGAAAAAACTCCAGGTTGAAAAATAATAACGATTAAGATACAGACGATATGGCAAAAAATAATTTTAGCAAGTCATCTATGGATAGTCTCCTCGGTGGACTGACCAGCTATGACGAAGAAGAACAGGAGCAAGAGACGCAGGCCCCTGAGGAAAATGTAAAAAATAACGAGAGAGAGGCGGAGCCTGCTGAGGAGGAAGAATATGAAGAGGCACCGCGCCGTGGCCGTAAACCGAACCGGATGAAGTCCGAGCGTATCTGCACGATCCTTCCCGTTGACCTCATGAATAAGGTCCGCTCCTTGGCCGACAAGGAAGGGCTCGCTATCAAGGATATCTTCACCGCCGGCGTGAGCATGGTCATCCAGAACTACGAGAAGAAATACGGCACGCTCCGTGTCCGTAAACCGAAGAAGGGTGACATCAACGAACTGCTGAGCTAACGTAGTGGGCCGCCCGTTGTGGCGGCCCGTTGCCCGTCAAGGTTTCCGCAGGTCGGCCTGCCGTCGTGTGCTTGCGCTTTGCAAGCGCAAGTCGCCACGCCTGCCCCTCTTTACCTTTTTACTTCTTTACTTTTTTAATCTTCCTATACCCCGTCTCGAAAATCACGACACCAAGTATTCCCGTCAAGATACCGAGCAGGACATCAATGACATAATGGTGCCCCGTATAGACAGCCGTACACCAGATACCTGCCTGGATAATGCCAAAGAGTACCGTCATCGGCCAACGCCGCTTGCTCATATAGGCATAGCATGTCGCTACAAGCATATAGGCGGAATGCAACGACGGGATAGCCGCAAAAACATTTGAATTGTGGACATAGATGGAGTGGAAGATCGGCAGGCCAACCATCTGGTCGAACCGCGCCAGGCCCGCTACATTCCCGGGGATATCAAACTTCGGCGTAAAACCAAAATTCATCGCATACCACGGTGCTGCTGCCGGATGGATATAATAGCCAATAAAGCCAAGGATGTTCACAAAGAGAAAACACCAGGAGAAACGCTCATACCAGTTATACTCCTTTTTATATAATAGGTATAAGGCAAAGGCAATCGGTACCGGGACCCAACAGAGATAGAAGAGTCCCGCAAAGAAGTCGGCCACGGCACAATGATGGATCGCGAAATATTCTCCGGGAATCAACAGTTTCCCACCATCCATAATGCCAAAGAGATGTTTCTCCGTGTCATACAGCCCCCGAATGTCAATGGGGTTGAAATCATAGTTCGGGAACCACCGCAGATTGTCATAGATAATACCAAAGAGGGCCCAGGGAATGAGATACACTGCCAACTTCCGCGTCTTCTTCCACGCATACATCACGAGGAAGATCGCCAATATTTCTATCGTTACCATTGTTCTTTCTCTTCTTTTTGTCTTCTATTGTGAACTATAGCATCTATTGTGAGCTATTTCAGTTGCTTATACACATAGCCCACACGCCAGAAAGCAGTGATATTGGCCAAGACGGCAATAACGGCAATACCTATCTCCAGCGGCAGCCAACTTCCCGTGAAACCGGTGATGAGTGCTGTCACGGCAAGGACGACGACACGCTCAGGGCGCTGCATCAGACCGACCTTACACTCCAGGCCAAGCCCTTCCGCGCGGGCACGTGTGTAAGAAACCATCACACTGCCGATCATCGCCAGGAAGGTGACCACTGCCATCCAGAAGTTATCCTCATAGAAGAAGATCAGGACGATGCCAAAAAGGGAAATCAACTCACTGTAACGGTCAAGGGTAGAATCCCAGAAAGCACCGAAAGTGGTACTCATATTTCCCATTCTTGCCAGACGACCGTCCATCATATCGAAGAGACCGGCGAAGAGGATGATGAAACCACCCCACCCCGCCAGGGATGTCGACAATACTTCCATATCCTCTGCGGCATCCAAAGGAAGATCATCGCCCTTCAGCATCCATGCTGCGGCAATAAAGAAACCTGCTGCCACACAGTTGCCGATAAAGCCTATTGTCGTAATCGTATTCGGAGTAATACCGACCTTGATCATCCCCTTGATCAGCGGGTTGATGATCTTATAAATCACTTGCTGTAAATAGTCCCGATAATTCATAGCTATTTTAGTTTTATTCTTTACTTCTTTACCTTTCTATCTTTCTACTTCTAAACACGAATCCTCTCTGCAGTGGATAGTTGAACCCTACAGCCACGAAGAAAGCGATGACACATTTCACGACCACGAACCAACGGGCACCAAGGAGCGCCGTCACACCATTCGTTCCAAGACCGTTAAGACACATACTGCCAAACCATACCATGAAATAGCGCAAGGCAATCTCTTTCTTCTTCCTGCCATGACCGCGGAAAACATAACGGCTGTTCAACAGACAATTCGTGATTCCGCCCATCACCACACCGATGATGTTCGACCAGGTATACGGCAACACATGCCCATAGGTAAGTCCCAGGGCAAGGCCGAAGTCAACGATGGAGGCTGCTGTGGCACTGGCCTCGGCTTCAAGAAAACGGAGGATCTCGGTACGTAAATTTGCCATTTGCATGCAAAAGTAAGATAAAAAATTAAATTATCCAAAATGATTTCCACTTTTCTATATTTATATTTACCTTTGCAACATCATTTTACAGTGAACAACGAAATTCATAGAGATAACACAATATATTGGTTTTGAGAAATTTCATCCTTTTCCTGTCTTTCCTTGTCCTGAGCCTCCCTGCCATGGCCCAGCAAGACAGCACGAGCATAAGAAACAAGAAAGATTCGGTCGCCTGGCATAAGAATATCTCTGAGGTGGTCGTCAAAGCCCACCGGCTCCATTACAAGCGTAAAGGGAATCCCGCCGTGGAACTCATGCGCCGCGTTATCGCTGCCAAGAAACAAACGGACCTGCACAACCACGAGTGGCTGAGTTATGACAAATACCAGAAGATTACCGTCGCCGTCAATGATATCAAGCCGGAGGATCTCGAGAAGAAATATGCCAAGAAACGACAGTATATCATCGATCAGGTAGAAGTATCTCCATGGAACAACAAGCTCATCCTCCCCATCTCCATGGATGAGACGCTGACTCATGTTCTGTGGCGCCGTCAACCGCAGAAAGAACGGGAGATTATCGGTGGACGACAGACCGTGGGTATCACGAAACTGTGGCAGACGGGTGATGTCTTCAATGTCATGCTTAAAGATGCCTTCACCGATGTAGACCTCTACAATGACCATATCCGTCTCCTCCGTTTCCCTTTCACCTCCCCGATTGGCAGCACAGCCATTTCCTTCTATCATTTCTATATCATCGACACCGTCAAGGTGGACCGCGACTCCTGCTTCCATCTCGCTTTCATGCCGGCAAACAAACAGGACATCGGCTTCAGCGGAAATATATGGATCGTGAAAGACTCTACGCTTCATGTCAAACGCTGTGAGCTCACACTGCCCAAACAGAGTGATATCAACTGGATTGATAACATGAAAGTCATCCAACAGTATGACCGCCTCGACAACGGCGAATGGGTGCTGTCCCAGGATGACATGGCGGCAGAGATGAAGGTGACGAACTTCCTGCCGAAAGCCCTCATCGTACGTACGACACGGCTGAACCGCTATTCCTTCGATCCTATCCGGGAGGAATATCTCACGGGACCGGAGCGTGTACTCTTTGAGACCGATGCCCTCCGGCGTAAGGATAATTACTGGCAACTGCGGCGACAGGCACCACTGACAGAGAGTGAGGCCCATCTCCCTCTTTTCGTCAAAGCCATCAGCCACTCCCATGGCTTCGGACTCATCCGTACGGTATGGAACATCGGTATGGAGAACTTTGCGGAGATCATCCGCAAAGACTCTGCCAGCGTCCTCGATCTCGGACCGGTCAATACATTCCTGAGCAAGAACTATGTCGACGGCATCCGTCTGCGCCTCGCCGCACGTACGCAGGCTGCCTTGAATCCTCACTGGTTCTGGGATGGCTACGGCGCCTATGGCACGAAGAGTCACCGCTGGTATTACGGCACAGAGATCACCTATTCTCTGAACCGCAAGAAGAATGCGGCCTTTGAGTTCCCGATGCGTAACATCACTTTCGAGACAACATCAGATGTGATGTCGGAATCTGACCGTAACCTTCTGCACAACAAGGATAATATCTTCATGACGTTCCGTGCTGCCACGGAGAACAAGATGTTCTTCTACAACCGGCAACAACTGTCATTCAACTACGAGACGCTCTGGGGACTACGCTGGAGCGGCGCCCTGCGCACGGAGAGTAACCGTACCGCCGGAACGCTGCACTATATTGACATGGACAACCACGAGATCTTTAAGATCCGTAAGAGTGACGTGACCCTCGGCGTGGCCTGGGATCCGAATATCCATTATATGAACACGAAACAGCAGCGCTTCCCCGTCAACCAGGACTCCCCGAACATCTCCCTGAGCCATACCATGGGCTTCAAGGGCTTCCTCGGTGGCAGCTACCGCAGCAACGTCACGACACTGAGTTTCTATAAGCGTACATGGCTTGGCTCATGGGGAAACATCATGACCTTCGTCACGGCAAAGGCGCAATGGAACAAAGTACCTTTCCCCTACCTTGTCCTGCCGCCTATCAACCTGAGCTATATGGAGACACCGAACACGTTCATGCTCATGAAAGACTGGGAGTTCATGAACGACCGGCAGGTTTTCTGGTCCATGGCCTGGCAGATGAACGGAAAGATCCTCAACCGTATCCCACTCATCAAGAAACTCAAATGGCGCGAGTATTTTGCCATCAAGGGTATGCTAGGTCATCTCACGGATAAGAACAACCCGTTCCTCGAACAAAACGCCCACGACGCCACCCTCTTCCGGTTCCCCTCCGGCAGCCATGTCATGGGCAACACGCCCTACTGGGAGTATGCCGTCGGCGTGAGCAATGTCTTCAAGTTCTTCACAATCGAGTATACCCGCCGCCTGACATACCTCCGCTCCGACACCCATAAATGGGGCATCCGGCTGGCCTTCGACATCTCTTTCTAACCACCACCATCGGGCGCGCTCCCTCCGTAGGGGCGGCCCTTGTGGCCGTCCTAACTGCCTCCATGGGGCGCACCTTAACTCCCTCCGTAGGGGCGGCCCTTGTGGCCGTCCTAACTGCCTCCATGGGGCCTGCCGTCATGTGCGTGCGCTTTGCAAGCGCACGAAAAATCCGCTCAAAAACTTTCATATTTCAAGAAAAAGCTGTAACTTTGCCACAATATGAAAATATTACTAGCAGACAGACAAGATATCACACGTGCCGGCATGGCGTGGCTCATCCATTCCGAGGAGGGCTACGACTACCGCTATGTGGAGGATAAGGCAGAGCTCATCGAGGCTCTCAAGGGCGATGACGACACCGTTGTCATCCTCGACTATACCCTCTTTGACATCAACGATGCCGACGACCTTCTCATCCTCGAGGAACGTTTTCCACACACTCGTTGGATTCTCTTCTCCGAAGACCTCAGTCTCGACTTCGTACGCCGCCTCATCGCTTCGAGTACGCAGTTCAGCATTTTACTGAAAGAGTGTCCGATGGCAGAGATACGCGAGGCTTTCAACTTTGCCGTCAAGAAGCGCCGGTATATCTGTCAGCGCATGACGGAGATGCTGCTCAAACCGGAGCCGAAAGAGGAACGGGAACAGGTCCATCTCACAAAAACAGAGACAGAGATTCTGAAAGATATCGCTTTGGGAATGACAACCAAGGAGATTGCGGAGAAGCGCATCAGCTCCTTCCATACCGTCAACACGCACCGGAAGAATATCTTCCGGAAACTCGGTGTCAACAATGCCCACGAGGCCACGAAATACGCCTTGCGTGCCGGCCTCGTCGACTCTGCTGAATATTATATCTAGCACTCGTAGGGGCGGCCCTTGTGGCCGTCCTAACTACCACAAAATCATCTCAACCACAGGTTCAATGCCCCGACAATAATCAGGGCATAGAATCCCGCCAGGATGTCATCGGCCATGATTCCCCAGCCGCCTTTCACATGGTTGTCGACCCACCGACAGCCAAGGGGCTTGAAGATATCCAACAAGCGGAAGGCAGCAAAACTCACGAGGGCCAGCAGCCATGTGTAACGGCCACAGGGAGCCACAAGAAGCGGAATCCACACGCCGACCATCTCATCGATGACGACAGACCGCGGGTCCTCGCCCCAGTAATGCTCCATAATCCCGGATGACCACGTGCCGACAACCGTGGCCACGATGATCACGCCGAGGGTTACCCAAAAGAGCGCCGACGGACTCAGCCACAGATAACCCGGTATCCACATCAGCAGGGCCAATAGCGCTCCCGCTGTCCCCGGGGCAACGGGACAGAATCCCGAGCCGAGACCCGTAGAGATAATGACATGCAGCCAGGGTGCCTCCCCCAGCGGATGATTGTTGTTGTTACTCATATTACAAATTCTTTTTTGTAGATGGCCGTCATGATGCGGCCACGCAAGGCCATTCCCCGCTCCGCAAAGTTACGAAAAAATCTCCGTCCCCCATAAAAACCATCCGATTTTTTCAGCATTTCACGAAAATGTTGTATCTTTGCAGACATATTATATTGATACAAGCAACATGAGCAAGTTTGATATAGCCCAACGGTTGAACAAGACGGTCAAAGCCCTCTCCGAGCAGGAGTCCCTCAAAGGACTCTTCCATCAACATCGTGATGGTGACCCGCTGCCTTCCGGAAAGGTGCTCGAAGAAATCATTGACCTCAGCAGGTCTATCCTCCTTCCCGGTTATTTCGGAAGGAACTCTTTCACACGACAAACCCTTGAATTCCATATCGGCGTGCGCACGGAGAAACTCCAGCACATGCTCGCCGAGCAGGTCCTCGCCGGTCTGTGCTTCAGCAAACATAATGAGGAAGAGACGGCAGAGGAGATAGCCTGCGAGCATGAGAAAGCCGACGAGATCGCCATGCAGGTCATCGAGCAGTTCCCCGATATCCGCCGCGTCCTCAGCACGGATATCACCGCCGCCTATAATGGTGACCCCGCGGCAGAGAGCCGTGAGGAGATCGTGAGTTGCTATCCCGTCATCAAAGCCCTCACGTCCTACCGTATCGCCCATGAGCTCTTCAAGCGTGACGTGCCGCTCATCCCGCGCCTCATCACGGAGATCGCCCACTCGGAGACGGGCATCGACATCCATCCGGGCGCGCAGATCGGTGAATATTTCACCATCGACCACGGCACGGGTGTCGTCATCGGCGCTACTTGCATCATCGGCCGTAACGTGAAACTCTATCAGGGTGTCACCCTCGGCGCCAAGAGTTTCCCGCTCGACGAGAATGGCAACCCCATCAAGGGTATTCCCCGTCATCCGATTATCAAGGACAACGTCGTCATCTACTCCAACGCTACCATCCTCGGTCGTATCACCATCGGCGAGGGCTGTGTCGTCGGTGCCAACGTATGGGTGACGAAAGATATGAAACCGAACACGAAGAAATATAAAAAAGACAAAATAGACAATTTAGATTTAGAATTCAATAATGGAACAGGAATTTGAACTCATCGCCAAGACTTTCATGGGACTTGAAGAAGTCCTGGCAAAGGAGCTCACCCAACTGGGTGCCAACAATGTACAGATCGGCCGTCGCATGGTGTCGTTCTCCGGAAACAAGGAACTCATGTACCGTGCGAACTTTCAACTGCATACCGCTATCCGTATCCTCAAGCCCATCGCCCATTTCAAGGCCCGTTCTGCAGAGGACATGTACACGGAAGTGAAGAAACTCGACTGGAGCAAATACCTCGACAACAAGAAGACCTTCTCCGTCGACTCCGTCGTCTACTCCAAGGAGTTCACCAATTCCCGCTTCGTCACCTATAAGGTCAAGGACGCCATCGTCGACTGGTTCCGCGAGCATACCGGTGAGCGGCCGAACATCAGTGTCAGCAACCCCGATATCCGCTTCAACATCCATATCGCCGAAGACGACGCCACGCTGAGCCTCGACTCCAGTGGTGAGAGTCTCCACCGTCGCGGCTACCGCCAGGAGAGTGTTGAGGCACCGCTCAACGAGGTCCTTGCCGCAGGCATGATTCTTATGACTGGCTGGCACGGCGAGTGTGACTTCATCGATCCGATGTGCGGCTCGGGCACGCTGCCCATTGAGGCCGCCCTCATTGCCCGTAACATCTCCCCCGGCGTCTTCCGTAAGGAGTTTGCCTTCGAGAAATGGCCCGACTTCGATCAGGACCTCTTCGACGAGATCTATAACGACGACTCTCAGGAGCGCCCCTTCGAGCACCATATCTACGGCTACGACATCGATATGAAAGCGGTCAACACGGCTCGCCTGAATGTCAAGGCCGCCGGACTGAGCAAGGAGATCACCATCGACCAGGCCGACTTCAAGACTTTCCAGCAGCCTACCGAGAAGAGCATCATCGTCATGAACCCGCCTTACGGTGAGCGTATCTCCACGCCGAACCTGTTGGAGACCTACAAGATGATCGGTGAGCGTTTCAAGAATGCCTTCAAAGGCAATGACGCCTGGGTCCTCAGCTACCGCCAGGAGTGTTTCGACGCCATCGGTCTGAAACCGAGCATCAAGATTCCGCTCTACAACGGCTCCCTGGAATGCGAGTTCCGTAAGTATGTCATGTTCGACGGAAAGATGAAAGAGTTCCGCCATGAGGGCGGCGTCGTCAAGACCGACGAGGAGAAACGGGAAATGGGACAGAAGCACCGCTTCAAGAAGAACCGTGAGTTCAAGCGCCGTCTCGAAGAGGAGGAGAACAACGAGGAAGGGGATATCCGCACCTTCAAGTTCCATAAGTTCAACGACTTCGACAACAAGGGCAGCCGCTTCGCCGGCAAGCGCCGCTTCTCCGATGACGGCGACAGCCGTGGCGGCCGTGGCTTCAAAAAAGAGAAATTTAGTAAACGCGGAAAATTCAATAAGTTTAAGAATGATGAAGACTAAAGCTATGCTGGCACTCTGTGCCGGCATTCTTTCGTTCACTCTGATGACACAGAACGCGACAGCACAGAATAAGAAAGGAAATACAAAACCCACGACGGCTGAGACGGACGCTCCCGTGAAAGCCATGCCGGGACTGCAGACCGTCAAGGGGAAGAAGACGCTGACCCTTGAGGATCTGAACTTCGGCGGCGTCCACTACCGTGAACATCTCCCGGAGAACCGCTGGACGACATGGTGGGGCAATGAGCTTATCCGCCTCGATGCCGACAAGGTAAGCCTCGTCGACAAGAATACGGGCAAGGAGACACCCCTCATGACGCTCGATGCCATCAACGCCATCACGAAAGGCAATACGGACCTCGACGTCCACACCCTTTACTATGCCTCCTTCCCTTATGCCGACAAGCCGCTCGTCTTCCTCGACAACGGCAAGAGCCGCATGCTCATCGACTGGAAGAAGAAAAAGGTGGTATGGAGCCTGTTGAAAGGAGAGGAGCAGGCTGCAGAATGGAATGCCACATCGAAAGCCCTCGCCTATGTCAAGGGTGACCAGCTCTTCGTCAACGACGGAAAACAGACCCGGCAGCTGACGACCGACGGCAGCCGTAATATCGTCTATGGACAGAGCGTACACCGTGATGAGTTCGGCATCAACGGCGGCCTCTTCTGGGCTCCGTCAGGTGAGAAACTCGCTTTCTACCGTATGGACCAGAGTATGGTGACCGACTTCCCCCTCGTGAATATCCCGGAGGTAGACTGGAAGCCGACAGCAGGACAGAGCCGTATCGCTACACCCGAACCGATCAAATATCCTATGGCCGGAGAGACGAGCCACAAAGTCACCGTGGGCGTCTACGACCTCAAGAGCGGTAAGACCGTGTACCTCAAGGCCGGCGATCCTACCGACCGCTATTTCACGAATATCGCATGGTCTCCCGACAGCAAGACGATCTATATGTTCGAGCTGAACCGCGACCAGAACGACTGCCGCCTCGTGAGCTATGACGCCACGACGGGCGACAAGCTCCGTGAGCTCTACCGTGAGACCGATAATAAATATGTGGAGCCCCTCCACCCCATCATCTTCCTTCCCTGGGACAACACGAAGTTCATCATGCAGAGTCAGAAAGACGGCTACAACCACTTGTATCTCTTCGATGCCAACGGCAACGAGCTCAAGCAGATCACGTCGGGCAAATGGGTCGTGGAGAATGTTCTCGGCTTCGACAGTGAGCACCACAGCGTCGTCATCGAGAGTAACGAGTGCAACCCGATCCAGAAGAATATCTTCGTGGTGAATATCGACACGGGTAAGCGCGCCCTCATGGATGATAATGGCAAAGGATGGCACGACGGCAGCGTCAGCGCCAACGGACAGTATATCGTCGACAACTATCAGACACCGACGACTCCGCGTAACATCGCCATCGTCAATACAAATAACGGCAAGCGCACACGCTGGCTGACAGCCGCCGATCCATGGAAGGACTACAGCACGCCGGAGTTCAGCAGTGGCACACTGAAAGCGGCTGACGGCGTCACCGATCTCTATTGGCGCATGGTGAAACCCGTCAACTTCGACCCGAAGAAGAAATATCCCACCATCGTTTATGTCTATGGTGGTCCCCACGCCCATAACGTCGACGCCCGCTGGCATTGGGCCAGCCGCTCCTGGGAGACCTGGATGGCCGAAAACGGCTATCTCCTCTTCATCCTCGACAACCGTGGCAGTGAGAACCGCGGCAAGGACTTCGAACAGGTGACGTTCCGCCAGCTCGGACAGGAAGAGATGAAGGACCAGATGAAAGGTGTGGAACACCTCAAGTCTCTGCCGTATGTCGACAGCGACCGCATCGGTGTACACGGCTGGAGCTTCGGTGGCTTCATGACGATCAGTCTGATGACCAACTACCCCGATGTCTTCAAGGTGGGCGTCGCCGGTGGCCCCGTCATCGACTGGAAATGGTATGAGGTGATGTACGGCGAGCGTTATATGGACACGCCGCAGACGAACCCTGAGGGCTACGCGAAGACCTCTCTCCTGAATAAGGCCAAGGACCTGAAAGGAAAGCTGCAGATCATCATCGGCCTCAACGACCCCGTCGTCGTACCCCAGCATGCCTTCACCTTCCTGAAAGCGTGCATCGGTGCCGGTACGCAGCCCGACTTCTTCGTCTATCCCGGTGAACCGCATAACATGCGCGGTCATCAGAGCACGCACCTCCATGAGCGTATCAGTCAGTATTTCTTCGACTATCTCAAATAAAAACATATAGACCTGATCAGACATCGATATGAAAAGAATTCTTTTGTTAGGCAGCGGCGGCCGTGAGCACGCTCTGGCCTGGAAAATCGCACAGAGCAAACAGGTGGAGAAACTCTTCATCGCTCCCGGTAATGCCGGTACATCAATAGTAGGCGAGAATGTCAACATCCCCGTCGACGCCTTCGACAAGATCCGTGACTTCATCGCCGACAATGGCGTCAACATGGTCGTCGTCGGCCCCGAGGTGCCTCTCGTGGCCGGTATCACCGACTTCCTCCGCGTCGACGACCGCACGAAGGACATCCCCGTCATCGGTCCCTCCAAGGCCGGCGCACAGCTCGAGGGCTCGAAGGACTTCGCCAAGGCCTTCATGCAGCGCCACCATATCCCCACGGCACAGTACCGCACCTTCGACGGCACGACCGTCGACGAGGGTCTCCGCTTCCTCGAGACACTGAAAGCTCCTTATGTCCTGAAAGCTGACGGCCTCGCTGCCGGCAAGGGCGTCCTCATCGTTCCTACTCTTGAGGAGGCCAAGAAGGAATTCAAGGACATTCTCGGCGGTATGTTCGGCAATGCCAGCGCAAAGGTGGTCATCGAGGAGTTCCTCAGTGGTATCGAGTGCTCCGTCTTCGTCCTCACCGACGGCCGTCACTACAAGATTCTCCCGGAGGCAAAAGACTACAAGCGTATCGGTGAACACGACACGGGCCTGAACACCGGTGGCATGGGCTCCGTCTCCCCCGTCCCCTTCGCTACGAAGGAATGGATGAAGAAGGTCGAGGACCGTATCATCAAACCGACGGTCGACGGCCTCGCTGAAGAGGGCCTTGACTATAAGGGCTTCATCTTCTTCGGACTGATCAATGTCGACGGCGAGCCGATGGTCATCGAGTACAACTGCCGTATGGGTGATCCTGAGACAGAGACCGTCATGCTGCGCCTGAAGAGCGATATCGTGGATCTCTTCGACGGTGTCGCCAATGGTGACCTCGACAAATATGAGGTAGAGACCGACCCGCGTGCTGCCGTCTGCGTCATGCTCGTCTCCGGTGGCTATCCCCAGAAATATGTCAAAGGCTATCCCATCAGCGGCCTCGATGATGTCGAGGGAAGCATCGTCTTCCACAGTGGCACAGCCCTGAAAGACGGACAGGTCGTCACCGCCGGTGGCCGTGTCATCGCCGTCTCCAGCTATGGCCGTGACAAGGAGGAGGCACTGCAGAAGAGCTTCCAGGAAGCCCAGAAGATCCACTTCCAGGATAAATACTTCCGCTCCGACATCGGCCAGGATCTTTAATCTCCCCATCGTAGGGGCGGCCCTTGTGGCCGCCCTAACACTCCGGGCGCGCCGTCGTGTGCTTGCGCTTTGCAAGCGCAAGGAAGCGCAGACGTTTCGGCGCACGCAGTGCCGCCGCGAATGCAAGCCACGCCGCCCGCCCTTAATCCTTATAGAACATTGATTCGGAAAAGATTTCAGAATAAGATTGCGGAGAACCGCTTCGCCCTGCCTATCGTCAGCGCCTATGCCCTCGTGGTATGGACGCTGAGCGGTCTGTGGTCCGGACAGATGTGGACGACATTCCTCATGGCTGTCTTCGCCACCTATCTCATGGTGGAACTGAACAACCGCAACGCCCTCATCCGTATCTACAGCCGGATGGTGTCGTGTTCCTTCCTCATGCTCATGACGATGTCTACCTTCCTCTTCACCGACAGTCAGGCTCAGGTGGTGGGCATCTGCGTCATTGCCACCTATCTCCTGCTCTTCAACGGCTACCAGGACAGACAGGCCATGGGATGGTCCTTCTATGCCTATGCCGCCTATGGCATCGGCACACTGAACTTCGTACAACTGTTCTACTTCGTACCCTTGTTGTGGCTCCTCCACAGCTCGAAGATCATGGGACTGAGCGCCCGCACCTTCATCGCCTCCATCCTCGGACTGACGGTGCCTTACTGGTTTGCCCTGGGTTATGTGGCCTATGTCGGCGACCTCACAATCATCACCGACCATTTCGCGGGCCTGTGGCATTTCCTGCCGTTGTGCGACTTCTCCGCCGTAGGCGTGAAACCGCTCATCAGCGTCATCTTCATCACGATCCTCGCCATCATCGGCATCATCCATTTCTTCACACACGCCTATCAGGATAAGATCCGTACGCGTATGCTCTACGAGATCTTCTCCTATATGGATCTCGCCATTCTGCTCTATTTCATTCTTCAGCCCGGAGAATATCATGTGCTCATCCCATTGATGATTATCAATACGGCACCGATCACGGGACATTTCTTCGCACTGACACATAGTAAACTGTCGAACATCATGTTCATCACCATCCTGATATTGACAGTGGTGCTCACCGGCGTGAACTTATGGACGTAGTCAACAACTTCCTCATCGACTGGGGTTACTGGGGCATGCTCCTCGCCGCCTTTCTCGCCGGCAGCTTCATCCCCTTCTCTTCCGAAGCCGTCATGCTCGGACTCATGGCCGCAGGGCTCGATCCCTGGGGCCTCGTCGTTTATGGCAGTATCGGAAATATCCTCGGCTCGATGTTCAACTATGGCTTCGGACGACTGGGGAAGATGGAATGGATAGAACGCTACCTCCATATCAAAAGGGAGAAGATTGAGAAGACACAGCAGTTCCTCGCGGGACGCGGCGCCTGGACGGGCTTCTTCGCCTTTCTGCCGATCCTCGGCTCTGCAGTGATGATCACCCTCGGCCTCATGCGGGCGAACATCTTCATCTCGTTCCTCAGCTGCAGCATCGGGAAAATCCTGCGCTATATCATCCTCATCGTCGGCGTCAACGCCCTCTTCTCCTGTACCCGTCCGTCAACATCGACGGCCACGGAGGAGCTGAAGACGATCACCGTCACTATCGAACCGCTGCGCTGGTTCACCGAGCAGCTCTGTGGCGACCGCTACAAAGTGCTGACGATGGTCCCCGCGGGCAGCAGCCCCGAGACTTACGAACCGACGCCACGCCAACTCGTTGACCTCAGTCACACCTTATTATATATAGAGGTGGGACAGATCGGTTTCGAGCGTTCCTGGATGCCCCGCCTTAGGGAGAACGCGCCGAAGATGACGGTCGTCGACAGCAGCCGCGGCATCGCCTATATCCATTCCGCCGGCGGCGCCCTCGATCCCCATACGTGGATGAGCTGCCGTAACGCACGCCTCATCGCAAGGAATATCTATGAGGCCCTTCTCGCCAAAGGGGCGAAGAGTCATGGCGACAGCGTCTTCTACCGACAGCATTACGACCGCCTGCTCAGCCGTATTCATACCGTCGATACCACGATCCGCCGACGGCCGTTCCGCCAGCGGGCCTTCGTCATCTACCACCCTATCCTCACGTATTACGCCCATGACAATGGTCTCGTCCAACTGCCGATGGAAGAGGAGGGACGGGAGCCGAGTACCCGGCAGATGGAAGTGCTCATCCGCCGTGCCAAACAGATCCACGTCAAGACGGTATTCATCCAGCGGGAGTTCAGTCCGCGCAACGCCATGGAAGTCGTCGAGGCCACCCATGCCGAACCGGTCTCCATCAATCCGCTGTCCTATGACTGGGACGAGGAAATGATCAAGATCAGTAACCTTCTTCAGAAATAACGATTGTGAGTATGATGGATAACAAAAATATTAACACGTCCGCACCAATCATCCAACTGCATGATGTCACGGCAGCCTACGGACGGAAGATTATCTTCCGCCACGCCTCACTGACCGTTTATGATCATGACTACCTCGGCATCATCGGACCGAACGGTGGCGGAAAGACAACGCTCCTTCGTATCCTCCTCGGACTCAAGAAGCCGCTGGAAGGAACGGTGACCTATCTCTGCGACGGACAGCCCGTGAAAGAAATCACGATGGGTTATCTGCCACAGTACAGCGCCATCGACCGACAGTTCCCGATCTCCGTGGAGGAAGTCGTCAAGGCCGGACTGAGCAGCCGGAAGCCCTTGCTGCGCCCGTTCACCGATGACCAGCGGCAACAGGTGGCAGCGACACTCCGGGAGATGGAACTCACCGACCTCGTCCGCCGTCCCATCAGCGCCCTCAGCGGCGGACAGCTGCAGCGTGTTCTCCTGGCGCGTGCCGTCGTGAGCAATCCGCAGGTCATCGTCCTCGACGAGCCGAACACGTATATCGACCGCCATTTTCAGGAACAGATGTACGACATGCTCGACGACCTCAACCGCCGTTGCGCCATCGTCATCGTCTCCCACGACATCGCCGCCATCGAGCCCCGCGCCCGTCATATCATAGAAGTCGACCACGCCATCCGTTAAAAATTTCCCTATCTCGCTCCTATATCGATTTTTTTTACTAATTTTGCAGCGATTTCGAACTCTAATTTTTATTTTTATCGATAAATGAAACAGTTTAGACTTGTGGACATCATCGTAGGGTGGATCACCTTTGTGATCGCCGCCTTCACGTACTGCTCCACCATCGAACCCACAGCCTCCTTCTGGGACTGTCCGGAGTTTATCACCACGGCCTTCAAGCTGGAGGTCGGTCACCCGCCAGGGGCACCTTTCTTCATGCTCCTCGGTAATCTCTTCACGCAGTTCGCCTCCGACCCCTCTCATGTGGCCAAAATGGTGAACACGATGAGCGCCCTGCTCTCGGCAACGTGTATCCTCTTCCTCTTCTGGACCATCACCCACTTAACGCGGAAGCTGATCCTCAAGGACTGGAGCGAGCTCACCACTGGGAAGCTCATCGCCATCGAGGCCTCCGGTCTCGTCGGCGCCCTCATCTATACGTGGAGTGACACATTCTGGTTCTCCGCCGTGGAAGGTGAGGTCTACGCGTTCTCCAGCGCCTTCACCGCCGTCGTCTTCTGGCTCATGCTGAAATGGGAAGACCATGCCGATGAGCCCCACAGCGACCGCTGGCTCGTGCTGATCACGTTCATGATGGGTCTGAGTATCGGTGTCCACCTGTTGAACCTGCTGTGTATCCCCGCCATGGCTCTGGTATTCTACTACCGCAAGAGCAAGGAGCCGAACTTGAAGGGATCACTGATCACACTGCTGATCTCCTTCGTCATCGTCGTCGCCATCCTCTTCGGCGTCATCCAGGGTATCGTCACCGTCGCCGGCTGGTTCGAGCTGTTCTTCGTCAACACCCTCGGCTGTCCG
The DNA here is from genome assembly GCA_029226205.1 of Prevotellaceae bacterium. GTDB lineage: Bacteria > Bacteroidota > Bacteroidia > Bacteroidales > Bacteroidaceae > Prevotella. Next base: position 30,283 of record JAQXXT010000012.1, read on the forward strand.
TTCAACACCGGTGAGATCATCTATATCATCCTCCTTGTCGCCTCTTATGTATGGGCCATCTGGGAGACCTACCAGGAGGGACACCTGAAACGGCAGAATGCCGCCTTCCTCGTGGCCTTCGGCATGATCGGTATCCCGTTCTACGGCTATGGCTGGAAGGCATTCATCCAGGGCGTCGTCGTCCTCGCCATCCTCTGGTTCGTGCTCAACTACAAACGGCGCGACAAGGCTGCGAAGACAAGCCGGGTCCTCGTCTCCCCGAGACTGAAGAACACCGTCCTGCTGTCACTGATGATGCTCATGATCGGCTACAGCAGCTACGCCCTCATCGTCATCCGTTCCTATGCGAACCCGCCGATGGACCAGAACTCCCCGGAGGATATCTTCACCCTCGGCTCCTATCTCAGCCGTGACCAGTATGGCTCTTATCCGTTGCTCTACGGACAGGCTTATACCTCTCAGGTGAAGCTCGAACAGGACGGAGACATGTGCAAGCCCGTCATGAAGTCGGGCGCGCCCGTCTACCAGCGTAAGGAGAAAGCATCTCCCAACGAGAAAGACTCTTACTTCGTAGTATCTCACAAAGACAACTACGTCTACGCGCAGTACATGCTCTTCCCGCGTATGTGGGATCAGAGCCACGCCCAGGCCTACGAGAGCTGGATGGGTGGTGTCGACGGCACCGACGTGCCCTACGACCGCTGCGGTGAGCCGATCACGGTGAAGATGCCGACGATGCTCGAGAACCTCCGCTTCTTCTTCTCCTATCAGTGCAACTTCATGTACTGGCGTTACTTCATGTGGAACTTCGCCGGACGGCAGAACGACCTGCAGGGTAACGGAGAACCGGAACACGGCAACTGGATCACGGGCTTCTCGTTCATCGACAACGCCCTCTATGGTGACCAGAGCAAGCTCCCCGACGAGCTGAAAGCTAACAAGGGACATAACGTCTTCTACTGCATGCCGCTGCTCCTCGGCCTCATCGGACTCTTCTGGCAGGCCTATCGCGGCAAGCGAGGCATCCAGCAGTTCTGGGTCGTCTTCTTCCTTTGGTTCATGACGGGTCTCGCCATCGTGATCTACCTGAACCAGACACCGATGCAGCCTCGTGAGCGTGACTATGCTTACGCCGGCTCGTTCTATGCCTTCGCTATCTGGTGCGGTCTTGGCGTCGCCGCCATCACCGATCTGCTGAAGAAGCACGTGAAGGTCAGCGGCACCGCCGTCTCGGCCATCGTCGCCGTCCTTGCCCTCCTCGTGCCAATCCAGATGGTCAGCCAGACGTGGGATGATCACGACCGTTCCGACCGTTTCACCTGCCGTGACTTCGGACGCAACTATCTGATGTCGCTCCAGGAGAAAGGTAACCCGATTATCTTCACCAACGGTGATAACGATACCTTCCCGCTGTGGTACAACCAGGAGGTGGAAGGCGTCGGCACGAACGACCGTGTCTGCAACCTCTCTTACCTGCAGACAGACTGGTATATCGACCAGATGAAACGTCCGGCTTACGACTCTCCGAGCGTGCCGATTTCCTGGCCGCGCCTCGACTACTGCTCCGGTACTAACGAGTATGTAGAGGTACAGCCGGAGGCAAAGCAGCAGCTCCTCGACTTCTACAAGCAGAACCCGCAGGCTGCCGCCGCACAGTATGGCAAGGACCCGTTTGAGTTGAAGAACATCCTGAAATACTGGGTACGGTCGAAGGATCCCAACAACCACTTCATCCCCACGGATACCGTCTACGTCACCATCGACAAGAATGCCGTTCGCCGCAGTGGTATGATGATGGCTTCCGACACCATCCCCGACCGCATGGTCATCAGCCTCAAGGGTAAGCAGGCCCTCTACAAGAACGACCTGATGATGCTTGAGATGATCGCGCAGTGCAACTGGACGCGTCCGCTCTATGTCGCCCTCACCGTCGGCGAGGAGAACTACATGAACCTTGGCGACAACTTCATCCAGGAGGGTCTCGCCAACCGTATCACGCCGTTCACCACGAAGCTGCCGGGAGTGAAGAACTTCGACACCGAGCGTACCTATCATAATGTGATGACACGCTTCCGCTTCGGTAACCTCAAGGAGCATGGCCTGTATATCGACGAGACAACGATGCGGATGTGCTATACCCACCGCCGCCTCCTCGCACAGCTCGCCCTGCAGCTCGTAGAGGAGAAGAAGCTCGACAAGGCCCGTAAGGTCCTCGCCCTCGCCGAGCGTGAGCTCCCGACTTACAACATCCCCGTGAACTATATGTCCGGCGGCCTCGACTACGCACAGGCTTATGCGATGGTCGGCAACAAGGCCATGGCCAACAAGTACCTCGACGGCGTCTTCAACACGTCCCGTCAGTATGTACAGTACTTCGAGAGCCTCAACCAGGATAAGTTCCAGATGTGTTCCGATGACTGTATGCGGGAACTCATGATCATGAACCAGGGCTGCCAGCTCGCACAAGTTGTCAATGCCGCCAAGGCGCAGAAGATGGGTAAGACCGTAGAGACACTCTACCGCACCTATCAGATGCTCGGCGGAAAGATGCCGCAGATGGGAGGTGGTGACCAGGAATGATCATCGAACAACCCTCGTGGTTCCTCAGATGGATCTATCCGAAGGCGCTGTGGCGCATGGACAAGCATGACCACAGCGTCTACCTCACCTTCGACGACGGGCCGATACCGGAGTCGACGCCCTTCATCCTCGATACCCTTCGTGAGTACGGGGTGAAGGCGACGTTCTTCATGGTCGGCGAGAATGTAGCGCGATACCACGAGCTCTACAACCGTATCGTCGACGAGGGACATCAGGTGGGTAACCATACGTTCAACCACCTCGGGTCGCTGAAACACATGGCCATCACCTACGGGCAGAACATCGCCATGGCCAACGACCTCATCAAGGCCCATCTCTTCCGGCCGCCCCACGGATGGATGAAGATGAGTGTCTACTGGTGGGTGAACCGGTACTATAAGATTGTCATGTGGGATCTCGTGACCCGTGACTATTCCAAATGGATGACCGCCGAGGATGTCCTCAACAATGTGAAGCGATATGCCCGCAACGGCTCCATCATCACGTTCCACGATAGTCTGAAGAGCATCGACAAACTGCATTACGCTCTTCCCGAAGCCCTCAAATGGCTTAAAGAACAAGGATATGAATTCAAGACTTTCGAATGAGAATATCAAAGCCGAGGCCCGTCGCCTCGGCTTTTTTGCTTGTGGCCTCGCCCGTGCCGATGCCGTCGACAGTGAGACGGCGGCCCATGTGCGGCAGTGGCTCGACCATCACGACTACGCGTCGATGGAATATATGGCCAACTATACCGACAAGCGCCTCGACCCGCGACTCCTCGTCGACGGCGTACATACCATAGTCTCCGTGGCCATGAACTATGCCCCGGCACAACGGCTCCCCGAGGGACAGCCGCAGATGGCGGCCTATGCCCTCGGACAGGATTACCACGACCTCGTGAAAGACAGGCTCCGTCAGCTCGCTGCCGCCATCGGAGCCGCCGACGGCTGGCGTGCCTTCTGCGACTCCGCCCCCGTCCTCGAGCGTTACTGGGCCGTGAAAGCGGGACTCGGATGGACGGGACGTAACCATCAGCTCATCATCCCCCATGCCGGGAGCATGTTTTTCCTTGGTGAACTCTTCCTGCAGGAGTCTCTGGAGCCCGACGAGCCGATGGTGAGCCGCTGTGGCACATGTCACCGTTGCATCGATGCCTGTCCCACCCATGCCCTGACCTTCCAGGGTGAGATGGATGCCGAGCGCTGTCTGAGTTATCAGCTCATCGAGAACCGCGGGGAACTCTCCGACCTGGCGAAAGAGAAAATGGGCGACTGCTTCTATGGCTGCGACCGTTGTCAGACGGCCTGCCCGTGGAACCGTTTCGCCACGCCGACGACAGAGCCCGCCCTGCAGCCAAAGCCCGAGCTCCTCCACATGACACGCGAGGACTGGCAGCATCTCTCCGTCGAGGATTACCGCCGCCTCTTCAAAGGCTCCGCCGTCAAGCGTGCGAAATACGAGGGCCTCAAGCGCAATATCGATAGCCTCAACCCCTTGCTTTCGTAATATAAACAACGTAGATAAAAAATTATCTCATTGAGATATTTTTTTATCTCTGTTGTTTATCTCTCGTAAATGACTGCCACACTTTTCCACCGTAGGGGCACCCCTTGTGGGCGCCCTAACATCCCATCGTAGGGGCACCCCTTGTGGGCGCCTTTCCCACCGTAGGGGCACCCCTTGTGGGCGCCCTGCCCCCTTTAGGACGGCCACAAGGGCCGCACCCTACGGTGGATTTAGGACGGCCACAAGGGCCGCACCCTACGGTGGCAGAATGGCCTACCGTCGTGTGCTTGCGCTTTGCAAGCGCAAGGATCGCGCAGTTCCCTCTCCCTTCCCCTTCTAATTTCTTATAATTTTAACATAAAAAAATTGGAACTTTGAACAATTTTCAATATCTTTGCCAAAGATATAGATACAATTCATTACAAACACATCTAAAATAGGGAATATGAGAACAAAAGCAATAAGATTCATAGGTTATTTGTTCATCCTCACGATAGGAATGATGATGGCACAACCGGCTAAGGCTCAGCGCTATGCCCTCAGCAACAACCTGGTCTATTCCGCCACACTGACGCCGAACCTCTCCTTTGAGGTCCGACCGGACTCTTCATGGTCCTACGCCATCTCCGCCGGATACCGTCCGTGGCCTACGAATGATGAGCGCGCCCGCAAATACCGCCATCTCAGCGTCGACCTGCAGGCCCGCCACTGGGACAAGGCCCATCCGTGGAAAGGCGCGTTCTATGGCTTCGATGCCATGTGGGTGCATTACAACCTCTCAAATATCCATCTCAACTATTTCGGCATGTTCTCCGCCGCACGCCATCACCGCATACAAGGTAACCTCTACGGCGTCGGTGCACTCGGCGGCTACGCCTGGGATCTCGGCAGCGGCTTCACCCTCGAGGCAGAAGGCGCCCTCGATCTCGCATGGACCCATTACCGCGTGTATGACCTTCCCCACTGCGGCGATCCCATCGCCAAGGTCAACCGCTTCTACCTCATTCCGAAGGTAGCGCTGAACATCGCCTGGCATTTCTAACATGATCGATTCAAAAACTGAAGAATAATATTCATTAATTTTAAAAAACCGATAACGATGAAAAAGAATGTACTTCTGGGATTAGGAGCCATGACGCTCTGCGTCCCCCTCTTCCTCTCGTCCTGCTCGTCGTCTGACGACGCTACTGAGACACCGGTTAACCCTAACTCTACGGGTTCCGTGAAGACGGACTTCACACTCTCCGTTGGTCTGCCAAAGACTACCACCAGCGGTGCCAAGAGCCGTGTCTCTGATGCTACCGCACAGGCACAGACGACTCCCGTCTTCCGTGGCATGGATAACATGACGCTGATTCCGTTCGCTCTGACAACAGCCGGAAACACAGTAACGAAGTCGGATACTCGTATTGGTACAGCCAATATCAATCTGCCGAATGCCGTCGCCAACTCTCTGACATCTTCTCAGATCACAACGACGGGCAATGCCAAGGTCTACACCGATGTTTCCGTTCCTTTGACGACGAATGCCTTCCTCTTCTATGCTAAGGCCATCGACGCTACGGCTGGAACAAATGCTTCTACTGCCACCGACATGTTCCAGTATGGTACACTGACACCGGCCGGTCTTTCTGACGGTAAGCCGAGTGGCATCTCCTTCACTCCGACACAAATCGCAGCAACTCCGACTATGACAAAGGGTGAAGCCATCGCTACCTATCTGACTTCCATCGCTACAGTAACAGGGTGGAGCGCAGTGACGGTTGACGCTCAGGGCAATGGTAAGACACTGAAGGCTCTCTATGATGCTTTCATCACGCTTTCTGCCGGTTCTTCTGACGCTATTCAGAATGCTGTTCAGGATCTCTACACTTCTGTAACGAGTATCAAGAGCAGCCAGACAACAGATAACCAGAAAGTTTGTGATGCTATCACGAAGGCTATCACAAACAGCACTTATGCATCTGCAGGTACTGACGGCAAGTTGACCTTCACGGATGCTATCAATGGCTATCCCGCTGACAACAACCTCCCCGACGGTGCCGCTACCGTGAAGTGGGCAGACAGCAAGTTCACCGCTGAGAACGCCAGCACCTATACCACGGATGCTGTCAATGTCGGTCCGATGGCTAACTACGTCTACCCGATCAGCCTCTGGTATCGTGCCAACACGGAGATCGCTACAAGCGACGAGGCCCTCACCGATCAGTATGTCAACGATAATGCATGGTCTAAGATCCTCAAAAAGTACACAGAGAATCCTGGAACCGTCAAGTCTTCCACGCGTTCCATCGCTCTGAATGATCAGATCCAGTATGCTGTCGGTCGCCTCGACACGAAGGTGACCCTCGGTAGCCCGACGCTCTATGATCACAACGGCGCAACGGTAGCTATCCAGGACGGTGGCTTCCCCGTAACCGGTATCCTCGTGGGTAACCAGCGTAAGGTGGACTGGGAGTTCAAACCGGAGACAGCAACTGATGCTACTCAGTATACTGTTTATGATAAGGATATGAACACGAGCAAGAGTGGTACAACAACTACATCCATGGTTGCATCTACCTCTGGTTCTCTCTACAACCACACCCTTCTTCTCGAGACTCCCGAGAAGACGCCGGTATACATGGTTGTTGAGTTCAAGAACAACAGTGGTAACGAGTTCCACGGATACAACAATGAGGTAATCCCCGCCGGCAGCAAGTTCTATATGGTTGCTGAGCTGAACCCGGACGCTACAAGCGGCGTTACCCAGCCTACAGGTACGAACACAGCCTTCAACAAGGAGAAGGTTATCCAGCAGGACTTCACCACGATCGCCAATCTGAAGATAGGCGCCAGCAGCACCTCCGGAGGCAACACCGGTCTCGGCGCCGCCTATAATGTCATCCCCGATCTTCGCACGCCCGCACTGAGTATCGGTCTGAGTGTCGACCTCACGTGGCAGAGTGGTCTGACCTTCGATATCGACATGTAATTTATTTCTGCCCCCGTAGGGTGCGGCCCTTGTGGCCGTCCTAGATCCTCTCGTAGGGTGCGGCCCTTGTGGCCGTCCTAACTACCACATTACCAACATTAGGGCGCCCACAAGGGGTGCCCCTACGGTAGCAGATGATCCTCTCGTAGGGTGCGGCCCTTGTGGCCGTCCTAACTACCACAATACCGCCATTAGGGCGCCCACAAGGGGTGCCCCTACGGTGGCAGAACAACACCGCCTAAACGGTGGCACTATTCAATTTAACCCCTACAAAACAATGAACACCCCTCCCCTACACCACCCCTTCCATTCACGCGTTCCTCTTCGGTGGAAAGGCTTCGACTATACCACCGCCGCGAATTACTTCGTTACGGTGGTTTGTCATGAACGACAGAACCTCTTCGGAACGGTATACGGTAACACCGTGTTACTCAACGATGCTGGGAAAATGATCGAACAGTCCATAGACGATATCAGCAACCGATATGAAAACATGGAAATTCTCCAACAAGTCGTCATGCCGAATCACATCCATTTCATCCTGAGTAAATATGAAACCAAACGTTCACTCTCTGAAATCATGGATGCCTTTAAAAGTATTACAACGGTGGAATACATCCGAGGAGTGAGAAAAAATGACTTGACACCATTCAACGGACAACTCTGGCAACGGAATTATTACGAACATATTATCCGCAACCGAAGATCGATGGAGTTCATCACTGCGTATATCTACAATAACCCATTACGATGGGCGGCTGATCATCTCAATCCGCTATGTCACGATGCTGATGAGATTATGCAAGCCATCAAAGACTTAGAGACGGGAACGCCGCCCCCAGGCACCAGGTAGGGTGCGGCCCTTGTGGCCGTCCTAACCGGGAAAAAACAAATGTCATTACCGCCATTAGGGCGCCCACAAGGGGCGCCCCTACGGTGACAGAACATTACCGCCATTAGGGCGCCCACAAGGGGCGCCCCTACGGTGGCAAATAAAAACAATAACATATATGATGCAACGATTATCTCATATTCTTCTCTTTGTGGCTACGCTGCTCTCCCTCAGCAGTTGCCGCTATATCGGTACTATTGATGACGACACGTCTGACTGTGGCACGGTCTACAGGATTACCTATCACATGCATGCCGTCAACAATACTGGCGATCAAATCACCGCGCAACTCCCCGAAGATGCCAACGCTACCCTCAGACAGAATCTGACAAATCTGTTTACGCCTCTGTTGCACCCCACCACCTACCCCGCCCAACTGCTCTTCCAGCAGACCAATGACGGCTCGTACCTCTTCTCCCCGCAGACGTTCAACGGAGATGTACAGACGTTGTCGCTGACCCTCTGTCCCACGACCTACCGCCATACCGCCGTCACGGGAACAGACCGCCAAGGCGCACTCCTCGCCGACTCTACCAACGTGAGTACCGAACAGGTCACGACACCGGCGGCAGACACGATCCCCGCACAGACCAACGCCCTGCTCTCCGGACGCAAGGACCTCAAGATACAAGGCAACAACGAAGAGGCCATCCACGTCCATCTCTATCCCGCCAATGCCGCCGTAGCTGTTGTGGCCAAGGAGGATCAGAGCGTGAAGGACGTGAAGGTATATCTCACGGACCTCGCCAGCTCCTACACAACCAACGACAGCACTTATCACTTCGACAAGGATGCCCTCGTCCGTACTACCGTATCAACCAAGGCTACGAGTGGACAGAAGATCTATCACGCCCTCGTATTCCCCAGCCGCGACAGTGCGCCGGGAACGATCGATACCGACAAGCCGCAGGCCGACGGGGCCGTATGGCGCATCGTCGTACTGGCAAAGATTGCCGACGGCAGTACCACACGCAGTGTACTCTATGTCCAGAAGCCGTTGAAAGCCGGTGATGTCCGCGTCATCTGTGTCGCCGTAGGCAGTAATGGTGCCGTCACCGTCACCACCGCCGGCGTCGGTGCCAGCGTAACCCTCGATTGGAACAAAGGCGGTGAATATAACCCGGATATATGATCCACCGTAGGGTGCGGCCCTTGTGGCCGTCCTAACCGGGAACAACGATCCTCCGTAGGGCGCGGCCCTTGTGGCCGTCCTAACCGGGAACAACGATCCTCCGTAGGGCGCGGCCCTTGTGGCCGTCCTAACCGGGAACAACGATCCTCCGTAGGGTGCGGCCCTTGTGGCCGTCCTAACCGGGAA
>JAQXXT010000013.1 GCA_029226205.1 Prevotellaceae bacterium
GTCGATTATCTCGTCGTCAGCAATGGCCTGCAGACCATCGTCTGTAAGATGGACTATGCTCACCACAGCTACATATTCTTAAAGGAAGTACCTGATTATCAGAACATTAAATAAATATTTCTATGGCATTTGGAAAATGGATCGGCGGCGCTCTGGGCTTCATCACAGGCGGACCGCTCGGTGCCCTGGCAGGATTCGTCCTCGGTACCCTTTTTGATGAAGGTATGGACGCCGTCAACACCCCCGGTAACACGCAACAGACGGGATACGACTACGTCAACCGCTCCTCTCGTGGCTATTCCGCTGAGGAACAGCGCAACAGTTTTCTCTTCTCCCTCCTCGTCCTCTCCGCTTATATCGTCAAGGCAGACCGGAAAGTGATGCATTCGGAGATGGAATATATCCGACAATTCCTTCGCCGCAATTTCGGCGAGGAAGCCGTCCTGCAAGGTAACGAAATTCTTCTGAAACTGTTTAAGAAACAAGATGAGACGGCGCCGAATGAATATCGGCAGGTGATCCTCGACAGCTGTCATCAGATCGCCTCCGTGATGCCTTTCGAACAACGCCTGCAACTGCTCAATTACCTCGCGGACATCGCGAAAGCGGATGGTATCGTCACTCCGGAAGAGGTAGAAACACTGAAATTTATGGCCACAAACATGGGACTGACCGACCGGGATGTAGAAGGTATGCTCAATCTTAGCGACGCTTCCTCCAACCTGGAAGCCGCCTATAAAGTGCTCGGTGTCAGTCCCGATGCCAGCGATGAAGAGGTAAGGAAAGCTTACCGAAAACTGGCCCTTCAGAACCACCCCGACCGTGTGGCAACACTCGGGGAGGATATCCGCAAAGCAGCAGAGAAGAAATTCCAGGAGATCAACGCTGCCAAGGAAACCATTTGGAAATCAAGAGGTTTATAAATTTTGTATTACTATATGATAGAATTACTTTCTGTTCTATCATATAGTAATTATATTTATATGAATCACATACATAAATTAATACCATCATTCAATCATATAAAGATAAATATAATTATAATACATATTATGTCATTATTATATTAAATGATTATATATTATTTATCAGATGTAATTATATCATATTGTATTAACATCGTATTATATTTTCAGACGATGATGTAATCAGCAATATTAATATCTTGTTTTCATATTTATGTAATAGATTATAAATATAATAAGATATTATTTATTATAATACTATCATATGAATTATAATACAATATTAACATAATATCAATTTATCTATTTATGGATGATTCATTATTAATAATAAAGTATTATGTAATAACTACTATATAATATTACATAATAACAGACACATAAATGCAAATATATAGTATATTATCTTAATACATAAAGACAACATTACTCATAGATAAGTATTTATATTTTAAAGATGATATATTATGTGCTTATTAAATAGATATAATATAGAATATAAATATTACCTATCATTTATAATAATCTACGTCTATATTATTTTATAATCTGAATATAAGAGATACGATTATACGAATAGAATGATACGTGGCCGCACAAGGCGGCCACGGCATTTAGTCAATCGGAGGATCATTACGAACGTTTAGTCACAGGCTTGTAATACAAGCCACGATGCAATCGATTGAGGACTTCGTACTTAAAAGTTAGGTTACTTAGAATGCGTTTCGCCGTGCGTTCCGAGAAACTAAGTTTCTTGGAAATCTTTACGAGGTCGCCTGTCCGAAACTCACCCTCTGGAAGCGCATTATAAAGTTTCAGATCTTCCGCTGAGGGTTTCAGTCCCTTTAAGGCAAAAGGATTGTCATCCTCCTTAGCCATCACGGTGTATACCCGAGCGGTATGATTGATGAGACAGCCGACAATCGTCATGGCCATCCGGAAGTCACGGTCATCACAGACGATGGCATTCTCCTCTTCGGGAAAGAGATCAGAAGGGTCAGAGGGATTGAACGACTCCTGCCACTCGGTCAGGCGGCGGAGCAGGGTAAGGATCATGGCATAGCGGAAGTTCTCCAGGGCCAGACGGAACACGAAGGCACGGATGCCCTTCCCCAACATGCCGAACTGCTCTTCCAGCACTTCCTGATAGGTATCGAGGAACATCTGCTGTTGGCTGTCACTCATCAGAAACTGAACGGGATGGCCGGCACGCTGCTGCAAAGCGTGGTAGAGTGGCGCGAAGTAATCGCCCAACTCTTTATAGACATCATCCAGTGATCGGTCCTTCACCGCGAAGACATTGTGGAAGGCCACATGGTCATCGGGCATATAATAGAAGAGGAAGCGGGATCCCAGGCCATTCTCAAATGAAGGGAAGAGGGCCGGCAACTGTCCGGGCGTACAGGTGAGCAAGATGCTCAGTCGGGGCTCATCAATGTCAATATGAATATCATCAGTGACACGTGTCATCGACAGCGGCTCATGATGATGGGCCTTTCGCATGAGATCGGAATAGTTGCCATAATCACTGTCGAGCATACTCGACACGGTGTCAGCCTCCGTCTCATACATCAGGCCCCACCCTCCGTTGGCCTTTAAGGCACGGTAGACCGCCGAGGACGTACTGTTGCCCGGCACGAAGGGATCGCGGTAAAGAGGCTTCTCAGGCGCCTCACCCCGCTCCTTTTTTCCCTTAGCCTCCCAAGCAGCCATCGCGGTATCATACGCTTCCTTCTCCGCCGCATACTTCCGCCGCATCTCGTCCTTGACGGGAGCCGCCAACTGCTTGTCGAAAACAAGATTACCCTTCTCGTTACCGGCCCCGGAATAGATGATGTTGAACAGAGGGGCGTAGACACGGCGGCCATCGTAGAGACCATAGACGCCGCTGCGCTCATCACCCACGAAATTGGCGCCTCCCATCAAGCCACTACAGACATTGAGGGCTCCCAATATCATCGCATCACATTTGGCGACGTTGTCATGATGCAAGTCGTAGATCGTCCGAAGGATATGATCAAGATCTTCCACCTTCAACTTGTCGGAGAAAGTGAAGCCATTATGCGCCTTGTCGGCAGTTTGTGCCAGTTGTGCCATTGTGCCAAGTGGCATTTCACCATCAAAAGTACGTAAAATAGGGGTTTTTACCTCTTTTCCCATACTTTTGGCACTTGGCACAATGGCACAACTGGCACAAACTCCATGATCCGACTGACTCTGCAGATGTTCTTTCGCAAAGGTCTTGAGGTCGACACCGGCCTGCTTCGCCATCCAGTAGAGGGTGCTGATGTTCACGCCGTGGCCATCGGTATGGACAGTGCGGAGGCAGTTGTCGTACTTCTTGTTGCATTCCCGCACGTTGTACTTACTGCTCAGGCGGCTGAGCTGATGGAAGTAGATACGGCCACGCTCCCCGAGTTCCCCGGCGAGGGCGAAGCCGACCTTCAGCCAGTCGCCATAGTCGTCAGAGAAACCGGCGCCATGGGAGGTGATGGCACTGACGAGGTCGCGGATCTTCTCTTCCGAGGAGGTCGTCTGAGGGTTATTCACTGGAGAAGGAGCAGCCATGTGCTCATTCTCATTACGTCTTGCTTGATTCTTGTGGGCCCAAGCAATAGGGTCAAAAGGTATTGTTGCTGTCATAGAATAGTATTTTTTATAAAATGGACGGATGAACATAACAGTTGCCGTCATGGGGCAGGAAACAGGCCCGGGAGACGTTGACGCATTTCTCGTCGACCTCTGTCTGATAGACCTCGCGGACATACTCCCGTATGGCGAGGAACCACGTGCGGTGGTCCGCCCGGGAGACGTCGATATCGACGACCCATTTCAGCCCGTGGCCACTCGGTGATACGAAGAGCAGCCACGTATCGAAATGTCCGTCATGGATGAGCCACTCCCTGAGGTTGCTAAGCTCCGCCGGTCCTCCGACATCGTCGAAGTCGAGGCAGAGCAGTCCGCTGTGCCGGATGAGACCGTCATCCTTACGGTAAGAGAAGGTCCCTGAGAACGTGGCGAAGTCGAACCATCGGGTTTTGAACTTCCCGACCTCCTTGGGATCCCGCCGTCCTGCGGTGACGTCCTTGATGATCTCCCGCAGCTCCAGCGTGCGTTTCATCGCCTCCGGATTCCGCGTGATGTAGTCATAGGCCTCCCGTATGCCCCATACGGTGTTGCTGCGCACCGTACTGGCAGGGGCGGTATAGACCTGAAACAGGTGTCTTTCTGACATCTTGTGGTTAACACATTCTTCTTGCATAGCTTATAGGTTTCATTGAGCGTTATTAGTTACATTGCAAAGATACAACCTGGAGAGCCGTTTGTCAAGTGATTTTCTTTAGCTTTTTCCGTTAATTATTGCAAAGATACAATATTGAGGGCCGTTTGTCAACTGAAAATCATATACTTTTTTAGGGAAATTTTAAAATCGCCATTATTCACACGACAAAACAGAATATTTTATTCGTTTTTCATGATTATCGTTCTACTAATAAACATCGTGTTTACAAAAATATCTATCGTAGAGAATTTTCTAAACATCGTGTTTACGAAAATATCTACGATAGATATATCAGGCCATTTCTTCTGCCGGTCGACTTATCCCGGCAGAAGAAGGATTATAATTCTACCAGCACCTCATGATGTCCCGACAGACAGGGGATGAGGTTGCCGCTGACGGGCTTGCCGTCGACGGAGAGGGAGCGGACGCCCTTCTGACGGCCGTTGGGATTACGGACGGTGATGTCGTAGTCAGCGCCACGGAAGCGGCGGTGGACACGGTATTCACGGGCCTCGGCGGGCAGACAGGGATCGATGCGCAGGCCCTCGTAGTCAGGCTGGATACCGAGGATGAACTCGGAGACGGTATACCACATCCAGGCGGCCGTACCCGTGAGCCAGGAGTTCTTACCCTCTCCCGGTCGGAAGGCATCCTTGCCGGCCACCATCTGACAGTTCACGTAAGGCTCGACCTTATGGAGCGTCTGGTATTTCTCCTCGACATACGACGGCAGGATCTTCTTGTAGTGTTCCCAGGCATCATTGCCGCGGCCGTCCACCGTCTCACCGATGATCACCCAGGGGTTGTTATGGCAGAAGATACCGGCATTCTCCTTATAGCCCTCGGGATAGGAGCTGATCTCACCATATTCTACATAATAATGGGTAAAGGCCGGGTTGTTGAGTACGATACCATGCTCACACTCCATCCGCTCCTTCACACTGTCAAGGGCCTTGTCGCAGAGACCATCCTCGAGACCGATACCGGCCATCGTACACCAGCCCTGGCTTTCGATGAAGATCTGTCCCTCACGATTCTCATGTGATCCGATCTTCTTCCCGTAGAAGTCATAAGCCCGGAGGAACCAGTTACCGTCCCATCCATGGGCTTTCACGGCAGCCATCATCTTGTCGACCTCCGTCTGCATACGGTCACCCTCAGCGGCATAGTCAGCGGCAGCCTTCACCGCCTGAGGATGCGTGGACAGGAAGCGACACAGGGCGACATAATCCTTTGCCGTGACGACGAAGAGACCGGCAATCATCACGCTCTCTGCCTTCGACCCCTTGGAGTTGTTCTCCGTGGTCTGGAAGCTCTCGTTAGGATCCCAGGAGAAGCAGTTCAGGTTCAGACAGTCGTTCCAGTCGGCACGTCCGATGAGCGGCAGTCCGTGGGGACCGAGGTTATGGACGACATGATTCAGCGAGATGGTCAGATGTTCCATGAGTGTCTTCTCCGTTCCCGGCTGGTTGTCAAAGGGCACCATCTCGTCGAGGATGGAGAAGTCACCCGTCTCCTTGAGGTAGGCCACGGTACCGAAGATCAGCCAACAGGGATCATCATTGAAGCCGCCACCGATATCGTTGTTGCCGCGTTTCGTCAACGGCTGGTACTGGTGGTAGCAGCCACCATCGGGGAACTGCGTCGCGGCGATGTCGAGGATACGCTGACGGGCACGCTCGGGGATGAGATGTACGAAGCCCACGAGGTCCTGGTTGGAGTCACGGAAGCCCATGCCACGGCCGATACCCGACTCGAAGAAGGAAGCGCTGCGACTCATGCAGAATGTCACCATACACTGGTATTGGTTCCAGATATTCACCATTCGGTCGAGCTTGTCGTTGTCGGTGGTGACACGGAAGATGCCCAACAGCTGATCCCAGTAGTCCCGGAGCTCCCCGAAAGCCTTGTCTACCTTCTCCGGCGTGTTGTAAGCCTCAATGATGGCATGTGCCTTCTCCTTATTGATGACATGGTCGAGACCATCCTCAGCACTGTAGTTGCCCTTGGCATCGATCCATTTCTTCGCCTGTTCATTCTCCACATAACCGAGGATGAAGATCAGGTCCTTCTGCTCTCCGGGCTGCAGTGTCACCTCCACGGACTGTGAGGCGATCGGGCTCCAGCCATGGGCCACGGAGTTACGGCTATGACCGTCGACGACAACATCGGGGGCACTCTTCTCACTGTACAGTCCCATGAAGGTCTCACGGTCGGTATCGAAACCGGCGATGGGCTGGTTGACATGATAGAAGGCATAGTGGTTACGGCGCTCGCGGTATTCCGTCTTATGATAGATCGTAGAACCCTCGATCTCCACCTCACCGGTAGAGAAGTTACGCTGGAAGTTCTCCATATCCGTGGCGGCATTCCACAGGCACCACTCCTCGAAGGAGAAAACAGTAAGGTGCTTCTCCGTCTGACTGTTATTCGTCAGGGTCATCCGCTGTACCTCACAGTGGGCATGGAGGGGCACGAAAAAGAGCACGGAGGCCGTGATGCCGTCCTTGGCGCCGGTGATGCGGGTATAGTTCATGCCATGGCGGCACTCATAACTGTCGAGGGGTGTACGGCAGGGTTTCCATCCGGGGTTCCAGATGGTCTCTCCGTCCTTGATATAGAAATAGCGGCCGTCGTTGTCCATCGGTACGTTGTTGTAGCGGTAGCGCGTGATACGGCGGAATTTCGCGTCGCGGTAGAAGGAGTAGCCACCGGCGGTATTGCTGATAAGGGAGAAGAAGTCCTCGTTGCCGAGGTAGTTGATCCAGGGCCACGGCGTCCTGGGATCGGTGATGACATACTCACGATGGGCGTCATCAAAATGACCATAGCGTTTTTGTTCCATGATTGTCAGTTGTATAGTTGTTAGTGATTTCCGGTACAAAGGTAAGGAAAAAAAAGGAAAAGACACAAAGAGAAGGCTGTTTTTTACGGTAGAGATGTTTCAAAAAGGGGAGGCGGAGGTACTCCTCCCCCCTATTCGTCGTCGTCGTCAAAGTCGAAGTTGCTGTCGTCATCCCATCCGAAGAGGGCGGGATCGACGAAGGCATCGAGGGCACGGCGCTCCTTCTTCGTAGGACGGCCAGTGCCACGGGCTCTGTCGACGAAGCCACTGATGCGGCTCATCTCCAAGAGCTCATACTGTTTGGGATCGGTGACATTCTCATAGACCCCGGCGAGGAGCTTCGCCCCCACGCGCTGCTCGATGCAGTTCTTCACCTTAAAAGAATAGGTGACGGGCGGCTTACGGACACTGATGACATCCCCGGTCTTGATGGTATGACTCGGCTTGACATTAGCGCCACCGATGGTCACGCGCCCGTTCTTACAGGCGTCGGCGGCGATGGAGCGGGTCTTGAAGATCCGTGCCGCCCACAGCCATTTGTCCAGACGGGCACTGTCATGCTGTTGCAGTTCTTTCATTTTCCCAGTTTGTTGAAGTCATTCATCGTCACGTCGATACCGGCAAGGACGAAGCTGCGGATGATCTCGCAGGCCGTGTCGATAGCGGGCGTGAGGACCTTCATCTCCTCCGGACTGTAATGGCCGAGCACCCAGTCGATCTGTCCGCCCCGCGGATAGTCATGACCGATCCCCATGCGCAGACGGGCATAGTCCTGTCCGATGAGCTGCTGGATATGTCCCAGACCGTTATGTCCGCCATTGGAGCCGCTGGCTTTCAGCCGGAAATGTCCCAGAGGCAGCGCGACATCATCAGAGATGACGAGGAGCCGTTTCTGGTCGATGTTCTCCTTGTTCAGCCAGTAGCGCACGGCATTACCACTGAGGTTCATGAATGTCGTCGGTTTCAGGAGGAATACCTTCCGGCCTTTGAGAGAAGTCTCGGCGACGAAGCCATAACGACGGTCCTCAAAACAAATATTGGACGCTTTAGCGAAAGCGTCCAATACCATAAATCCTGTATTGTGACGGGTCCCGGCATATTCATCACCGGGATTTCCCAGTCCACAAATCAAATATTTGTCCATTCCTTATTATTTAGCCTCTTCAGCGGGAGCGGCAGCAGCGGCATCGTCGCCCTCAGCAGCCTCGTCGGTATCGGCAGAAGCAGTGGCAGCGTTACGTGTCATCTTGATGGAGCAGACAACGACGCTCTTCGGAGTAGCCATCTCCAGGCCGTCGAAGTGGAGGTCGCCGACGCGGATGCTCTTACCGATCTTCAGAGCAGTGACATCGATGTCGAGGTGCTCAGGGATCTGCTGATAAGGAGCAGTAACATTGACTTTACGGATAGAGAGGTTCATACGACCACCATCGCGGACACCCTGTGCCAGACCGACGAGCTTCACGGGGATACCGATCGTGATAGGCTTCTGGTCGTTGACCTCGAGGAAGTCGACGTGCAGAAGAGCGTCGGTGACGGGATGGAAAGTCAGCTCCTTGAGGATAGCTGTGTGGTTCTCACCGTCGATGGTCAGGTTGATGACATAGATGTGGGGAGTGTAGACAACCTTACGGAGCTCAGACATCGGAGCAGCGAAGGAGAGTGCTACGGGGTTGCCGTTCTCGTCCTTTGCCTCACCATAGAGGTTGCAGGGAACCATACCCTCCTTACGGAGAGCCTTAGAAGCTTTCTTGCCAAGGTCTGTACGCTTCTGACCTGAAACAGTAATCTCTTTCATTTCGAATGAATGTTAATGTGTTACTCTAAATTAAATGTTGTATTAATTCGCCATCACACGGAGATGCTTTGACGAAAAGCGGGTGCAAAGGTACACATTTTTGGCGAAACATACAACTTTTCTATTAAAAAAACTTGATTTTCCCCGCTTTTTCTTGCGTATATGGTGGGAAATGCCTAAATTTGCAGTGTTATAACAGCAAAACGAACCATAAATTATTGGAGAATGATTAATAGGGAGTTGATAAGAATCAAGATCGTACAGTTGACGTATGCCTACTACCTCAACGGAGGAAAGAACATGGATACGGCAGAGAAGGAGCTGATATTCAGTCTCTCCAAGGCCTACGACCTGTATAATGATCTGCTCTACCTCATCGTGGCCATCACCCAGGAGGCACGCCGTCAGAACGATGTCCTCACGGCCCAGGCAGAGCGCGAGGGCACAGAGGCGCCGTCGTCGAAATTCGCTTTCAATAAGTTCGCCGTCCAGCTTGAAGAGAACAAGATGCTCGGTGAGTTTATCGAGAACCAGAAATTCACATGGAAGGACGACATCGAGCTCGTCCGTAAGATCCTTTCCCTCATTGAACAGAGTGAGACCTACCAGGAGTATATGTCCAGTACTGACGACAGCTATGATGCCGACCGTGAGTTGTGGCGTAAACTCTACAAGCAGTTTATCATGGATAATGTCGACCTCGACGATACGCTGGAAGACAAGAGTCTGTATTGGAATGACGACAAGGAGATCGTCGACACCTTCGTGCTGAAGACCATCAAGCGCTTCGACCCGAAGGCGAAGGCCGACCAGGAGCTCCTCCCCGAGTATAAGGATGAGGAAGACCGTGAGTTGGCCCGTAAGCTCTTCCGTGCCACCATCCTCAATGCCGATACCTATCAGCGTTATATGAGTGAGATGAGCCGCAACTGGGATCTGAGTCGTCTGGCCTTCATGGACCTCATCATCATGCAGATCGCCATTGCCGAGATGATGACCATCCCAAGTATTCCGCTGAATGTCACCATCAACGAGTATGTCGAGCTGGCGAAGGTTTACAGCACGCCGAAGTCCGGCCGTTATGTCAACGGTATGCTCGACTCCATCGCCCGTAACCTCATCGCCCAGCATAAGCTCCTGAAGACCCTCGAGCCACGCACGCAGAGCCATGGCTCCAAAGAGCAGGCTCCGCAGCAGGCACAGCCGACCCAGGCTTCCGAGAAGACACCGGAGGAGGCGCAGCCGTCTGACGAGGCTCCCGCGACCCATTAATCTCATCCAACAACAAAAAAATAACAAACTAAAAAATAAGCAATAATGAACACATTGATTTTATCCGCCGAGGCTGCCCCGCAGGGCGGCGGACTGGGATTTCTGGTGATGATGATCGCCATCTTCGTCATCATGTGGCTTTTCATGGTCCGTCCCCAACAGAAGAAACAGAAGAAGATCCGCGAGTTCCAGAACGCCATCAAGGCCGGTGACCAGGTCGTCACGGGTGGTGGTATCTATGGTACTGTCCGTTATATCGATCAGGCCCGCAACACTGTTGACCTCGAGGTGGCCCATGGTGTGACCATCAAGGTTGACCGTGGCTATATCTTCCAGAGTACGGATGCTGCCGCTGCTACTACGGCTCAGAAATAAATGGTAACAGAGCATTGAACAGACTCAAGAATACGGAACACCTGGTCAGAGACTCCGTGCTGAAAATCTTCAACAAGGAGTTTCTGACTTTTTTGTTCTTCCTCGTCCTCAGCGGTATCTTCTGGCTGATGATGACGCTCAACGAGACCTATGAGAAAGAGGTTCCCGTGCGTGTGCGCCTGACGGGCGTACCGAAGAATGTCGTCATCACGCAGGATGTCAACGATACCATCATGGTGACGATGCGGGACAAGGGGTTCTATATCACTGCCTATATGCTCAAGGGCTATCTCGCCCCCGTCTCCTTCGACTTCGACGACTATGCCAACGACAAGGTGGAGAAGGGTGTCATCCCCGCCTCCGACATCGTCAAGGCCCTCAGTCAGCAGCTCCAGGGATCGACGAAGGTGATGTCGCTGAAGCCCGACCATCTGGAGTTCTACTACAACTACGGACTCTCGAAGACGGTCCCCGTGCGGCTCTCCGGGGTCATCAGGCCCTCCGCCAGCTGTTATCTCGCGAAGGTACAGTTCTGGCCCGACCATGTCACCGTCTATGCCTCTCAGCATATCCTCGACAGTATAAAATATGTGACGACCCAGGACCTGCGCATCACCAATTTCAATGATACGGTGCTGCGACGGGTACCGCTGATGAAGATCCGCGGCGCGAAGATCATGCCGGCAACGGTCCGTCTGGGCCTCTTCCCCGATATCCTCACGGAGGAAAGTATGGAAGTGCCCATCGAGGCCATCAACATGCCTCCCGACAAGGTCTTCCGGCCCTTCCCCAACAAGATCCGCGTGCGCTTCACCGTTGGTGCCAGTCAGTTCCGCCATATCAAGCCCGAGCATTTCGTCGTCGTCGCCGACTATAATGAGATTGCCCGTCAGCCATCCTCGAAGTGTAACCTCTATCTGAAGTCGGCACCGAAGGAAGTCCGCCATCCGACGCTGGAGTTCAACCAGGTGGACTATCTCATCGAACAAGAATAATATCAATCATGCATATCGCGATTACGGGTGGTATAGGATCGGGAAAATCCTATGTCTGCCATTTATTGGAACAACGGGGCATCAAGGTCTACGACTGTGATGCCGCCGCCAAACGGCTCATGCGTGATGATGCCCCGCTGCGGGAGGCTCTGAAGGCCCTCGTTGGTCCAGAGGTCTATGAGGGGATGACACTCCAGAAGCGTGTCCTCGCGGCCTTCCTCCTCGAGAGTGAGGCCCACAAGCAGGCCGTCAATGATGTCGTCCATCCCGCCGTCGCCCGTGACTTCATGAGCAGTGGCATGGAGTGGCTCGAGAGTGCCATCCTCTTCGAGAGTGGCTTCGACCGCCGCATCCCCTTCGACAGGATCGTCATGGTCTCTGCCCCTGAGGACCTCCGTGCCCAGAGGATCATGGCCCGTGACCATCTCACGAAAGAGAAGGCCGAGGAGTGGATCCGCTGTCAGATGCCGCCGGATGAGGTCCGTCGCCGCAGTGACTTTGAGATCATCAATGACGGAAGGGACCTGGAGCCACAGATCGAAACCCTCTTGGGAAAAATAAAAAATTAAACGCTTCTATTGCGGGCTATCAACCGCTCAAAAAAAACGAAAAAAAATAAAAATGGAAACAATTCTCTCTATCTCCGGCAAGCCGGGCCTGTATAAGCTCGTGAGCCGTGGCAAAATGAATTTGATTGTAGAGGCTCTTGATGAGAGCCACAAGCGTGTCCCCGCCTTCGCCACCGACCGTGTGACGTCGCTTGGTGACATCGCCATGTACACCGACGACGAGGATGTCCCTCTGTGGCAGGTCCTGGAGAATGTCGGCAAGAAGGAAAACAACCAGGTCAGCACCTTCAAGTATAAGAAGGCCTCTGCCAAGGAGCTCCACGACTATTTCGCTGCCGTCCTCCCGAACTACGACCGTGACCGTGTCCACGACAGTGATATCAAGAAACTCCTGCAGTGGTACAATATCCTCGTGAATGCCGGCATCACCGATTTCAAGACTGTCCTGGCTCCCACAGAGGGTGAGAATGTCGATGACCGTCAGTAAGCCATCATGCTCGATATCATCCTCTTTATAGTAGGTATCATCCTCGTTCTCAAAGGTGCCGACTGGCTCACCGATGGCAGTGTCGCCGTGGCCTCCCGTCTGGGCGTGTCACAGATCGTCATCGGACTGACCATCGTCGCCATGGGAACGAGCATGCCGGAGTTCTGCGTGAGCCTCATCTCCGCACTGAAAGGGACCCCGGACCTCGCCGTAGGTAATGTCGTGGGATCGAATATCTTCAATGCCCTCCTCATCGTCGGTGTCGCTGCCCTCGTAGCCCCGATGACGATACTCAAGAGTACGGTGAAGCGGGATATCCCCTTTGCCATCCTTGCCTCGGCAGCCCTCCTCGTAATGTGCCTCGACAACCATATCGGGCGTATGGATGCCCTCATCCTCTTGATCCTCTTCGCCATCTTCATGACGATGACCCTCCGAGGGGCCCGTAAGGATGCGGAGGAGCCACAAGGGGAAACGAAAACATTGCCGACGGGTAAGGCGGTCGTCTTCATCCTCCTCGGTCTGGCCGGACTGATCATTGGCTCCGACCTCTTCGTCGACAGTGCGAGCAATATCGCCCGCAGCCTCGGTGTCAGTGATGCCGTCATCGGACTGACCATCGTCGCCGGTGGCACCTCCCTGCCCGAGCTCGCCACGAGTGTGGTGTCCGCCCGGAAAGGCAACAGTGGTATCGCCATCGGTAATGTACTGGGATCGAATGTGTTCAACATCCTCTTCATCCTCGGCATCACCGGACTCATCCAGCCTATGGCGATCACGGGTATCACGATGGTAGACCTCAGTGTGATGGTCCTGAGCATGTGTCTGCTCTGGCTCTTCTCCTTCACGCGCTACCGTATCGAGCGCTGGGAGGGTGCCGTCCTCACCGCTGCCTTCATCGGCTATATGGTGTGGCTGTTGGCATAATCCCACGGTAGGGTGCGGCCCTTGTGGCCGTCCTATAATGGGGAATGATGATGGTATAAATAAATTCCCGGTTAGGACGGCCAAAAGGGCCGCAC
>JAQXXT010000014.1 GCA_029226205.1 Prevotellaceae bacterium
GGGGCGGCCCGGGGGCCCTCCAAACCCGCCAAACTCAAACCCCGGGGCGTTTCGCCGGCCAACTCGGCCCGCCCCTACGGAGGGATATTTGGCCGTTAGGACGGCCACAAGGGCCGCACCCTACGGTGGGAGATTTTACCAGAACTTGTTCTGTTGGGGATTATATTCGAAACCGGCACTGGCGAGCTTGTCTTCCAGTTGCTTGCGGTCTACCTGCATGTCATCACAGAGTTCATCTAAGTTCTTGTAGTCGTCACGCAACAGCATGTTGACGGCACTGAAGAGGATCATCGGATCCTTGGGGAGTTTTTCCATAATTGCAATCTTTTTACTTATCGGCTGCAAAATTACAAAATTTCCCTCAAACCTAAATAATAATAGGTGATATTTAACAATATAATCCACCGTAGGGTGCGGCCCTTGTGGCCGTCCTAATAGACGCAATTCCCAGTTAGGACGGCCACAAGGGCCGCCCCTACGGCGGGTGGTTAGGACGGCCACAAGGGCCGCCCCTACGGAGGAAAAAATACAAAGGAGTGAAAATAGTGTTGGCATTCAGCAAAAAAAAGTCAATGGAATTGATTTATATCAAGTAATTTTGCAACCGAATACAACTAATGATATCTTTAAACTAAAACTGTATGAACAAATTATTTACTCTAACAGCCACTGCGTTGATGCTCATGAGCGCAACGATGGCAAACGCAAAAGAAGAAGTAACCTTGGGTACATGGTCTCCTTGGGACGCTAGCACTTGTACCGTCAGTGGTAACACAATCACGGCTTCTGCCGCTTGGGCCGGTGTCGGCAACTGGCAGGCTAATGGTACGGAATGTGCCGATTGGTCGGATGGCGACTATCTCGAACTCGACCTGTCCAATGTCACGGGAACCTTCAACATCGCCGTAGAATATAACGACGGCAAGACGAAGGATACTGATGGTAACCCCACAAAAGTGGATGCCCAGACGACAAAGGGCGGTTGCGCACAGGGTGACAAGGTCGCTTTCGTGCCACTGAATAGTGATAATTCCGACAAGGTCGTCAATTTGTGGGTACAGGCAACAGCTGCCAATATCTCCATGACCGTCGACAAGGCTTACCTCGTCACGGAGGATGAATATAAGGCTTACCTCGCTGAGCAATCCAAGGGCGAGCAGACGCTGTGGGAAGGCGAGAGCAACTTTGGTACTGCCTGGGATGGCTCCCTCGCCGTACAGATCCCCGCTACGAAGTTCTCTACCGCACAGAGCGGTGCTACCTTCACCTTCTATTATACGTGCAACAGTGACGCAGAATATTCCCAGATCAAGATTGCCGGTTCCGACTGGAATGCGCTGAGCAGTGTAAAGGGTGTCAATCAATGGGGTTGTGTCGATGTTTACGGTACTACCTCATGTAATACGACGCTGAGTGATGCCGACCTGGCAACTGTTCAGAAAGGCGGTATGGTCGTCTCTGGCTATAATGCCACACTGACGAAGGTGACGATGAAGAATGTTGACGCTACGGCTATCCGTACGATTGCTGCCGATGAGGCTGTGAAGACGGATGACGCCATGTATAATCTTGCCGGTCAGCGCGTAGGCAAGGATTATAAGGGCATTGTCGTCGTCAAAGGTAAGAAGCTGATGCGATAAATCACTTATCATCAAATAAATCTAACAATTTCAACAAGCAAATGAAAAAGCTGACCACTCTTTTCCTACTGTTGTTCGCGGTCATCACCATGTCGGCGCAGACAACCCTCAAGGGTACTGTCGTCGATGGTGATGCCGGCAATGAGCCCATCATTGGAGCGACAGTACAGATTCCCGGTGCAGGAACAGGATCCGTGACAGACCTTGACGGTAATTTCACGGTCACTCTCCCTGCCGGGAAGACCAAAATCGTAGTCTCCTATGTAGGCTACAAAACGCAGACCATCGATGTGCGGGGCCGCTCGCAGATCCAGGTCGTCATGCATACGGATGCCAAGACAATGGATGAAGTCGTTGTCGTCGGTTATGGTACGATGAAGAAACGTGACCTCTCCGGCGCTATGGCTCAGCTGCGTGGTGACGACCTGATGAAAGGTGGTGCCATCGATCTCGCGCATGGCATGCAGGGAAAGGTGGCCGGTGTCAATATCCAGCAGAGTGATGGTGCCCCGGGTGGCGGTATGAGTATCGTCGTCCGTGGTACCAACTCTTTCTCTACCTCTTCCCAGCCGTTGTATATCGTTGATGGCGTCCCCTTCGAGACCGGTTCCACTCCGTCGAACGGCGGTACGACGAACCAGCAGACGAGTAAC
Organism: Prevotellaceae bacterium; assembly: GCA_029226205.1. Lineage (GTDB taxonomy): Bacteria > Bacteroidota > Bacteroidia > Bacteroidales > Bacteroidaceae > Prevotella. Next base: position 2,294 of record JAQXXT010000014.1, read on the forward strand.
CCGCTGTCTATGATCAACCCCCATGACATCGAGAATATCGAGGTCCTCAAGGATGCTTCCGCAACGGCTATCTACGGTTCCCGTGGTGCCAACGGTGTCGTCATCATCACCACGAAGAAGGGTAAGACAGGCAAGCCGACCGTGAACCTCACGGCAACGATGGGCTTCTCGAAGATCTCCAAGAAGATCGACATGCTCGATCCTGTCACCTATGCTTATTACCAGAATGAGGAGTATGACAACGACCGCAAGTACAGCGGCTCAAAGGTCACTACCGTTCCTTATCCCGGTACCTGGGGCTATCAGTATTATAATGATGGCCATATCAACTACAACTCCGGTAAGTATACCGGTTCTCCTGAAGACTATGCTCATCCCGGATGGTATTATGATGAGTATGGCAATGCTACAGAGCTCGGCGTCGCCGACTGGCAGGACGAGATCTTCCAGACCGCTTTCCAGCAGGATTATAACCTGAGTGTCAGTGGTGGTGACGACAAGGGCTACTACTCTTATTCCGGCAACTATACGAAGCAGGATGGTACCATCAAGAATTCCGGCTACGAGCGTTACTCCCTCCGTGCCAATATCTCCCGTCATATCTACAACTGGCTCGAGATCGGTACCAACCAGAGCTTCACAAACTCTACGACGGATTTCGCCAACACCTTGAGTTATAACACCGGTGTCGTCCGTTCCGCACTGATCTTCCCGCCGACCTATGGTCCGAACATGGATACCACGCAGGCCGACGACCTCAACTGGCTTGCTGCCAACCCTGCCGCTTATGTCAACAGCGCCAAGGATGAGCTCAACGCCATCAACTATTTCAGCAGCTCCTTCATGGAGATCAAGCTCACACCGTGGCTGAAGTTCCGTCAGAACCTCGGTCTGAGCTATAACGACTCTCACCGTGCCTCTTACTATGACCGCCACACCCAGGAGGGTAAGGCTCCGGTCAATGGTAAGGCCTCTCATGCTTCCAATATCTGGAAGAGCCTCACGGCAGAGTCTCTGCTTACCTTCGACAAGAAATTCGGTAAGGCTCACGCCGTCAATGCCGTCCTCGGTTTCACTATTGAGGACTCCCACTGGACCAACAACAGTGAGACGGCACAGAACTTCCCCGACGACCTCACGAAAGACAATGATATGAGTCGCGCCCTCGACAAGGCCGTCCTGGCCAGTGACAAGGGAACACAGCGCCTCGCCTCTTTCCTCGGACGTGTCAACTACACGCTTCTCGACAAATACCTCTTCACGGCCAGCCTCCGTTCTGATGGCTCTTCGAAGTTCACCGATAAGAACAAGTGGGCTACCTTCCTCTCCGGCGCCTTCGCATGGCGTGCCAGTGAGGAGAAGTTCATCAAGGATCTGAATATCTTCAGCAACCTGAAGTTCCGTGTGAGCTATGGTGAGACGGGTAACCAGGGTATCGGCAGCTACCGTACGCTGCCCCAGATGTCCGTGGCCAACTATCCGTTTAACGGCTCCATCAACTCCGGTGTCGCTATGGTCAACTGGCGTGGTCCCGTTGATGAGAATATCAAATGGGAGACTACCGCACAGTGGAATGCCGGTATCGACTTCGGATGGTGGGACAACCGTCTGACACTTACCGTCGACTACTATCATAAGAAGACCCGTGACCTCCTGCAGGAGGTGAAGATCCCGTCTTCCAACGGTTTCAGCAATAAGCTCACCAACAGTGGTAATGTCACCAATGAAGGTGTTGAGATCACCCTCGGCGCGAACATCATCGACCATAAGGACTGGAAATGGAACCTCAACGGCAACATCTCCTGGAACAAGAATACCATCGGCGGGCTTGCCGGCGACCAGTATGCCAACACGCTGTGGTATGGTGCCGACAATGTCTTCATCCAGCGTAACGGCTGTCCTATCGGCGCTATCTACGGCTATGTAGAGGATGGCTTCTATGACAATGAGGCTGAGGTCCGTGCCGATCCTCAGTATACCTATGCCACCGATGCCGTCGTGAAGTCAAAGGTTGGTGAGATCAAGTATGCCGACCTCAACCATGATGGTAAGATCACCGAGGCCGACCGTACGATCATCGGTGATACGAACCCCGACTATACCTGGGGTCTGACGAATAACATCACATGGAAGAACCTCACGCTGAGCTTCCTCCTCCAGGGCTCTCAGGGCAACGATGTCTTCAATGGTAACCTCATGGATATCAAGCTCGGAAACATCGGTAACATCACGCGTGACGCTTACGACCACCGCTGGACGGAAGACAACTACATGAATGCCCAGTGGCCGAAGGCCGCTTCCGGCTATGAGCGTAACTTCCTCGTCAGCAACCGCTATGTAGAGGATGGCAGCTATATCAAACTGAAGAATATCAGCCTGACCTACGACTGGAACCACCCGTTCCATATCTCCGGTCTCGACAAGCTGCAGTTCACCTTCACGGCAACGAATGTCTTCACCATCACCAACTACAGCTGGTATGATCCTGATGTCAACGCCTTCGGCTCCGACTCCAGCCGCCGTGGCGTGGATATCTACTCCTATCCTTCCAGCCGTACCTTCACGCTCAGTATCAATGCCATCTTCTAAAACGGCATCACGTTATCTATCAAACGAAATATTAAAATGAAACTATATCATTATATCATTCCGGCTATCATCGCCGCCGGTGCCCTCTGCACGACGTCCTGCAACGACTGGCTTGAGGAGAAGCCGGAGAGTATGATCCAGCCTAAGAATGTCCCCGCCACCGAGGACGGCGCCAACCAGCTCGTCACGGGTGTCTATAGCAACTGGCTCGACGATATGTTCCGCTGGAGCGAGTTCCCGCGTGTCCTCGAGCTCGATGCCGACTATATCTCCGGTCCTGACTGGCTCTTCGGTAATATGGGCTCCGGCAACTTCCAGGCTGAGTCGGCCCTCGACAAGATGTGGAAAGGTCCTTATAACCTCATCAACGATGCCAACCTCGCCGTACGTACCATTCAGGGGATGGACATCGATGAGGCTGCCAAGAACAACGATATCGGTGAGTGCTACTTCCAGGAGGCGTTCGCTTACTTCCTCCTCGTCCGCGCTTATGGACCGATTCCTTATATGGCCACTGATGTCAATGTCAGTGGTGAGTTCCATCACTCCCGTCGTCCTGTCTCTGAGATCTACGGTCATATCATTGACCTGCTCACGAAGGCTTCCCAGATGATGTATAAGCGTAGTGACAAGAACTATAAGGCCGGGCATGTCAGTGCCGGCTCTGCCGCCGGTCTGCTGGCTAAGGTCTATGCCACGATGGCTTCTGCCGCCATGCCGGCAGGAACGGAGATCACCGTACGTACCGGTGCTCCTTACCGTACCGCCACCAATGTCAATGGTGACGAGGTGAAAGTCTACCGTACAGCCTCTGCTGAGGTCTTCAAGAAGCAGGCTGTCTCCGGTTATGAGAATATGGACTCGAAGGCACTCTATGAGAAGGCTGCCGAATGGGCCAAGAAGGTTATCGACGGTGAGTATGGTCCTTATGAGCTCTCTTCCTATGATAACCTCTGGAGCCGTCAGCACCGTACGGACTCTGAGATGATGTGGGGTGTGGAGTCTACCGCTGGTGACGCTACCTATCAGACGGGTGTCCATACCTATTATTCCGGTTATAAGGATGCTCAGGGCAGCCAGTTCCTCAGCTCCGGCGGATGGATCGGTTGCAGCAACAACTGGTACCAGCTCTTCGACGACCAGGATCTGCGTATCGTCAAGGGTGTCCGTCATGTATGGCGTTACTACTATCAGAAAGACTATAACGGTGCTTTCTACTATCCGCAGTCTTGGAGCGGTAAGGTGACGGGTAAGGATGTCCTCGGCAATGCCTATCCCGGTGGCCAGGACAAGGTATACAAGGATCTGGGTTACAACTTCCAGTATAACACCTCTTCCGAGTGCCTCGCCTTCACGACGAAGTATGATGATGTCAGCAATGACGCCATCACCAATCCCGACAGCTACTGGCCGTTCCTGCGCTATGCCGACGTGCTGCTCATCTATGCTGAGGCCGAGAGTGAACTTGGCAACCAGAATGAGGCAATGACCTATCTGAATATGGTCCGTAAGCGTAGCAATGCCACCCTGATGACGACGCCGGCCAGCCAGACGAGTATGCGCAGCATCATCCTCGAGGAGCGTGCCAAGGAGTTCGCCTGTGAGGGTGACCGCCGTTGGGACCTTATCCGCTGGGGTATCTACCTGCAGGCTATGAATGCCATCGGAGGTCGTGACGACGCGAATATCAACAAGACGCGTACGGAGCGTAACCTTCTCTATCCGATTCCTGTCGATGAGATCAATACCAACGACTCCATCAACAGTAACAACCCCGGATGGAACTAAGCATCTTCGGATTCTCCCTCTCCTGAAAAGGGGAGGGGAACCTCAACTATCAAACTATCCTTCATCATGATTAAGAATAAACTGAAATATATGGCACTCGCTGCCGCCCTCGTCTTCACGGCCAGTTGCAGCGATGTCGTCGACTATAGTCTCCCCGACCGCTATAGCAACAACGGTGCTCCGGAGATCAGCGGCATCTATGACATCAGCGATTCCGGCTATGTCAGCCCCCTGAGCAAGGGTGTCCTCAACGAGATGATCCGCATCAAGGGTGCCAACCTGGCCAATGCCAAGCATGTCACCTTCAATGGCCTTGAGGTCAAGCCCTCACAGATCTATGCCGAGAGTGGCGTCAGCTACCTCCGTATCCCGCGTGCCATCCCCGAGAAGGTCACCGATACCCTCGTCTACGAGACCAATGAGGGTGTCGCCAAATACTATTTCCCGGTAGACATCCCCGAGCTTAAGCTCGACGGACTGGCTAACGAGTTTGCCTATCAAGGCTCCCGCGTACAACTGGAGGGTGACTACTTCGACCTCTTCGGCTTCAATGATACGACAGCCACGAGTACGGCATCCATCGTTATCAAGAATGCTGAGGCCGGTTATGAGAAGACCATCCATTGTGACAGTTGCTCAGAGTCCTATACAAGCATCACGATTCCTAAAGACTGTCCCGACAACTCCCTCATCACCTTCTCCTGGCAGATGATGGGACAGACGAAGACAAAGACCATCGCTTACCGTATGACGAAAGACTTGCTCTTCGACTTCACGCAGGATGTAGGCTGGTGGAACGACTGGGGCAAGAGTCTCCTGCAGGACGGCTCCGACAAGACGGGTCCGCAGTCTCTCGGCTTCCCCTTCCTCCGGATCACCGGTACCTTTGACCCCTGGAGCTGGAACTCTACGGGCTTCGGCTGCAACTGGTCGAATGACGATGCTGCCGCCCATCCCGAGAACTATGTCCTGAAGTTCGAGATCTGGACGAACACGAAGAACCCCTTCTATGACGAGGGTGACAACGGTCCGCTCGGTGCCAACAAGAATGGTGGTTATATGATCACGTTCAATGGTGCTTCCAGCCGTCATCAGTTTGATCCTTACGGACAATATAATATCCGCAATACGAATGGCGAGTGGCGTACCATCAGTATCCCGCTGAAGGATGTCCTCAATGGCTATACCCCCAGTGGCTGGACAGCCCTCGAGCTCGTCCTGCAGCCGAACACCAACGACTCCTGGGATGTGGACCACGCCTTCGGACAGTTCCGTGTGGAACCCGCTAATTATTAATTCTCAACAGCAATGACAATGAAAAAGATAATGATCGCATCCCTGGCGCTCGCTGCCCTTACCCTGGCAGCCTGCTCCAGTGATGACAACGACTACCGGGAAGCCCGCCATTTCGACGACCAGACAGTGCCGTCTGTCGTGTCGGTATCCCCGGAGGACAACAGCACCGATGTCGACACCATCGAGAATGTCGTCATCACCTATAGTGAGCCCGTGACTCTCGCCCCTCACCGTACCATACGTATCTATACCAACGACAGTACCTATTATTATGCTGCCGACAGTACGGTTTCCGCTTCCGGCAATCAGGTCACGATCAATGTGAACGCGCAGCCGTCTCAGTACTATAAGATTGAGGTGATGAAGCCCACCGTCCGTGACAGCAGCTATAACTTTGCCGAGGACTATTCCTTCTCCTTCCAGACGAAGGTGTATAATATGTTTGATCCGACGAAGTTTGATATCACGCCCGATCTCGTCAATAGCAGTGCTACAGCAGAGACGAAGGCCCTCTACAACTACCTCGTCAGCAACTTCGGTAAGGCTGTGATCTCCGGTGCCGCTGCCAACAATGCGGGTATGAATCATGATATGGCAGAGTATATCTATCAGGCCAGTGGCAAGTATCCCGCCATCAACACCTACGACTTCATCCAGTTCATCCACTCTGCTCCGTTGAATCCGAGCAACTGGATCGACTATACGAACACGCAGGAGGAAGAGAACTGGCATAAGGCCGGTGGTATCGTCTCCTTCATGTGGCACTGGCTCGTGCCGAAGACCCAAGCTCAGGAGAATGACTATACCAATGGTTATACCTATAAGGCCGATGAGACCGACTGGGATGCCAAGCAGGCTACGCGTACCTCTACATGGCAGCATAAGCATGCTATGCGTGATATCGATATCATCGCCGACTATCTCCTCGCCCTGCAGAAGAAGGGTATCGCCGTCATCTGGCGTCCGCTTCATGAGGCTGCCGGTAACATCTATACCTACGACAACGGCCAGCCGTGGTTCTGGTGGGGCAAGGGTGGTGCCGCCAACTACAAGAAGCTCTGGAGAATGGTCTTCAATGAGTTCAAGGCCAAGGGCGTGAACAATGTCATCTGGGTATGGACTTCTGAAGGCAATGATGAAGACTTCTATCCCGGTGATGACTATGTGGATATCATCGCCTATGACTATTATGAGAATGACAAGAGTCTCTACCACTCCTCTGCTGCCGACAAGTTCGAGGCACTGCGTGAGATGACCGGTGGTAAGAAGGTCATCACGATGGCAGAATGTGGCGCGATGCCGTCTGTCAAGAATATGATGAAGGATGGTGCCGTATGGAGCTGGTGCATGCCGTGGTATGGTGACTATACCACCAATGCTAACTACAACTCCACCGAGTTCTTCAACAGTTGGATGAACTCGAAGTTTGTCATCACCCGTGATCAAGTGAAGTATTAATTTTTGCTCATCGATTTACCCGAAGGCCGTAAGTAGTGATACTTGCGGCCTTTTTTGTGAAAATTGTTGCATACTCCATCTTTTTTCTTTACCTTTGCCGACAAGTAGCTAACAAAACCCTATGGAAAGAAAAGTATTACACGAAATACCCCCTGTTCAAGATGGCGTCTTTCTCTATATTGCTGACCGCCATAAGTCGGCTTTCGACTATCCTATTCATAATCATGAGATTTTCGAACTCAACTTCGTAGAGAATGCCCGTGGCGTCCATCGTATTGTCGGTGACAGTACAGAGACCATCGGTGACTATGACCTCGTGCTGATTACTGCTCCTAACCTCGAACATTGTTGGGAACAGGGAGAGTGCACGTCAGAAAATATCCGGGAGGTGACGATCCAGTTCTATCTCAACTTCAATTCCAATGACGGCGTACTCCAGAGTCATTCCTTTGAGACAATCCGAAAGATGTTTGACCGCGCACGTTGCGGTCTCGCCTTCCCGTTGCATGCCATCATGAAGGTCTACAATAAACTTGACACGATCTCACAGGTTCAGGACCGCTTCTATGCTGCCCAGCGTTTCTTCGCCATCCTCTATGAGTTGTCGCGCTGTGAGGGTGCCCATGAGTTGTCGTCATCTTCCTTCGCACGTACCCTTGCCGAGAGTGACAGCCGCCGGATCATGAAGGTGAAGCAGTTTATTGATGAACATTATCATGACGATATCCGTCTGGAACAGCTGGCTGATATGGTGAATATGACGCCTACAGCTTTCAGCCGCTATTTCAAGAAGCGTACAGGAAAGACGTTGCGGGAGTATATCATCGATATCCGTCTTGGCTTCGCCATCCGCAAGCTCGTCGACTCTACAGATGCCGTCAGCGAGATCTGCTATGACTGTGGTTTCAATACGCTGAGCAATTTCAACCGCCTCTTCAAAGAGCGGAAGGGGTGTAATCCGACAGAATTCCGTGAGAAATATCAGAAGACACGCGTTATCTTTTAGAATAAATTTCATCTTTATAGAATAAAGGTAATCTTTAGCAAAAAAAAGTCAGTATGTCTTGTCGTTTTGGTGTAACTTTGCAAACAATAAAACCAAAACCGCAAGACATACTGACTGATGAATTCAATAAAAACTATACTTACTGGATCCCTCATGCTTCTCACGGCTACCTCCGTGAGCGCATGGTCGGGACAGATTAAGGTGACAACACCACATATGGCTCTGTATCTTCATGCCAATGAGGGTGAGGATCTCCGTATGGATTATATCGGTGCCGTGAGTGCTACCGGTGAGGAACTGCAGCAGAGTGGGGACGCCTTACAGGCTGCCGCCATCCCGGCTTTCGGTACTGCCGACATGACATGGCTGCCGGCTCTGCAGGTAGAGCATGCCAATGGTGACCTGAATCTTGAGCTCGTCGTCGACAAGGTCAGTTCATCTTCAGATGCAAATAGTAAAACAACAATCATAACGATGAAGGACAAGCTTCAGCCCTTCACGCTCCGAATCTTCTATAAAGCTTTTCAGAATGCAGATGTCATCGAGACCTGGACGGAGATTACCCATCATGAGAAGAGTGCCATCCGCCTGCGTCGCTATGACTCCGGCCATTTCGTCATCCCTCAGGGTGATGTGTGGCTGACTCATCTCCATGGTACCTGGTCGGCAGAGATGATGCCCGTCAACGAGCGGCTGACTCCCGGTATCACAGAGATCAGGAATACAGACGGTACACGTAACGCTCATCTCGATGCTCCCGAAATCATGCTCTCTCTGGACGGGATGCCGAATGAGCGTACGGGCCGTACGATAGGTGCTGCCCTCTGCTGGGGTGGCAATTACGATATCCGTGTCTCCACACAGGAGAACAAGCTCCATCAGATCTATGCCGGTATTGATCCCCAGTCGTCGCAGTATGTCCTCGACCCGGGAAAGACGTTCACGACACCGCCGTTGGCCCTGACTTATTCCGAAGAGGGAATGGGCGGCGTGAGCCGTAACTTCCATCGGTGGGCACGTCATGACGGGATGGTACATGACGGCACGGGCATACGTCCGATACTCCTGAATTCCTGGGAGGGTATCTATTTTGATATCACCGAGGAGAAGATCCTGAAGATGATGGATGACATCAAATCTATGGGCGGTGAGCTCTTCGTGATGGATGATGGCTGGTTCGGCCGGAAATATGAGCGCAATAACGACAATGCTGCCCTCGGCGACTGGGTCGTCGACACGAAGAAACTGCCCCATGGCTTGAAGGCACTCACCGATGGTGCCCGTGAGCGTGGCATCAAGTTCGGCATCTGGCTGGAGCCGGAGATGACGAACACTAAGAGTGAGCTCTTCGAACAGCATCCTGACTGGGCCCTGCAGGTCAAAGGACGGGAACTGAAGAAAGGCCGTGGTGGCACGCAGCTCGTCCTCGACTTGACCAATCCGAAGGTGCAGAATTTTGTCTTCAACACCATCGATCATCTGCTCACGGAAAATCCCGATATCGCTTATATCAAGTGGGATGCCAATGCGCCGATACAGAATTACGGTTCCACTTACGAGCCTGCTGACCGACAGGATAATATCTATGTCGATTATCATCTTGGCTTACAGAAAGTGCTGCAGCGTATCCGCCGGAAATATCCGAACATCATCATGCAGGACTGTGCCAGTGGTGGCGGCCGTGCCAACTACGGCATTCTGCCTTATTTCGATGAGATGTGGGTCAGCGATAACAATGACCCTCTCCAGCGTGTCTTCATCCAGTGGGCTACGAGCTATTTCTTCCCCGCTAATGTCATGGCACAGCATATCGCCACGTCACCTTATTATAATACGGGACGTGTCACGCCGATCAAATTCCGTTGCGATGTAGCCATGAGCGGCCGTCTCGGCATGGAGTTGCAGCCAAGTAAGATGACGGAGGAGGAACGGCGCCAGTGCACGACAGCCATCAGCGACTACAAGGCATTACGGCAGACGGTCCAGCAAGGTAACCGTTATCGTCTTATCGATCCTTACAATCATCCCGTGGCCGTGTTGATGGATGTGGATGACAGTAAGAGTCATGCCGTCCTCTTCGCCTATCGTGTACACTATTTATATAATGATGTCGTGCCGCGTGTCCGTCTCCAGGGCCTTGATCCCGCAGCGTCCTATACCCTCCATGAGCGTGACGTGAAGGATGGCGACAAGCCCTGCAGTCTCGATGGCAAGGTCTTCTCCGGTCGTTTCCTCATGGATGTCGGCCTTGATATCCCCTTGCAGAAGGATTACGCCTCCCGCGTCTTCGAGCTCTCACGCTAAGCGCTAGATCTTCCTTGCGTGGCCGCAACATGGCGGCCACCTACTATAGGGAGCTATCGTATCTATTGTGATCTATAAAATAAAACTAAAGAAATAAAAACTATGACCGATTTTGAATTACGCGTAAACCGCCTCCGCAATCATCATGAGGCTCTTCTCCGTCGTCCGAATGTCCCCGAGGAGTTTGGAAATGGCATTTACACCCGTTATCAGTATCCTATTCTCACGGCAGAGCACACCCCTCTGGAGTGGCGCTATGACTTCGATGAGAAGGACAACCCCTACCTCATGCAGCGTATCATGATGAATGCCACACTGAACAGTGGCGCCATTAAATGGCATGACAAATATGTCCTCGTCGTCCGTGTCGAGGGTGCTGACCGCAAGAGCTTCTTCGCTGTCGCCGAGTCACCCAATGGTATCGACAACTTCCGTTTCTGGCCTGAGCCGATCACGATGCCCGAGGATACCATCCCCGCTACGAACATCTACGACATGCGCCTCACGGCTCATGAGGATGGCTGGATCTATGGCATCTTCTGTGCTGAGCGTCATGATGACAGTCAGCCCGGTGACCTCTCCGCAGCAACGGCAACGGCAGCTATCGCCCGTACGAAGGATCTCGTTCACTGGGACCGTCTGCCCGACCTGAAGAGCAAGAGTCAGCAGCGTAATGTCGTCCTCCATCCGGAGTTTGTCGATGGCAAGTATGCCCTCTATACCCGTCCGCAGGATGGCTTCATCGATGCCGGCAGTGGTGGCGGTATCGGCTGGGCTCTCGTCGATGATATCACGCATGCTGAGGTGAAGGAAGAGAAGATCATCAACCTGCGCCATTATCACACCATCATGGAAGTGAAGAATGGTGAAGGTCCTCATCCGATCAAGACACCGAAGGGATGGCTCCATCTCGCTCATGGCGTCCGTGGCTGTGCCAGTGGTCTGCGTTATGTCCTGTATATGTATATGACGGCCCTCGATGATCCTACGCGTGTCATCGCCCAGCCCGGTGGCTACTTCCTCGTTCCCCAGGGTGGTGAGTATATCGGTGACGTGATGAATGTCGTCTTCGCCAATGGCTGGATCGCTGATCCCGATGGCAAGGTGTTCATCTACTATGCTTCTTCCGATACGCGCATGCATGTTGCTACGAGTACCATCGACAAGCTCGTTGACTACTGCATGAATACACCTGCCGACGGCTATGCTACCGGTAAGAGCGTGGAGACGATCAAGAAGCTCATTGAGAAGAACCGCAAGACTCTGAATAAATAAAACACTGTCCATAAGGGTGCGTGATCGCCTTGCTGCGGTTGCGCACCCCTGTCATAAAAGAGAATAACATGTCAAAAATAAAATTATCTGAGAAGATCGGCTATGCCCTGGGAGATGCCGCCGCCGGTGGTATCACATGGAAGATCATGTCCATCGCCTTCCCTCTGTTCTTTACAAACGTTTTTGGACTGACCTTCTATGACGCTGCCGTACTGATGCTCGTTGCCCGACTCATTGATGTGTTCATTGACCCGGTCATCGGTGTCATTGCCGACCGTACGCAGAGTCGCTGGGGAACCTATCGGCCGTGGGTGATCTTCGGCTCCATTCCTCTTGGTGTCGTCTTTGCCCTCCTCCTTTATACCCCTGATCTCGGACCAGTGGCGAAGCGCGTCTATGCCTATTTCTTCTATATCCTGATGATGCTCGTCTACTCCCTCGTCAACGTGCCGTTCGGCTCCCTCCTCGGCGTGATGACGGATGATGATAATGAGAAGAACCAGTTCTCCGCCTTCCGTATGGTGGGCGCATATGCCATGGGTTTCATCACCCTTCTCTCCTTCCCTTATCTGCAGAAGTTCGTCGGTGGCAGTGACCAGCATCAGTATGCCGTTCTCGGCGTGTTCTTCGGTGCCCTTGCCACGGCAGGTACGCTGGCTTGCGGCCTCCTGACGAAGGAGCGGCTGAAACCCGTACGTGCCGAGAAATTCTCCGCTATGCAGTTTGTCGACCTCGTGAAGAACAAGCCATGGATCATGATGACCCTCACGGCTGTCTGTACGAACTTCTTCAACGGGTTCCGTTATGCCGTAGCCGGTTATATGTTCTCCTACTGCATGGGTGGTGATATCACGGTAGGTAAGCTCATCATCAACTATACCGTATTCATGGCCTTCGGAGAGGTGACATGTATGCTCTTCGGCGGTCTCTCCCCGTTGTGTACGAAGTGGCTCGGCTCGAAGCGGAAGACGTTCATCTTCGCAGCCTTTATCTGCTTCGTCACCTCCATACTCTTCTTCTTCATTCCGATGAAGCCCTCTTATATCTGGGTGATGATCGGCGTGACGATCCTTACCTCTGCCGGTGTGGGTATCTATTCCCCGCTGTTGTGGTCGATGTATGCTGATGTCGCCGATTATGCTACGAAGAAGAATGGTACATCCTCCACGGGTCTGATCTTCTCCTCCGGTACGATGGCACAGAAGTTCGGTACCGCTATCTCCGGTTCCCTCATCGCCATGTTCCTCGGTCTCGCCGGCGCTCACATGATCACCGACCAGTTTGGTAATCCGACAATCGACCCGGCATCCATCACGAGCTCCGTGCTGACGATGGTATGGGCACTGTTCTCTCTCTTCCCGGCGTTCTTCGCCCTGATCATGATGTTACTGTGTTATCTTTATCCGATTAAGAAATAAAATCATCCTTCGTAGGGGCACCCCTTGTGGGCGCCCTAACGTCACGATTCCCGGTTAGGACGGCCACAAGGGCCGCGCCCTACGGTGGGGATAGGACGGCCACAAGGGCCGCCCCTACGATGGAAGAAAAATTAAAACCTATGAGCAATCTTCAACAAATGAAAGCAGAAGTGAAGGATGTGTTGGAAAACAACATCCTTCGTTACTGGATTGACCATGTCACCGATCATGAGAATGGTGGCTATTACGGTCGTGTCGACGGCCATGACGAGGTTCACCCGACGGCAGAGAAGGGTGCTATCCTCAATGCCCGTATCCTCTGGGCCTTCTCCGCAGCCTATCGTGTCCTTCATAAGGCAGAATATCTGGAGGCTGCCACCCGTGCCCGTGACTATATCCTTGATCATTTCATTGACAAGGAAGAGGGCGGCGTGTATTGGAGTCTTGACTATAAGGGCAATCCCCTCGATACGAAGAAGCAGACCTATGCTATCGGCTTCACCATCTACGGTCTCTCGGAGTATGCACGGGCCACTGGTGACAAGCATGCGCTCCATGCTGCCATCGGCCTCTATCATGACATTGAGGATCATGCCTTCGATGCCGACCATAACGGCTATATCGAGGCCCTCACGCGTGACTGGCAGCCGATTGCCGATATGCGTCTGAGTGACAAGGATGAGAATGGCTCCCGTACGATGAATACTCATCTGCATATCATCGAACCCTATACGAATCTCTATCGTGTATGGCCCAATGAGGAGTTGAAGGCGGATATCCTCAACCTCCTGGATATCTTCACCGGTCCGCTCCATAATCCCAAGACCAATCATCTTGACCTCTTCTTCGATGACAGTTGGCAGGGCAAGCGGAATATTCAGAGTTATGGCCATGACATCGAGGCGGTATGGCTCCTCCATGAGGCTGCTCTTGTCCTCGGCGACAAGGACGTGCTGCATGATATCGAGGAGTTTATCCGTCCTCTCGCTGCTGCTGCCGATGAGGGTCTTCAGCCTGACGGCAGTATGATCTACGAGCGGTGGATAGACAGTGACCGTGTGGACCGTCAGCGCCAGTGGTGGGTACAGTGTGAGAGTGTCATCGGACATCTTGATCTCTATCAGTATTTCGGTGACCAGCAGGCTTTGGACCGTTCTCTCCGGTGCTGGGAGTATACGAAAGATCATCTCATTGACTATAAGAATGGGGAGTGGCATTGGGCCGTTCTCGCCGATGGCTCTCTGAATCTTGAGGATGACAAGGCCGGGTTCTGGAAATGTCCGTATCATAACAGCCGTATGTGTCTGGAAGTGATGGAACGATAATCCCTCCGTAGGGTGCGGCCCTTGTGGCCGTCCTAACGCCACGGATTCGCCATTAGGGCGCCCACAAGGGGTGCCCCTACGGTGGAAAAATACAAAATCTAAATCAAATGCATAAAGTAACTTTATTCTTGGCTGCCCTGGCAATGGGGACGGCCGCACAGGCGAAGATTGTTTTGCCCGATCTCGTCAGTGACAATATGGTGTTGCAACAGCAGACGGACGCCCGTCTCTGGGGCAAGGCTACACCGAAGGCAACGATAGAGGTCTCTGACTCATGGAGTGGGGACAAGGCTCAGGTGACTGTCGCCAAGGACTCTACTTGGCTCCTTACGGTAAAGACACCGAAAGGAACGTTCACCCCGCAGACCCTCACCGTCACCGAGCGTGACGCCCAGGGGACTGCCGTCGATACGAAGACACTCTCCAATGTCCTCATCGGTGAGGTGTGGTATGCCGGTGGACAGAGCAACATGGAGATGCCGTTGAATGGCTTCTGGAACTGTCCGATCAAGGACTCCAATGAGGAGATCGCCACATCGGGTGAATGGGCCGGAAAGATTCATATGGCTACAGTGCCGAAGACGGGAAATACGGAGCCGCAGGAATGGGTCTCCGGTTGTCAGTGGAAAGTCCCCGGTCCCGCTACGGCAGGCAATATGAGTGCAGTAGCCTGGTATTTCGCGCAGATGATGGAACGGGTGCTGCAGGTACCTGTCGGTATCCTCACCGTCGCCTGGGGTGGCAGTAGTGTAGAAGGCTGGACGCCGCGTGAGATCCTCAATACCTATAAGGATATTGATCTGAAGAAAGAGCTGAAGCGTGGCTGGAATGGCAAATGGTGGGAGTGGTATACCCCGCTCATCATGTACAATGGCATGCTCCATCCCGTCCGTCATTATACTATCCGTGGCTTTATCTGGTATCAGGGTGAGGCCAATGTCGGCAAACCCGACTATGTGTCCCGTATGAAGACCATGATCAATGTGTTCCGCAAGGAGTTTGGTGGTACTGCCGCCCAACTGCCGTTCTATCTCACGGAGATCGCGCCGTGGGCCGGTTATGGCGACAGTGACAGTGCGCCGCTGCTCCGTGACGGTCAGCATCAGGTAGGCCGTGAGGTGGAGAACAGTGGTTGTATCTGTACGAATGATCTCGTGGAACCGTATGAGTATAACCAGATCCATCCGCATGAGAAACGACAGGTGGGTTACCGCCTCGCTTATATGGCATTGAATAAGACCTATGGCTTTAAGGATATCAAAACGGACTATCCCGAGTATGACCATAGTGTGTTACGGCATGATAGTATCCAGGTGTTTTTCAAGAATAGTGAGGATGGCCTCACACCTTTGAATGATATCCGTGGCTTCGAGGTCGCCGGTGCTGACGGGAAGTTCTACAAGGCTACGGCAACGGTAGATCAGAACAGCAAGACGGTCTTTGTGACGTGCAAAGCGGTGAAGGCGCCGAAGCAGCTGCGTTATGGCTATCGTGCCTTCCTCCCCGGTAACCTCAAGGGCAGCCGTAATCTTCCTGTTGTTCCCTTCGCCGTAAAAAATATCTAATATAGATCCTCTCGTAGGGGCACCCCTTGTGGGCGCCCTAACGCCACGATTCCCGGTTAGGACGGCCACAAGGGCCGCGCCCTACGAGAGGATCAAGGGTTGCCCCTGCGAGAGGATCAGATTTCTTTTCCTTTTGAGAAGAGATCATAGACGAGGGCCTCTAGCTCGGGGAGCGACATGTGCTCTACGACTTTCTCGATCTTTGCGATGAGTTCTGCCCGATGGTAGTCCTTGTCGTTCTCCAATCGGGAGGTAAAACGATTTGTAGACATCTGTTTTTACGATTACTTATTTCTTTCTTCCGAAATCAGCCGGGATCTCACCCCATTTCCGCGTCTCCCATTTCAGAATCGGCGTAGTGACCGTATGCGTGCGAAGCCAGTTCTCTGCCCTTGCAATGATATTGTAAAGCTCGGCAGTACGTGGCGACCGTTCGAGCTTCGTCTTACATTGTTTCTTCTTTACCCACAGGGCAGCGTTGACGCTGTCGGAATAGATCACCTTATCAGTGATGCCACGTTGCTGCATGAGGGCAAGGGCATGGACGATAGCCAGGAATTCTCCGATATTGTTGGTACCGAAGACGGGACCGAAATGGAACACCCGTTCTCCCGTCGCCAGGTCTACACACTGGTATTCCATCTGTCCCGGATTACCCGAACAGCCGGCATCGACGGCCCAGGCGTTCGCCTTCACATCTAAAGGCAAAGGAAGCACAGTGTCGTGCCTGTAGTCGGGTGGGTTCTGGAGGTCTAATTGATTCATCTTCTCTTTTATTGTTAGGGCGCCCACAAGGGGTGCCCCTACGGAGGATCGAGGACGGCCACAAGGACCGCCCCTACGTGTGGTAGAGTTACATTCTCTCCGGCACTTCGATACCCAGGAGCTCCATGCCGTTCTTGATCGTCTTGGCGACATTACGGGCCAGGACGAGACGGAAGGACTTCTCGGCATCGGTGTCAGCATTGAGGATGCTGTAGTCGTGGTAGAACTGGTTGAAGAGTTTCGTCAGCTCATAGCAGTAGTTGGCGATACCGGCAGGGTTGTAGTTCTGTCCGGCATCGGCAACGGCAAACTTGAACTCATCCATTTTCTGAATCAGCTCCACCTCTTTCTCATTGGGTTGATAGCCTTCTGCCGCCTTCAGGCTCTCGGCGCCCTTCGTGGCATCACTGTCAAGACCACTCTTGCGCATGATGGAACGGATACGGGCATAGGTATACTGGATGAACGGACCCGTGTTGCCATTGAAGTCGATAGACTCGGCGGGGTTGAAGAGCATGTTCTTACGGGCATCAACCTTCAGGATGAAATATTTCAGTGCACCGAGGCCGACGATACGGGCGATCTCCGCCTTCTCATCCTCACTCATATCCTTGAACTTTCCAAGCTCATCACTCGTCTTACGGGCATCACTGATCATCTGTGCGATGAGGTCATCGGCATCGACGACGGTACCCTCACGGCTCTTCATCTTACCGTTCGGCAGTTCGACCATACCATAGGAGAAATGTACGAGGTCCTTACCCCATTTGAAGCCGAGGCGGTCGAGGAGGATAGAGAGCACCTGGAAGTGATAGTTCTGTTCGTTACCAACGACATAGATCATCTTGTCGATAGGATAGTCGTTGAAGCGCATCTCCGCCGTACCGATATCCTGTGTCATATAGACGGAGGTACCATCGGCACGCAGCAGCAGTTTCTGGTCGAGGCCCTCTTTCGTGAGGTCTGCCCACACACTGCCGTCGGGCTTACGGAAGAAGAGGCCTTTCTTCAGACCTTCCTCTACCTTGCGCTTGCCTTCGAGATAGGTGTTGCTCTCGTAGTAGATCTTGTCGAAGCTGACGCCGAGGGCCTTATAGGTCTCGTCGAAGCCTTTGTAGACCCAGGAGTTCATCTTCTTCCACAGCGCACGGACCTCAGGATCATTATGCTCCCATTTCACGAGCATCTGATGGGCTTCCTTGATCAGCGGGGCCTCGTTCTTGGCCTTCTCCTCGGCGTCCTTCTCATCCATGCCCTCGGCAATATATTTTGCCTCGAGCTCCTTGCACTCTTCCTTATAGTGCTTGTCGAAAGCGACGTAGAAGTCACCGATGAGGTGGTCACCCTTCTTATGCGCGGTCTCCGGTGTCACGCCATTGCCCCATTTCAGCCAGGCGAGCATGGACTTGCAGATATGGATACCACGGTCGTTGACGATATTCGTCTTGATGACCTTGTTGCCGTTGGCCTCCATAATCTTCGACAGTGACCAACCGAGGAGGTTGTTGCGCACATGACCGAGGTGCAGCGGCTTATTCGTGTTCGGAGAGGAATATTCGATCATCACAAGGGGAGAATCCTTCGTGGCGGCCTTCTCACCGTAACGGGGATCATCGTCGATGGCGGCCAGCAGGTCCTTCCAGGCCTCGGGGGCGATGACGAGGTTCAGGAATCCTTTCACCACGTTGTAACTGGCCACGGCGGCACAGTGCTCCTGGAGATAATGGCCGATGGCCTCTGCCGTCTCCTCGGGCTTCTGATGGGAGAGGCGGAGGAAGGGGAAGACGACGAGGGTCAGATTACCCTCAAACGTACTCTTGGTCTTCTGAAGCTGTACCTGTTTCGCCGGTACGTCCTGACCATACAATTCCTTGATGGCAGCGATGACACTACTGCCGATCTGATCTTCAATTTGCATAATTATTTTATTTTTATTTTCTTCGTTGGACTTTTGTTTGCAAAGGTACAAAAAATATTTGGTACACATAAAAATAAGTTGTATCTTTGCAGCAAAAACTATCATTTAACGCATAAAGAAATGAACGATTCAAAGAAAGCATTCGCCTCCAAGCTGTTAGGCATCAAGGCCATCAAACTGCAACCCAACGACCCCTTCACATGGGCCAGCGGCTGGAAGTCTCCTATCTATACGGATAATCGTATCGCGTTATCCTATCCCGACGTACGCTCTTACGTGAAACTGGAGCTCTGCCATGCCATCCTCGAGAACTTCCCCGAGGCAACGGCTGTCGCCGGTGTCGCCACGGGAGCCATCGCCCAGGGTGCCCTCGTTGCCGACGAGCTGCAGCTTCCTTATGCCTATGTCCGTCCGAAACCGAAGGATCACGGTACGAAGAATCAGATTGAGGGTCGTCTGCCCGAAGGCAGTAAGGTCATCGTCGTCGAGGACCTGATCTCTACCGGCAGCAGTTCCCTGAAGGCTGTCGCTGCCCTCCGTGCCGCCGGCTTCGAGGTTGTCGGTATGGTTGCCAGCTATACCTATGGCTTCCCCGTTGCCGAACAGGCTTTCGAGGAGGCTGGCGTGAAGCTCGTCACCCTCGGTGATTATGCCCATACCATTGAGATCGCCGCAGAGACAGGTTATGTCTCCAAGGATGACCTTGAGGTCCTCCATGAGTGGCGCAAGAACCCCGGTGAGTGGAAGAAGTAGGCCTACCCCCGTAGGGGCACCCCTTGTGGGCGCCCAGATTCCTCCGTAGGGTGCGGCCCTTGTGGCCGTCCTAGCCGGGAATTGTGGCGTTAGGGCGCCCACAAGGGGCGCCCCTACGGGGAAAATATTATCATTATGACAACATTTGAAAGTCCGATCAAGGTCATACCGGCACCGCAGGAGCGCGTCTATGCCATGCTCTCCGATCTGAGTAATATCGAGAAGATCCGTGACAAGATCCCGGAGGACAAGGCCAAGGGCCTGACGTTCGACCAGGACTCGATGTCCATAGACAGTCCTGCCGGTGCGATCACCCTGCGTATCGTCAACCGTGAGGCACCGAAGATGATCAAGTTTGAGACCGCCCAGAGTCCCCTTCCCTTTAATTTCTGGATTCAGCTCCTCCCCGTTACGACGGAGAGCTGTAAGATGAAGCTCACCATCAAGGCCGAACTGAATCCGTTTATCAAGGGAATGGTCTCGAAGCCATTGCAGCAGGCCCTCGACAAGATCGCGGAGGCTATCGCCAGCATCCCGTTCTAAGGTGTCTCTCTCCTGTACACCCCGTCAAATCCATTAAAGAATACACTATGGCACATAAACTGTGGGAAAAGAATTTTGAAGTCAACAAAGAGATAGAGCGGTTCACCGTCGGCCGTGACCGTGAGCTCGACCTCTATCTGGCTAAATATGATGTCCTCGGCTCCATGGCCCATATCACCATGCTCGAGTCGATCGGTCTGCTGAAGAAAGAGGAACTGACGGTTCTCCTGGCAGAGCTGAAGAAGATCTACAAGCTCGCCGAAGACGGGAAGTTCGTCATCGAGGATGGCGTGGAGGATGTCCATTCGCAGGTGGAGCTGATGCTTACCGACAAGCTCGGCGATATCGGCAAGAAGATCCATTCCGGCCGCTCCCGTAACGATCAGGTCCTCCTCGATCTGAAACTCTTCACGCGCCATGAGCTCCGTGAGGTCGTCGATCATGTGAAGATCCTCTTCGATGAGCTCATTCAGAAGAGCAATCAGTATAAGGATGTCCTCATGCCGGGATATACCCATCTGCAGATCGCCATGCCTTCGAGCTTCGGCCTGTGGTTCGGCGCCTATGCCGAGAGTCTCGTCGACGATATGTTCTTCCTCGAGGCGGCCTGGCGCATGACCAACCGTAACCCCCTGGGCTCTGCCGCCGGTTATGGCTCGTCATTCCCACTGAACCGTCAGATGACCACCGATCTCCTTGGCTTCGACTCCATGGATTATAATGTGGTGTATGCACAGATGGGACGTGGCAAGATGGAGCGCAATGTCGCCTTCGCCCTCGCCACCGTGGCCGGTACACTGGCTAAACTGGCGATGGATGCCTGCATGTTCAACTGTCAGAACTTCGGTTTCGTCCATCTGCCGAAGGAGTGTACGACGGGATCGAGTATCATGCCGCACAAGAAGAACCCCGATGTCTTCGAGCTCATCCGTGCGAAGAGCAATAAGATCCAGAGTCTGCCACAACAGGTGATGATGATCATGAACAACCTCCCCTGTGGCTATTTCCGTGACCTCCAGATCATCAAGGAAGTCTTCCTCCCTGCTTTCGGGGAACTCGAGGACTGTCTGCAGATGACAGCGTATATCATCAATAAGATGGAGGTCAACGAGCATATCCTTGACAACCCGATGTACGATCCGATCTTCTCCGTGGAGGAGGTGAACCGTCTGGCTGCCGCCGGTATGCCGTTCCGTGATGCTTACAAGAAGGTAGGCTTGGAGATTGAGGCGGGTACTTTCAAGCCCGACAAGAATATCCACCATACCCATGCCGGCAGCATCGGCAACATCTGCAATGACAAGATCTCCGCCCTCATGGACGAGAATATCTCCCGCTTCCATTTCGAGCGCGTCACAGAGGCCGTGAAGAAGCTGCTGGGGTATTGATCCACCGTAGGGTGCGGCCCTTGTGGCCGTCCTAATGGGGAATTTTCCCATCGTAGGGTGCGGCCCTTGTGGCCGTCCTAACGCCACGATTCCCGGTTAGGACGGCCACAAGGGCCGCACCTACGGAGGATCAAAGGCCACAAGGGCCGCACCCTACGGTGGCAGAATTTGCAAAAAATATCGTTAATGATGAAACTGAAATCACGTTTCTTCTCTTTGGTTGCGTTCGGCCTTCTCCTTTCCTCTTGTGGCCAGGACCCCATCAGCCGCTATTACCCCACTCGGCTCTATGTCGACCTGAGCACGCATATCGGCACACTCCTGGAGACGGCAGTATCGTCGCCGGGCACGAATGTCAAGGCAACGCTGAAGAGCTATAACGGTGCCGTACAGGTCGTCACGACATCCTCTACGGGGAAGTCGGAGACGATCACGCTCTCCGACGTGGAGAAGCGCTATACCGTCGGCTCTTCGAACATCTTCTATCTCGGGGCGAACAATGACGTCATTCTCTGTTACAGCTCGTGGTCACAGCAGCCCGTAGCCTGGGACGCGCAATGCCCCAACTGTGTGAGTACGAATATCAACAGTCCCCTGTCATGGTCGACGACCTCTTCCAATGAAGTCGTCTGTCCGAAGTGTTACCGTACGTATAACCTCTGGACGGGAGCCATCACGAGTGGGTCCGATGGTGATCCCCTCATGCGCTATATCGTCAGTTATGCCGCCGGACGAACATTAACAGTAGGAAATTGATCCTCCGCACCCCTTGTGGGCGCCCTAATTCCACCGTAGGGGCACCCCCTTGTGGCCGCCCTAATGGGGAATTTCCCCATCGTAGGGTGCGGCCCTTGTGGCCGTCCTAATGGGGGATTTCCCCATCGTAGGGTGCGGCCCTTGTGGCCGTCCTAATGGGGGATTTCCCCATC
>JAQXXT010000015.1 GCA_029226205.1 Prevotellaceae bacterium
GACACTTACAAGGACGCTTCTGAGTGGGATGCTAAGGCTAAGGACCTCGCTGCCCGCTTCATCAAGAACTTCAAGAAGTATGAAGGCAATGAGGCTGGTAAGGCCCTCGTTGCTGCTGGTCCCCAGCTCTAATCGTTGAGATAAACTTCTAAACGAACATAATTGGCCCGGTGAGGAAACTCACCGGGCCTTTTTGTATTAAATTTGCGTAATAAAAAGGGCGGAAAGATTGTTTTTTGAATAATAATCAGTAAATTTGCACACAAAAACCATTTTGTAAGTAATCATGCATAAGAAGATTATATTGCTCGCGTTGCTGGTGTCTGTTGTTCTCGGTCTTTCTTCCTGTCTGGGGAATGACGATGAGGATACAACGACCTATTCCGATGACACCGCCATCACGGCTTTCAGTATCTCCACATACAAGTATCTTGCACACACCACTTCCTCTACGGGAGCGGACAGCACCTATACCACCACGGCTTCCGGTACGAAGTATAAATTCGTCATCGACCAGGCCAAGGGCTTGATCTATAATCCAGACTCTCTGCCTTATGGCACGGACCCCTCGAAACTCCTGATCTCCGTGACGAACAAGGCCAGTGGTGTCACTGCCTATCTGCCGTTGGATGCCGACGGCAATGAACGTGCCGAGGTACTTGACAGTATGCGTGCTTACAGCACCGGCGACACGATCAGTTTCGCCAAGCCCCGTCATCTCTTCGCTTTCAACATCCTCCGTACGGCTTATCGCAAGTATCTCGTGAAGGTGAATGTCCATCAGCAGGATTCCGCCGCTTATCAGACGGTGAAGGTCGGAACGGTAGAGACCTTCAGTACGCTCACGGGCATGAAGGCTTTCGCATGGGGTGATAAGATGGTCGTTGCCGGTACCCATGGCTCCGATCTCTGTTTCTATACCACCGATAAGAATGACGGCAAGAATTGGGAGGAGATTATCCCTACCTCTCCGGCTAACGCCACTTTTTCTTCTGACGCATGGAAACGTGTCGTCGCTACGAGTGATGCCGTCTATCTCTACGACAATGACCAGATCTATGCCTCCACCGATCTGAAAACGTGGACGGCCAGCAATATGACGCTCAGCAGTCTGGCTACTGACGGCACGTCGCTCGACTCCCTCCCTTCCGCTTATGCCAACCTCGCCCTTATCCCTTCGAAGACGAATGTGGATATGACGATCACCGTCCTCACGGGCATGGCCGACGGACATTTCGTCAGCTGGTATGGCTATTATCAGTCGGGACGCCCCTATGAGCTCGTCTATGGTCAGCCGCGTGCTTACCGGACGAACAGCGACGGTACTTCTTCCGTTCAGATGTATTTCCCCGGCACCATCGTCAGCGCCACGGCTTACGGCTCTGACCTCGAGGCCCTCTGCTGGAAACAGGGCAGCGACGGCAAGGCGGTGACGACGATGTTCACCTCAAAGGATAAAGGAATCACGTGGCAGACGGATCTCTCAGCTTCCTGCCCCATCACGCTCTCCTCGGTTTATGGCTTTGCCGGTGACAGCAGCAACTGGTTGTGGTTCATCGACGCCAAGAGTGGTGAGATCGTGAAATATCGTCAGAACTATCGTGGTTGGACGAGTGAGAATAAAGACTTTATAGAGTAAGGACTACTGCGGAATGAGAATAAGGACTTCACGTAATAAGAACTGCCGCGGAATGAGATGGATCGCTATACTGTTCGTCCTCTTCTCTTCTGTCCTCGCCTCGCGGGCACAGGATGAGCCGGAGTATCGCATGGAGATTGGCGTTGCCGCCGGTGCCATGACCTATCAGGGCGATTTCTGTGGCAGTCTCGTGAAGAATGTCCAGCCTGCCGCCGGCATCGTATGGCGCTACCTCTTCAATCCCCGTATGGGGCTCCGTGTGCAGGGAACCTATGGAAAGCTGAAAGGCAACAGTGACAGTTCCGAGACGTGGTATCCCGATTATTCGGGTGATGATGTCACGCAGCGGGCCCATTACGACTTCACGTCGACCGTCGTCGATGTCAGTGTCGTCTACGAATATAACTTCCTGCCCTACGGCACGGGTCGTGACTATTTCCGGGCGAAGCGCTTCACGCCGTATGTCTTCATCGGACTCGGCGGCACCTATGCCCAGCCGAAGCCCGGCGACAGTAATATGTCACTGAGTTTTCCCTTCGGTGTCGGCATCAAGTATAAGCTCGGCAGTCGTACGAATCTCGGCGTCGCCTGGGGCATGCACTTCACCACCGGCGACAAGCTCGATGGCGTGAAAGATCCCTATGGCATCACGAGTTCGGGACTCTTCAAGAATACCGACTCCTTCTCCACGCTCATGGTCTCGCTGACCTACAGCTTCAAGGCCAAGTGCCGCACGTGTAATAATGATCATTTCTAGCGTATGAAAATACCCCAGCATATCGCCATCATCATGGATGGCAACGGACGATGGGCTCAGGAACGCGGCAAGGACCGCTCTTTCGGCCATCAGGCAGGTGTCGATACCGTTCGCCGCATCACGGCGGAGTGCGCACGCCTCGGGGTGAAATATCTCACCCTGTATACTTTCTCCACCGAGAACTGGAACCGGCCGGAGACAGAGATCCATGCCTTGATGGGTCTCGTACTGGCTAATCTCGAGGATGAGATCTTTATGAAGCACAATGTGCGTTTCCGTGTCATCGGCGATATCGGCCGTCTGCCGCAGGTCGTCCAGGACAAGTTGCAGGAGACGATAGAGCATACGAAGAACAACACGGCCATGACGATGGTCGTTGCCCTGAGCTATTCCTCCCGTTGGGAGATTACGAAGGCTTGCCGCGATATCGTCAGGGAAGCGCTGGAGAAAGAGCAGCGTCAGCCGCTCACGGCCGCTGATCTCGACACTCTCATCACGGAGCAGACCGTCAATGACCATCTCGAGACGAGTTTCATGCCCGATCCCGACCTCCTCATCCGTACGGGTGGGGAACTGCGCATCAGCAATTATCTCCTGTGGCAGATCGCTTATACGGAACTGTATTTCTGCGATACTTACTGGCCCGACTTCACGGAGGAAGACCTCCACAAGGCCATTGAGAGTTATCAGCACCGTCAGCGCCGCTATGGCAAGACGGAGCAGCAGGTCGAGAATGAAGAGACCCGCTCACAGAATGCCAACGCTCAGGAAGGCTGTCAGCGTTCAGACAAATAGGAAAATCAAAGAAGATGAACAATATCAATAAGGTGTTAATCTGCCTCGCCGTCGATATGGGCTTTGCGCTCGGCGCCGTGGCACAAGACAAGATCCTCAATCCCGATATCTCCTATGCCGGCACGCCCCGTGACTGTGTCATCGGCGGTATCAGTGTCTCCGGTGTCGAGGGCTATGAGGATTATGTCCTCGCGGGTATCTCCGGACTCTCCGTAGGCCAGCATGTCACGGTCCCGGGAACGGAGATCTCCGATGCCGTGAAGCGCTATTGGCGTCATGGCCTCTTCTCTCAGGTGAAGATTGCTGCCGACTCCCTCGTCGGTGACAAGATCTATCTGCATGTCTATCTGAAGGTCCGTCCCCGTGTCTCCCAGATCAACTATATCGGTCTGAAGAAGAGCGAGCGTGAGGATATGGAGAAGAAGCTCGGTCTGTTGAAAGGCTCCCAGGTGACGCCGAACATGCTTGACCGTGCGAAGATCCTGGCCAAGAAATATTTCGAGGATAAAGGTTTCAAGAATGCTGATATCCAGATCCGTGAGCGTGAGGATGTCGCTGCCAAGAACCAGGTGATCCTCGATGTTGATATCGACAAGAAGGAGAAGATGAAGGTCCATCAGATCTTCATTGAGGGCAACGACCATCTGAGTGCCGGAAAGATCAAGGGCGGCCTCTTCCGTAAGGGTGCTTTCTCCAAGACCCATGAGGCCGGCAAGCTCTCCACCTTCCTGAAGTCGAAGAAATATACGCCCGAGCGCTGGGAGAAGGACAAGCAGAACCTCATCGACAAATACAACGAATTGGGTTATCGTGATGCCACGATTCTTGGTGATAGTGTATGGAACTATGATAATAAGCATGTGGATATCAAGATCAAGGTCGATGAAGGTAAGAAATACTATATCCGCAATATCACGTGGGTCGGCAATACCGTCTACACCACCGATTATCTCTCTGCCGTCCTGGGTATGAAGAAGGGTGATGTCTACAACCAGAAGCTCCTCCACAAGCGTCTCTCTGAGGATGACGACGCTGTCGGCAACCTCTATTGGAACAACGGTTATCTCTTCTATAACCTCGATCCCGTCGAGGTCAATGTTGTCGGCGACAGTATCGATCTCGAGATGCGTATCTATGAGGGCCAGCAGGCACATATTAATCATGTGCGTATCAATGGTAACGATAAGCTCTACGATAATGTCATCCGACGTGAGCTCCGTACGAAGCCGGGTGATCTCTTCTCGAAGGATGCCCTCCAGCGTTCCGCCCGTGAGCTCGCTTCCATGGGTCACTTCGATCCCGAGAAAGTCAATCCTGATGTCAAGCCGAACTACGAAGATGGTACTGTGGATATCAACTGGGATTTGGTACAGAAGAGCAATGACCAGATCGAGCTATCCCTCGGTTGGGGACAGACGGGTGTCATCGCCCGTGTCGGCTTGAAGCTGAACAACTTCTCCATGCGAAACCTGTTCAACAAGAACAAGGAGCACCGCGGCATCATGCCGATCGGTGATGGTGAGGTGCTGAGTATCGGCGCGCAGACCAACGGTACATATTATCAGAGCTACAACATCAACTACTCCACCAACTGGTTCGGCGGCAAGCGTCCTATCCAGTTCAATGTCGGCGCTTACTACAGTAAGCAGACGGATGTGTCGAGTACCTATTATAACTCTGCCTACATGCAGAACTATTATAGTTATATGTATGGTTACGGCAGCAGCTATTACGGCAACAGCTACGAGAACTACTACGATCCAGATAAGTATATCCAGATGTTCGGTGTGAGTGTCGGCTGGGGTAAGCGTCTGCGCTGGCCTGATGATTACTTCACGCTGAGTCTGCAGCTCGCTTATCAGCGTTATATGCTGCGTAACTGGAGCTACTTCCTGATGACGAACGGTAATGCCAACAACATCAACCTCAACATCACGCTGAGTCGTAACTCCACGGATAACCAACTCTTCCCACGTCGTGGTTCTGAGTTTACGGCCAGTGTGACCCTCACGCCGCCATGGAGTGCTTTCGATGGCAAGGATTATTCGAAACTCGCCCTCAATAGTCGTAGCGCTACCTATCAGGCTGAGATGCAGGAGAAATACCGTTGGGTTGAATACCATAAGTGGAAGTTCAAAGCCCGTACATTCACGGCCCTCACCAGTGGCCAGAAGTGCTTCGTCCTGATGACGCGTGTAGAACTCGGCTTGTTGGGTGACTACAACAAATATAAGAAGAGTCCGTTTGAGACCTTCTATGTCGGTGGTGACGGTATGAGTGGCTATTCCTCCGGTTACAGTGAGGAGACCATCGGTCTGCGTGGTTACGACAACGGTAGCGTCAGTTACTCGCCAACGACAGGATATTATGCCTATGCCTACGACCGCTTCACGCTGGAGCTGCGTTATCCGTTCCTCCTCGGCAATACGACGATCTACGGTCTCGCCTTCCTCGAAGGTGGTAACGCATGGTACGACACGAAGAACTTCAACCCCTTCAGCATGAAACGTTCCGCCGGTGTCGGTGTACGTATCTATCTGCCGATGGTCGGTCTGATGGGTATCGACTGGGGCTACGGTTTCGACAAGGTATGGAATGGTACTACCTACAGCAAGGGCGGCAGCCAGTTCCACTTCATCCTTGGACAGGAATTCTAAAGGGGTCTCGTGCGGAACATGATAAATCATGTCCCTACTATATAAATAAGGTGTAAAATAATAAAAACATAAGGAAATGAAAAAATTGAATGTCATGGGGGTAAAGATCGCTTGCCTTCTTTGCCTTTTCGCTTTTTCTACCTTTCACGCCAATGCCCAGAAGTTCGCGCTTGTGGACATGGAGTATATTCTGAAGAATGTGCCGGCTTACGAGCGTGCCAACGAGCAGCTCAACCAGGTCAGCAAGAAGTGGCAGGCTGAGGTTGACGTCCTCAACCAGCAGGCAGCCACACTCTACAAGAACTACCAGAATGAGGTTGTCTTCCTCTCTCAGGAGCAGAAGAAGAGCCGTCAGGAGGCTATCATGAACAAAGAGAAGGAAGCCTCGGATCTGAAGAAGAAATATTTCGGTCCTGAGGGTGAGCTCTTTAAGAAGCGTGAGGCCCTGATGAGTCCTATCCAGGAAGAGATTTATAATGCCGTGAAGGAGATCTCCGAGAACCGCGGCTATAGTCTCATTCTCGACCGTGCCAGCAACTCCGGCATCATCTATGGCTCTCCGAAGGTAGATATTAGTAATGAAGTGCTCGAAAAGTTAGGTTATTCCAAATAAAAACATTATATTTGCACCCGAAAAGTACGGCAGGGCAGGCTCTGTCTTGCTGTAGAAGGATAAAAACGTAAATTATAAACTAAAGAAAATATGAAAAAACTGATTTTGATGTTGTTGCTGTGCGCACCGATGACAATGTTCGCACAGAAATTCGCAAAGGTGAACACGCAGACCATCATGCAGGCAATGCCTGAGGTCGCAAAGGCTAACGGTGACATGCAGGCTCTCCAGAAGCAGAAGGAGAATGAGCTCAAGGCTATGCAGGACGAGCTCCAGCGTAAGGTCGACGAGTATCAGAAGGCTCAGAGCACGATGAATGCCACTGCCAAGAAAGCCAAGGAGGACGAGCTGAACCAGCTCAACCAGAAGATCCAGCAGGCTTACCAGGATGGCCAGAACGAGCTGCAGAAGAAGAGCCAGGAGCTCCTCGCTCCTATCCAGGAGAAAGTCCGCAACGCTATCGACGCTGTTGGTAAGGCAGGCAACTATACATACATCTTCGAGGATGGCGTAGCTATCTATGCTGGTCCGATGGTAGAGGATGTCACTGCCAAGGTTCAGGCCAAACTGAAGTAAAGAAACAGGATGAAGAAACTCATCTTAATATTCACACTGATGCTGCTGCCGCTCCTTGCGAGTGCGCAGCAGTTTCGTTTTGGATACTTCTCCATGGAGAAGGTGCTGCCGCAGGTGGCGGGATATACGATGGCCCGTCATCAGGTGGACCAGCTCTCACAGCAGTATGCCAACGAGCTGAAGCGTGCTGAGGACGAGTTCAATGCGAAGTATGAGGATTTCCTGACGACGCAGAGCACGCTGGCGCCGTCTATCCGTGACAAGCGGCAGGCGGAGCTGAAGGATCTGCTGACGAAGAATATGGCTTTCAAGGAACAGAGTCAGAAACTCCTTGAGCAGAGTGAGAAGGCGGCGATGGCGCCGTTACGTCAGAAAGTCTACAGTGCCCTGGCGCGTATCGGCGAGCAGCAGGGCCTTGCCTTCATCATCAACAACGACCGTGGCACGCTGCCGTATATCAATGCCCAGAATGGTGTCGATGTCACCGACCAGTTGCTGAGCATCTTAAAGTAAAGCAAATGAAATTACCAACATCTCCCGGACCTATCGGCGTCTTCGATTCCGGTTATGGCGGGCTGACGATCCTCCATGGCATCCGTCAGCTGATGCCCGAGTACGATTATATCTATCTCGGCGATAATGCCCGCGCCCCTTACGGCACGCGTTCTTTCGATGTGGTCTATAAGTTCACGCGTCAGGCTGTCATCAAACTCTTTGAGGAAGGCTGTCAACTTGTGATCCTCGGTTGTAATACCGCGTCGGCCAAGGCGCTCCGGACGATCCAGCAGAAAGATCTTCCTGAGCTTGATCCGAAGCGTCGTGTCCTCGGTGTCATCCGTCCTACGGCAGAGGTCATCGGCAAGTTGACCCGCAACAACCATGTCGGACTTCTCGGAACGGAGGGAACGGTGAAGAGCCACAGCTACGACATGGAGATTGCCAAACTCTGGCCCGATATCAAGGTCAGCGGCGTCGCCTGTCCTTTTTGGGTGCCTCTGATCGAATATAATGAGGCCGACAGTCCCGGAGCTGACTATTTCGTGAAGAAGCGCATCGACGAGCTCATGCGCAAGGACCCCGATATCGACACAATCATCCTTGGCTGTACCCATTATCCGTTGCTGATGCCGAAGATTCTGAAATATGTGAAGCCCGGTGTCCGCATCGTTCCCCAGGGAGAATATGTCGCCGAGAGTCTGAAGGATTATCTCCATCGTCACGGCGATATGGAAGCCCGTTGTACGAAAGGCGGCACATGCCGTTATCTCACGACAGAGAATCCCGACAAGTTCAAGGACAGTGCCCGTATCTTCCTCAAGGAGGATGTCCTCGTGAGTCATGTAGACCTCGGGGATTGTTGAGCGTCCCTATAGGGCGCCCACAAGGGGTGCCCCTACGGTGGAAAAACCATTAAAAGAAAAAACAATGCAAGAAACAAGACAGAACCGTATAGCCCGTCTCCTTCAGAAGGAGCTGGCTCTCATCTTCCAGCGTCAGACGAGTAAGACCCATGGCACCCTGGTGAGTGTCACGCGTTGCCGTGTCTCCCCCGATCTGAGTATCTGTACGGCTTATCTGAGTATCTTCCCCAGCGAGAAGGGAGAGGAGATCATCAATAATATCCGTGAGAGTGAGAAGACGCTGCGTTATGAACTCGGACAGCATGTCGGCAAGCAGCTGCGCATCGTCCCTGAGCTGCGTTTCTTCCTCGATGACAGTCTCGACTATATCGAGCATATCGATGAACTGTTGAAGAAGTAGAAAGCGCATAATGAATTTCCCGTTCTTCATCGCCCGTCGTTATCTCTTCTCGAAGAAGAGCACCCACGCCATCAATATCATCTCCGCCATCTCCGCCATCGGCATCGCTGTGGCTACGGCGGCCCTCGTCATCGTACTGAGTGTCTTCAATGGTTTCCACGACCTTGTGGCGACGCTCTTTACGAGTCTGGATCCGCAACTGGAACTTGTCCCGGCGAAAGGAAAGACGGTGGCGGCAGATGATCCCGTGCTGACGAAGGTCCGCCAGTTGCCGGAGATTGCCGTCGCTTCCGAGTGTGTGGAAGATCAGGCCTTGGCGGTCTATGGCGATCAGCAGGCTATGGTCACGGTGAAGGGCGTTGATGACAACTTCACCGAACTGTCGCATATCAACGATATCCTTGATGGTGACGGTACGTTCCAGACGCATGTCGCCAACCTCGAATACGGCACGCCGGGCATCCGCCTCGCTGCCCAGTTGGGAACGGGAGCGCAGTGGAAGGGCTATCTGCGCATCTATGCCCCTGTGCGTACGGGCCAGCTCGACCAGGCTGATCCCACGTCGGGCTTTGTCGTTGACTCGCTGATCTCTTCCGGTGTCGTTTTCTCCGTGAAGCAGGCGAAGTATGATGCCAACTATATCATCACGTCCATCGGTTTCGCCCGTCGCCTCTTTGGTGACCAGGGGATGATCTCCAACCTCGAGCTTCGCCTGAAGCCCGGCAGCGATCTCGGTGCCGTGAAGTCGAAGATTGAGAATATCTGCGGCGATAAATACCGTGTGCTCGACCGTTTTGAGCAGCAGGAGGACACGTTTAAGATCATGAATGTGGAGAAACTCATGGCCTATCTCTTCCTGACGTTCATCCTCGTCGTCGCCTGCTTCAATATCATCGGCTCGCTGTCGATGCTCATCATTGACAAGAAGAATGACGTACAGACGTTGCGGAATCTCGGAGCCACGGAGAAACAGATCGTACATGTCTTCCTTTTTGAAGGTCGTATGATCTCCGTCATCGGTGCCGTCATTGGTATCGGCATCGGTCTCCTCCTCTGTTGGCTGCAGCAGACTTATGGTTTCGTTGCCCTCGGCGAGACACAGGGCTCGTTCATCGTCGATGCCTATCCCGTGAGCGTCCATTACAGTGACGTGTTGATTATTTTCCTCACGGTCATTGCCGTCAGTTGGATTGCCGTTTATTACCCCGTCCGTTATTTGGCCAAAAGATTATTGGCATAATCCCACCGTAGGGGCGGCCCTCGTGGCCGTCCTAACAGCGCTATCTTGCGCTTTCAAAGCGCAAGCACAAGACGGCAGTCCATCTAATCATCAAGAAAATGAAGAAAGTAGATATCAGTTGTATCGGTCATCTGACCAAAGATAAGATCATTACACCCGGCAATGAGGTAGCGTTGACGGGTGGCACCGCTTATTATTTCGGCTGTGCCCTCAGTCATCTGCCGAAAGCCGTTACCTTTAATATTATCACGAAGATGGCGAAGGAAGACATGGCCCCCGTTGAGGCTATGCGTCGGGATGGTATCGACATCGCTTGTTTTCCTTCTCGTCATACCGTTTGTTTTGAGAATATCTATGGCGCCGATTTCAACAACCGTCGTCAGCGTGTCCCCGAGACGGCAGATCCATTCACGATGGATGAGCTGCAGGATGTTGAGGCCCGCATCTATCATCTCGGCAGTTTGTTGAAGGATGATTTCTCCCCGTCGCTGATCGAGGCGTTGTCACGCAAGGGACGCATATCCATTGACGTACAAGGTTTCCTCCGTGAGGTACGGGACGAGAATGTCTATCCCGTAGATTGGAAAGAGAAGAAAGAGATTTTGGCGCATACATGGTATCTGAAGGTTAACGAAGAAGAGATGCAGACCATCACGGGAATCGCTGATCCCCATGCGGCAGCCCGGCAGCTCCATGAATGGGGTGTCAAAGAGGTCGTTATCACCCTCGGCGACCGTGGCTCTTTGGCTTTTGTCGATGGCAAATACTATGATATCCCCGCTTTCCCGGCTAAGGAACTCGTTGATGCCACGGGTTGTGGCGACACTTACAGTGCCGGATATCTTTATGGTCGTGTGCAGGGCTGGGATCCGTTGGAGAGTGGCCGTTATGCCGCGAGGATGTGTACGGAGAAGTTATCCCATCACGGACCCTTCAAAGGGTTCACCGAGTAGGATAGCGCGGTCGGCATAGGGGCGGGCCTGGTCGAGGTCGTGCGTAGAGGCGAGGATAACTTTCCGCTCATCGTGGGCCAACTCATGGAGCAAGTGGAAGAGGTCGCTCTTGCTGGGATAGTCGAGGAAGGCTGTCGGCTCGTCGAGGAGGATGGCGGGAGTCTCCTGTGCCAGTGCTTTGGCGATCATCACTTTCTGTCGCTCACCGTCACTGAGTGTTCCCATTTTCCTGTCTTTGAGATCTTCGATGCCCACACGGCGGATGGCGGCATCGACGACTTTTTTATCTTCCGCTGACAGCCGTCCCCAGAAATTTGTGTAAGGCGTACGGCCCATGGCGACCATATCTTCTACCGTGAACATCTTTGTATGGGGCTTTTCTGTAAGGACGACGGCGATATGTTTCGGTACACGCATCGTCCCCGAGAGCGGCGGGATGATGCCACAGAGCGTACGAAGGAGCGTCGACTTGCCCGTGCCGTTACGGCCGATGAGGCAGACGAACTCTCCGGGACGGATCGTCTCGTTGAGCGGTCCGGCGACACGGATCTCTTCGCCACGGCGGTGATAGCCGATGACGAGGTTGTCTAATACCAAGGGTTCTTCTTTCATATTTTCGAGGATTCCGTCTGCTTGCAAAGCAGACGCACTTGACGGCAGGGCCCGGATCATGCTCCGCTCAATGTGGGTGTTAGGACGGCCACAAGGGCCGCGCCCTACGGTGGATTTAGGACGGCCCCTAACCCTACCTAGCCGCACCCTACGATGGCAGATGGGCTTAGCGCTTGCGGATGAGGGTGAGGCCGTCGCGGACGGGGAGGATGACCTGTTCCACGCGCGGATCACGGGCGATAAAGTCGTTGAAGTCCTCGATGCCGTGCGTCTGCTTGTCTTTATCATAAGCAGGATCGACGACATGGCCGTCCCACAGCGTGTTGTCGGCGAGGATGAAGCCACCGGGGCGCAGGATCTTCAGCACCATCTCGTAACAGTCGCGATAGGTACGCTTGTCGCCATCGACGAAGGCCATATCGAACGAGATGCCGAGCTGCGGCGCCAATGTCATGGCGTCACCGATGCGGAAATCGATATAATCCGCCACGTCGGAGCCGTCAATCCACGGCCGCGTGAAGTCTTCCATCTCATCGTTGATCTCAAACGTATAGAGTTTTCTCGTAGGCTGTTCTCCGGCTGTCGTGTCTTTCGACAGTTCCTTCAGACCCTCTGCCATACAGATAGCGCTGTAGCCCGAGAAAGTGCCGACCTCAAGGATATATTGAGGCCGGATCATCTCCACGAACATCTTCAGCAACCGTCCCTGGAGATGTCCCGAGGCCATACGTCCGTGGATGGTGTGGATATTCGTGGCACGCCAGAGCCGGTGGAGATAGTCCCCCTCGGGCTCACTGTGGGAGAGGATATATTCGTCAAGCGTCATGATTCAGGATACCCTGGATAGCCATGTCATAGCCGAAGAGGCCGAAGCCGCAGATGACGCCGAGGCAGGCGGGAGAGAGATAAGAGTGGTGGCGGAACTCCTCACGCTTATGGACATTACTGATATGTACTTCCACGACAGGACATTTGATACTGCGGATACAGTCCTGCAGGGCGATGCTCGTATGGGTGTAGGCGCCGGCGTTGAGGACGATGCCGTCATAGTCAAAGCCTACCTCCTGCATCTTGTCGATGAGCTCTCCTTCGATATTGCTCTGGTAGTAATCGATCTGCAGGTCGGGATATTTGCCGCGGAGCACAGGGAGATAGCTCTCGAAAGAGTTCTTGCCGTAGATGCCGGGCTCACGAACGCCCAGGAGGTTGAGGTTCGGGCCATTGATAATCTGTATTTTCTTCATTTCTTCCTTGATGTTTTTACTAAATCTTGTGTCTTGCAAAATTAATAGATATTTTCGAGAAACATCGCTTTTTCTCGGAAAAATTCATTATCTTTGTCAATGATGGATCAGAAAGAATATCTCAAACGTTATATGCGCTACCTCAAACTTGAGTGCGGATACAGTGCCAATACGCAGGCGGCCTACCAGCATGACCTCCTCTTCCTTTTTCATTTTCTCGAAGACAAGGGAAAGGAAGTGGCGGAGGTGAAACTTGAAGACCTGGAGGCGTTTGCAGCCGGTCTCCACGACCAGGGTGTCGGGCCGCGGTCGCAGGGGCGTATCCTCAGTGGCGTACGTTCTTTCTACCGCTTTCTGCTATTGGAAGGCGACGTAAAGGATGATCCTACGGAACTGTTGCCGTGGCCGACCATCGGTGAACATCTGCCGGAATATCTCACGACGGAGGAGGTGGACCAGTTGGAGGCTTCCATCGATCTGTCGAAATGGGAGGGGCAGCGCAACAAGGCGATCATCGAGACGCTCTTCTCCTGTGGCCTGCGTGTATCGGAGCTCGTCAACCTGAAGATCTCCGATGTTTTCTTTGATGAGAAGTTTATCCGTGT
>JAQXXT010000016.1 GCA_029226205.1 Prevotellaceae bacterium
CACACGTGCCGCTCCCTACGTTGTCAGTCTTTATTGCTGTTAGGCCGGCCACTAGGGCCGCACCCTACGGTGTCAGACATTATTGCTGTTAGGACGGCCACAAGGGCCGCACCCTACGGTGGCAGATATTATCGCTGTTAGGACGGCCACAAGGGCCGCACCCTACAAATGGATCAAGGCCACAAGGCCGCACCCTATGATGGAAATACAAAGACAGAGTAACAGATAAAAACATACACTGTGCAGTATATGAAAAATCTGTTACTCTGTCTTTTTATGTCCCCACTTGTTGTGGAACATGATAAATCATGTCCCTACGGGGTTAGCAAACTTTCTCGAGCTTCTTCATCACGGAGAAGATGAAGATGAAGCTGGCGAGGCAGAGGGCCACGAGGACACCCCATACGGCAGCAAGAGGAATGTTGTTCCACAGATAGGCCGGGATCTGTACGAGGAAGTTACCGATGGCCGTGGCACCAAACCAGCAGCCCATCATCACACCCTGGTATTTCTGCGGCGCTACCTTACTGACGAAGCTGATACCCATCGGCGACAGGAGCAGTTCGGCGAAGGTCAAAACGAGATAGGTACTGACGAGCCACAACGGACTGACACG
Organism: Prevotellaceae bacterium; assembly: GCA_029226205.1. GTDB lineage: Bacteria > Bacteroidota > Bacteroidia > Bacteroidales > Bacteroidaceae > Prevotella. The sequence goes on from JAQXXT010000016.1 coordinate 617, forward strand.
CTGGGGATCATTGGCCGGATAACCATTGAGATGATAGCTCAGTCCGATAGACGCAATGATCATGATGACATATCCCAGTCCGGCGACGAGCATGCCATAGCCGATCTTCCGCGGCGCTGACGGCTCCTTCTGCTTCTTGGCCAGCCAGCCGAAGAGGGCCATGCTCACGGGCGTCAGCATCACCACGAAACAGGGGTTGAACTGCTGGAAGAGGGGCACGTCGACAGCGATCGTCTGACCGGCTGCCTCATTATATTTATAACCGAGGAAGGCAGCACAAGCCAGGATGATGAGTCCGGCAATGGATTTTCCCTTGGCCGTCTTACTCTGGAAGAGGGCGAAGAGGGCATAGACGAGGACGATGACTCCAAGGAGATTCGTCACATCGAAGAGCATACCGACGAGGCCGTGCGCCGTCGTCTGCGTGAAGTCACGGGCGAAATACGTCAGGGTCAGACCATTCTGATGGAAAGCCATCCAGAAGAAGATCACAACGGCGAAGACGAGGAAGAGGGCTACGAGACGGCTGTGGGTGTCGGCTCTCTCCTCTGCCGTCTCCACATGTTTCTCCTCTACCTTTGCCTCTGTAGTCTTGGCAGCAGCCTTCTTCGACGTGATCACCTGCTTGAACGTCCATTTGAAACCATAGTAGATGGCGATGGAGACGACGAGTGACAGACAGGCGACACCGAAGGCATAATGATAAGCCGAAGCCTCTGAGGCGCCGAGGGAATGCATCGCCCAGGCATGGAGCTTCGTGGCTGCCGTCGGGGCGAAGAGGGCACCGATGTTGATGGCCATGTAGAAGATGGAGAAGCCGGAGTCACGCTGATCGGCATACTTCGGATCATCATAAAGGTTACCGACCATCACCTGCAGGTTTCCTTTGAAGAGAGAGGTACCGACACTGATGAGCAGCAAGGCCGTGGCCATGAGCACGATGGCGGGGGCACCGGCACCGGCAGGAATGGCGAGGAGGAGATATCCGATGAACATCACGAGGATACCGAAGGTGACACACTTGCTGAAGCCGATCTTGTCGGCGACGGCGCCACCGACGATAGGCAGGAAATACACCAGCATCAAGAATGTAGAGTAGACGGTACCGGCGAGACCTTCTCCCCAGCCGAAATTCGCCTGGAGGAAGAGAACGAAGATAGCCAGCATCGTGTAGTAACCAAAGCGTTCACCCGTATTTGCGAGGGCCAACGCATAGAGTCCTTTAGGTTGATTCTCAAACATAAGTAATTTTTTTTGATTATTGTTGCAAAATTATGAAATTTTCGGCAGATTGCAAAATATTCGCAACTATTTTCGTACTTTTGCATCCCAGAAGATTGACAAAACAACAAATTATGAAGAAAATCTTTTCTCTTGCCCTGCTGTTCTGCCTCGGGCTCGCAGCAATGGCACAGACCGAACGACCGAAACTCGTCGTCGGCCTCGTCGTAGACCAGATGCGCTGGGACTACCTTTATTATTATGAGAACGAGTATGGTGAAGGCGGCTTGAAACGCCTCGTCAAGGAAGGCTACAACTATCAGAATTGTATGCTGCCCTATGTCCCGTCGGTCACCGCCGTCGGCCACAGCAGTATCTACACGGGGTCCGTCCCAGCCTTGACGGGTATCGCCGGTAACTATTTCTGTATCGACGATAAGTATGTCTATGCCTGTACGGACCCGAGCGTGAAGAGTGTGGGTTCAGACGGCAAGGACGGACAGATGAGTCCGAAGAACCTCTGGGCCACAACCATCGGCGATCAGTTGCACCTCGCTACCGACTATAAGAGTAAGGTGATCGGCGTGGCCCTGAAAGACCGTGCCGCCATTCTCCCCGCCGGCCGCAGTGCTGACGGTGCCTACTGGTGGGATACTGACGCGGGCCATTTCGTCTCATCGACATTCTACATGCAGACTTTGCCGAAATGGGTCACTGATTTCAACAAACAATATTATACAAAATCGAAATTCAATATCAAGACGAGTAATCTCGGCGTGACCTATACCTTCAAGATGGCCGAGGCCGCCATCGACGGTGAGCAGCTCGGGCAGCATGACCAGACGGACATGATCTGTATCAGCGTCTCCTCTACCGATGCCATCGGTCATAAGTTCTCTACCCGTGGCAAGGAGAACCACGATGTCTATATGACCCTCGACAAGGAGCTCGCCTCCTTCCTCTCCTATCTCGACGCGAAGGTCGGCAAAGGCAACTATCTCCTTTTCCTCACCGCTGACCACGGTGCCGCCCACAACTTCAACCAGCTTGAGGCTCACCGTATCGCCGCCGGCGGATGGGACTACAACAAGACCGCCAAGGACCTCGGCACTGCCATCCAGGCGAAGTTCGGTTTCCAACCCGTCATCACCGAGGATAACTACCAGATCTTCCTCAACGACAGTATCATCGCTGCCCATGGCGTGAAGAAACAGGATGTCTTGGACTACTCCATCGCCGAACTGCGAAAGGATCCCAACTTCCTCTATGTCGTAGACAACGAGCATGCCGCCGAAGCTACCGTCCCCGAACCGATCAAGACAAAGATCATCAACGGCTACTGCAGCCAGCGCAGTGGTGAGATCACCATCATCCCCCGTGCCGAATATTTCGGAACGAGTGATACGAGTGAGAAATACAAGGGAACGCAGCACGGACAGTGGAATCCTTATGATGCCCATATCCCCTGCATCTTCTTCGGCTGGCATGTCACGCCGGGAGAGACAAACCGTACGACCTATATGACGGATATCGCGCCGACGGTCTGCGCCATGCTTCATATCCAGCGCCCGAACTCCTGCGTCGGTGAAGCTCTGAGATAGATGATTTTGGCGCTTTGCGCCAAAATCATAATGGAGAATGGAAAATGGATAATCTATCTCCCTTCGTAGGGGCGGCCCTTGTGGCCGTCCTAACCGGGGATATGTATGGACATGATACATCATATCGGTGAAGAACTTCAACTTCATATCCCGCTCGCGAAGGTTCCGGAGATATTCCTGTCGACGACGGAGCCACGTAAGACCTACGCCAACAGCTGTGCCAACAAGGATCACATAGATCAGCCACGCCCACCAAGAGAGATACCAGGGATAGGCGACATGGAGTGTCGCCAACAGATATTCCGTATTCGCTCCCGTGACAGGATCAGACTCACGGACCCATATCTTATGGGTGCCGGAAGACAGACTCGGCAGGACGATGCGGAAGTTATCCACCGACATCCAGTTGTCGCCCTGATCCATGCGGTAGTAACAGTTGCGCGGCCCCATGGACAACACATCATGGGGAATAAGATACAAAACGACATGACGGTCATCGGAACTGAGGGCAACAGGACGACCGGCAATATCATCGCCATGACGGAGATCGGGATACAGTTGGTCGAATGACGTCGCATTGCCATTGACACGCATTCCCGAAAGGAAGAACAGACGACGCAGCATCTTCTCCTTCCGTATGGCGTGGAACTGACCAGGATTGAAGAACTGGATTCCCGTGGAGGTTCCGGCGACGATGGCCCCATTGTGCAGTAACGCCATGGCTCTACTATTATAATAAGGTGTATCCGCAAAACTGCCATAGACGAGATAGGAGAAGGCGGGCTTCTGACGGTTCGTCACCGTGGCACAGATCATGCCACGATCCGTTGCCAGCCACATACGGTGCTGACGGTCCTCACAGACACTGCTGACATGGAACTTGCCAAACTCATTGAGAGTATATCCCTTTCCGGTATGCGTGTCATAGATACGCATCGGCAAATGGGTGGCAGAACGGACCATCCACAGCCATCCCCTGCTGTCAAGAAAGAGATCGACATCGGAGATACCGTCATCGCCATGGGCGAAGAGGCGCTTGGAGACCGTACGGATGCGAAGTGTCTGCTTGTCAATGATACAGATATCCTTCGCCGTTGTCGTATAGACATGATCCTTGTCATCCGTCATATCCTGCATCCACAGATCATCAGTTTTCAGATGCACGGCCTTTCCCGTCGTCATATCCAAGACATACAACCCGAAACCATTGAGGATGACCATGAGACGGTTACTACCGATATCAATGATCTTATAAGGAGAATAATTCGGGAAGAAGCGACGGCCGTCACTACATGCCAGTCCTTCGGAATAAAGACCTGCCCACAGCCGTCCCTGCCGGTCTTCCAGCAAGCCCGTCACCGTCTGGCCGGGAAACAGCTGCTTCGTTGCCACCTGTGGATTTCCGGCATCCATGACATAGACGCCATTATCCTCTGTTCCGAGATAGAACGTATTGCCCTGTCCGGGAAATGCCGTGATGACATCATTGAGAAAAGTACCTCCGGTGATACCGACAGGAGTAGAGATGAGTAACTGTTGGCGCGTGAGGTATGTGCTCAGTCCGAGCTTTGAATAGGATACAAGAACATAATTCCCGGAGGGATCGGGATAGATGCTCTGAATATGATTCGAGGTCAGGGAGCCGTTCCAGAACGGATTCGACCGGTAATTCTTCAAGAAATTGCCATCGGCATCATACTCCATGATTCCCTCCCGTGTCGTTCCGATCAGCAGATGGTCATTGGGGAGCAAAGCGATCGTTGGGAAACTGGTATGGAACCTATTGTCGACGGACCGCCAACGATGTTCACGGGCATGATAGAACAAAATCCACTGGGACGTAGTAAGCCACAAATCACCACGGCGTGTCATCGTCATGCGCAGATAATCCTGCGCGACATTCAGCGGCGACGGCAGAACAGCGATAACATGAGGAGCCATCATACCGGCTTACGTGACAAGGACTCTGTGCTCCGTTGCCACGAGGACCTGGTCGCGCACGGCATTCATACCGATAATCCGTCCGTAACTCTTAGGAAGCCGACGATGCATCACGCGTCCTTTTGCGGCATCATAGAGCCAGAGGTCATGACCTTTATACACCCAGATCATCCGACGGCTATCACTGATCAGTCGGAAGTCATAGCGTACAGGAATTCCCTTTTCGGCCAGGAAGCCCTCGATATGATCATCCGAGACACTCTTGTTGGTCAGCGGATCATAGATCACATAATGATTGGACTGTTCCATGAGCCATAACCGTCCAAGGTTGTCCTCATAGATACCGACAAAAATGCCATTGACACTCTTTTGGAAGAGATCATCGGAAGTCAGACGGGAAAGATACTGGCCATAAGAGACCAAACCGTCGGACGTACCAAGCCACAACGTTCCCGCATGGTCTTTTTGGATCGTATAGACGCAAGCGCCCTGCGTCTCTAATTTGTTTAACGGGAAAATTGGTTGTTGGGCTGGAGAGACCGAAGGAAAAAAGAATAAAAGAAAGAATAAGAGGTTGAGGTGTAGTTTTTTGATCATTATCGTTTTATAAATCCCTTATATAGCCAACCTTAATCAAGATATTGTTGAAATCGCTGCGCTGGAAGTAGTCTCGTTTCGTGGAACCGTAGATATTTCCTAATCCCAGGTAATAACGGCCCTCGATAAAGAACCGGCCGAATTTCGGATGGACATACTCGAAACCGGCACCGACAGCAATGCCATAGTCGAAGGCATGCTCCACAGACATCGTGTCCTGCGCCATCGTGACATTCGAGCGCGTCGACGTGCCATTGGCAACTTTCTGCATCTCCTCACGGACATCAAAGTTGCAATCGGTCGACTCCCCTACCTTATAGCCGAACTGGGGGCCGAGATTGATGAAGAACTGAAGGCCTTTCTTCTCCTTGCCCCAGGCAAGATGCGTCAGCAACGGCACCTGGACATAACTGATCGTACGACTGTAATGCTGCGTTCCCGATCCGTCGGAGAGGGCGACGCCTTGGTTGTTGACATCAAGGATACGCTCTTTCCATCCCATAGAGGTATAGTTCACCTCAGCCTGGATGGAACAAATCGTAGAGAAATATTTCTCCGGCGTATAACGGAAGAGGATACCGAATGTCGGTCCGAGATGCTGGCTCTGTGTCACGTCAGGCTGGAAGGCGATCTTCGAGAGAGACACGCCGCCATTGACACCGACGGAGAACACGTTACGGTATTTTCCGATCTGTGCCGATGCTGTGATAGAGGAAAGCAGGAATAAACCTGCAAAAAGGATTTTTATTTTCATAAAAGGGGAGAAACGGAAAAAAGACATATTACTCCCCTCCCTTTCGGGGAGGGGTTGGAGATGGGGCCTTAATACGCTATCGACTCAATATTTCGATTATACGTATAATGGATGAGCTGGAAGTTATCATTGCGGAAACCACCCTTCTTCGTCTTCACGAATTTCAGCGGCGTCTGCACAGGCTGGTAACTGCTCTGGCCTCTCAGTCCGTCGAAGCTCTGTCCTTTCTGTTTCAGTCCCTCAAGGAAGAACATCGCCTGGTCATATCCCGTGAGGGCGAAACGCGGCAGGGCGTACATCATGTCCTTTCCGAAATAGCGCTTGTACTCCCGTTGCAGATCAATGGTCTTCGCACTCGACTCATTGACATAATAGTTCGACGGGACATAGGTGTCATATTTGAAGAACTTGTCAAGATCATAGGGCGCATACATCAGCCACTCGTTATAGCCATAGAGGGAGATAACGAGGCCGGGATAAGTCGACGTCAGCGCATCGAGCTTGGCAAGGACCTCATTCAACTGCGGAGAACGGCCGGTATTGAGGATGACGACATTCTGTTTCGTACGGTCAAAAGCCTTCGCCAGGACAGCGACATTGCTCTTCACATTCGTGATGGAATACTTGATGCCACGGGCCTCGAGCTTCTTACGGAGTCCGAACGTGAAATTTCCTTTCCGTGATGTCGTATCATTACAGTCGATGAAAACGGGATGGACATTCGTGAAACGCTCCAGGAAGACATTGATGGCCTTGTCATTCAACACCTCCGGACTCTCATAGACCTGATAGATATGGTTGTTGCGCTCCACGTCATCACCGGAGATAGAGAACGGAATGACGAGCTTCGTGTCGTAAGCCTTACAGAAATCGGCCAACGGAGCCACCTGGTTCGTATACAACGGGCCAAAGATGATATCACGGTCGTTGGCCCCCTGCTCGATCAGCGTCTTACGGATATCGGCATCAACGGGCACGTTCCACGCACGTACATCAATGCTATAGCCGCTGCGCTTCAGGTCATCACAGGCCATGAGGATACCACGGTAATATTCTGTCATACGGCGGCCGTCACCATCAACATCATGAAGGGGCAGCATCACACCGACACGTAACGTACTGCTCTGCTTGCGACGCTGCGGTGCCGAGGGGACACCATTACCGGCTGCGGTAGAAGCTGGGGGATTAACCTGCCAGGTGCCCTGCGGCGACGGGTGGTTCTTCGTATAAGGAATAAAGACAAAGTCATTATGCTGAAGGGTGTAGCCTTCTTTCTTCATCTCCGGGTTGGCCTCGAGGAGTTCAGGAAGGGAGATATCATACTTGTTGGCAATACCAAAGAGGGTGTCCTTTTTCTTTGCTTTATAGACATCCCGCCATTTGTTCGACTGGGCCCACGCTCCTCCACAGACCATCAGGGCGGCGCAGAGGAACAGGACTGATCTAAGAATCTTTTTCATACTGATTAATTTTTCCAAGGGCAAAAGTACAAAAAAAATAAGAATCAACAAAATCAACGACAATAATACCAAAAAAAATTTGCTTGAATAGGGATTTTTCCTTATTTTTGCAGAAATAAAAAATAACAATAATGGATACACTTACTATAGAAATAGACAATCCTACATTACTCGAACATTTGAAAAGTATTCTAGGATCAATTAAGGGGGTAAAAATTATCTCCTCTAAAAAGGCAAAGTCTTCTACTAACGAAATGGAAGATATTCCTAATCAAGAGACCTTGGCGGCAATGAAGGAAGTGGAACAAGGAAAAGATGCTGGAATTGTCAAATTAGATAATATTGATCAGTTTATCGCTTCCATGCAATGAAAATCGTCAAGAAATCCACTCAATTCAAGAAAGACTTTAAGAGAGTGCAGCATGACAGAAAGAAGGTTGCTGAACTATATGAGATAGTTAACCAACTTGCTTTGGGAGAATCTATTCCTAAAGAAAACAAGCCGCATTCTCTTCATGGGAATTATGAAAATTATATGGAATGTCATATTGAAGATGATTTCCTTCTTATTTGGTATGACAAAATAAAAGATTGTATTGAACTCGTCAGATTAGGTAAGCACTCTGAACTCTTTGGAAAAACCAAACGAAAATAAGAAAAGAAATGCGGATATCGATCATAACTTGTTTATTTTTATTTCTCTCGGCTGCAATGCTCCACGCCCAGAGCGTATCACCATCGGTCAGCTATACCCTCCCCGACGGTACGACATCGGAAGACGAGAACCTCACGGCATCAGCACCCGTGGAGGCAACCTACTCTGCCAACCCCAGTGATGCCGACGACTACAGTGCCCATTACGAATGGCGGTTCTATCTTGGCAACGATACCGTTCCGAAGATCATCCGTTACGAAGAGAATACGAACTATACCTTCAACGAGGCCGGAACCTGGCGTATCATCCTCTACGCGACCTTCACGAAGGACGGCGACGTCATCACCGATAACAACGCCGACAACCCCTTCACCGTCTCTATCTCCGAGAGTGTCCTGGAGTTCCCCAACGCCTTCTCCCCGAATGGCGACGGCATCAACGATGTCTTCAAGGCGAAGTCGACCTATAAGAGTATCGTCGAGTTCCATGCCTATATCTTCAACCGGTGGGGACAGAAACTTTATGAATGGGACGATCCCGCCGGCGGCTGGGACGGTACGGCCCATGGCAAACAGGTACCCGATGGTGTCTACTTCCTGCTTTGTAAAGCGAAGGGAGCCGACGGCCGGGTCTTTAACATCCGAAAAGACGTGAATATCCTCCGTGGTTATACGGAGAATAGTACGACGACAACAGAATAACATGAAGAAAAATGAGATAGAGGTCTATGGCGCCCGTGTCCATAACCTCAAAAATATCGATGTCACCATTCCCCGTAACTCCCTGACCGTCATCACCGGTCTCTCGGGCTCCGGCAAGTCCTCGCTGGCTTTCGACACCATCTTTGCCGAAGGACAGCGCCGCTATATCGAGACCTTCTCGGCCTATGCCCGTAACTTCCTGGGGAATATGGAACGTCCTGATGTCGATAAGATCACGGGGCTCTCACCCGTTATCAGTATCGAACAGAAGACGACGAACAAGAATCCGCGGTCTACCGTGGGAACGACGACGGAGATCTACGACTATCTCCGTCTTCTCTTTGCCCGTGCCGCCACGCCCTACAGCTACCGGTCGGGAGAGAAGATGGTGAAATATACCGAGGATCAGATTATCTCCATGATCCTCTCCCATTATGACGGCCACAGAATCTTCATCCTCGCGCCCCTCGTACGCCAGCGCAAAGGCCACTACCGTGAACTCTTCGAATCAATGCGTCGCAAGGGCTATCTCTATGTCCGTGTCGACGGGGAGATCGTTGAGATTAAACAAGGCATGAAGGTCGACCGATATAAGAACCACAATATCGAAGTTGTTATCGACAAGCTCGCCGTCAACGGACAGGAGGACAGCCGACTGCGCCAGAGTGTGGCCACGGCCATGCGCCAGGGCGACGGCATGATCGCCATCGTCGACAAGGACAGTGGAGAGATGCGCACGTTCTCCAAGCGCCTCATGGATCCCGTCACGGGAATCGCCTATCAGGATCCCGCGCCAAACATGTTCTCCTTCAACTCTCCCGAGGGTGCCTGTCCTCATTGTAAAGGTCTCGGCGTCATCGATGAGATCGATCTCAACAAGGTCATGCCCAAGAAGGAGGCGACCATCTACGAAGGCGGCATCGTCCCGCTGGGAAAATATAAAAACCAGATGATCTTCTGGCAGATTGAGGCGATCCTTGAGAAATATGACTGCAAGCTGAAGACACCCATCAAGGATATCCCCGATGATGCCATGAATGAGATTCTCTATGGCTCTCTGGAGAAGGTCCGTATCCCGAAGGAGAAAGTTCATACGAGTGGTGACTACTTCGTCGCTTTCGATGGCGTGGTGAAATATCTGCGTGATGTCATGGAGAATGACGACTCTGCCGACGGAAAGAAATGGGCTGACCAGTTCCTCGCCGAGGTTACGTGCCCTGAGTGTCACGGCCAACGGCTGAAGAAAGAGTCGCTCTCCTATAAGATTTGGGATAAGAATATCTCCGAAGTCGCTAACCTCGACATCACGGATCTGAAAGAATGGCTCCTCCATGTCGAAGAGCATCTGGAGCCTCAGCAGCAGAAGATCGCCCATGAGATTGTCAAGGAGCTGCGCTCCCGTGTCGACTTTCTCCTGGATGTCGGCCTCGACTATCTCTGTCTGAACCGCCAGAGCGCTACCCTCTCCGGTGGTGAGAGTCAGCGTATCCGTCTCGCCACACAGATCGGCAGTCAACTCGTCAACGTCCTCTATATCCTCGACGAGCCGTCTATCGGTCTGCATCAGCGTGACAACGACCGTCTGATCCATTCGCTGAAAGAACTGCGAGACCTCGGCAATACCGTTATCGTCGTTGAACATGATGAGGATATGATGCGGGCCGCTGACTGGATTGTTGATATCGGTCCGAAGGCAGGCCGCAAAGGTGGTGAGGTCGTCTTCCAAGGAACACCGGCAGAGATGCTGAAGACCCATACCCTTACTGCCCAGTACCTCAATGGCGAACGTGAGATTGCCATCCCCGCCCATCGCCGGGAGGGCAACGGTAAGCATATCATCCTCCATGGCTGTACGGGAAACAACCTCAAACATGTCGATGTTGACTTTCCCCTTGGCAAGCTCATCGTCGTCACGGGTGTGTCGGGATCCGGTAAGTCGACGCTCATCAACGAGACGCTGCAACCGATCCTCTCCCATCATTTCTATCGTTCACTGAAGAAGCCGATGCCTTATGAGTCCATCGAAGGGATCGACAATATTGATAAAGTTGTCAATGTCGACCAGAGCCCTATCGGACGGACGCCACGGTCAAACCCCGCCACTTATACGGGAGTATTCTCAGATATCAGAAACCTCTTCGTCGGCCTTCCCGAGGCGAAGATCCGTGGCTATAAGCCGGGGCGCTTCTCCTTCAACGTGAAGGGAGGCCGCTGTGAGGCCTGTAAAGGAAACGGCTATAAGACGATTGAGATGAACTTCCTTCCCGACGTCTACGTCCCCTGTGAAGTCTGTCACGGCAAACGCTATAACCGTGAGACCCTTGAGGTACGCTATCGTGGCAAGTCTATCGCCGATGTTCTCGACATGACGATCAACCAGGCTGTGGAGTTCTTCGAGAATGTGCCACAGATATTGCAGAAGATCAAGGCCCTGCAGAATGTGGGACTGGGATATATCAAACTCGGACAGAGTTCTACCACGCTCTCCGGAGGTGAGAGCCAGCGCGTGAAACTGGCGACGGAACTGGCAAAGAAAGACACGGGACATACGCTCTATATCCTCGATGAGCCGACGACGGGTCTTCATTTCGAGGATATCCGTATCCTTATGGATGTCCTGCAGATGCTCGTCGACCGTGGCAACACCGTCATCATCATCGAACATAACCTCGATGTCATCAAACTCGCCGACTGGATCATCGATGTCGGCCCAGAGGGAGGCCGTGGCGGCGGACAAATTCTTACCACGGGCACACCGGAGCAGGTGGCAGAGAGTCCCCTCGGCTATACTCCGAAGTTCCTCAAAAAAATGCTCAACCATGGAAAAGCATAACAACAACCGGCAGAGCACCCGTTTCGGGTGTCTCCTGCGAAGTTCTTGGCTTGCCGTCGTGTACACGCGCTTTGCAAGCGTGTGTCTATGCCTGCTTCTCGCCCTCACCGTGAATGCGCAGACATTCCCGGAGCCGGGCGACAGCACGACGCTGCGGGCAGACCTGCAGACACTCGCCAAGCGACTGTTGCGAAACAAACAAGGCAGTATCATCGCCATCGAGCCCTCCACGGGAAAGGTATTGTGCATGGTCTCCCGCGATAAAGTCGACGACGGCGTCAACCGCGCTATCTCTATGACGTACTCTCCCGGCTCTACCTTTAAGACAGCACAGACACTGACGCTATGGTCGCTCCACGCCCTGAGTCTGACGAAGGCATATCCCTGTCACAGAGGGTTCTATTATAATAAGGTACATATCGGCTGCCATCCCCATCACTCACCACTGACACTCATCCCCGCCATTGGCCAGAGCTGTAACAGCTATTTCTGTAAGGTGTTTCAGGAGTTCGTCGACAACAGAGAACTCTATCCCGCAAAGAGCAGAGCCCTTGACGACTGGGCACGCTTCATGAACTCCCTCGGCCTTGGTCATCCGCTTGGCATTGACTTGCCCGATGAAGCCAGCGGCTGCATCCCTGACGCTGCCATGCTTGACAAGCTCCACGGCGCGTGGAACGGCACGACGATCATGTGGATGGGAATGGGACAAGGCGAAGTGATGACGACGCCGCTGCAACTCTGTAACCTCGCGGCCATCATCGCTAACAGAGGCTGGTATTATATCCCTCATGTAAGCAGTCATCCTGACAGTACTTTCCTCGTCAAGCATGTTGCCCTGCCCCATCCTGATGCCTATCCTATAGTCATCGATGGTATGCGTAATGCCGTGATCAGCGGTACGTGTAAGAGTATCAACACAGCGATGTTTAAGATCTGTGGAAAGACAGGAACGGCAGAGAACAAAGGACATGACCATAGCATCTTCATGGGTTTTGCTCCTATGGAACATCCGAAGGTCGCCGTTGCCGTATATGTTGAGAATGGCGGTTTCGGTGCAGACCTTGCCGCTCCCCTTGCCAGCCTCATCATCGAACAGGCTATCAATCACAAGCTCTCACCGAAGAGCGAGTTCCATGCCAAAGGCTGGGAAAAGACAACAGTAAAGATTACCAAGGTAGAACAGGTCGTCAACCTTGATGACCTATAGGGACATGATTTTATGAGAATCCAACTGCAGGGGCCGTCACTTGTGGCGGCCCATCGGCGGAACGCCGAATGATCCACATTGCTTCTAAGAATGCCCTATCGGGCATCGGGCCGCCACAAGGGACGGCCCCTGCAATTGGATTAAACGTGTGGCATCGGGCTGCCACAAGGGACGGCCCCTGCAATTGGATCAAACGTGTAGCTTTTTAAACATCTGTCTAAATCCCCAATCAATGATCTCTGCCGCCTTGTCGAAATCGAAGATTGACCAGAGATTTGTCGGCATCTCCAGATAAAGATCCGGTGGCGTGAGTTGCAGACTCATGGCAGTGTTCACGCTGACCATAATCTCGTTGCACCGTGTCGCCATTGACCAGAGGTTATCCTTCGGAGCCTCCGCGACATAATTGCCACTGACATTGATCCCCACGAGCTTGTCACCGTCATGGCGTGCCACACGATTCAACGGCAACGTGTTATGAAGACTGCCGTCGACATACTGCGCGTTGCCGATCGTCACAGGCTCAAGGACACAAGGGATGGAGACACTACAACGAATCGCCGTCTTCAGGCTACCGGTATGAAAAACATGCTCCTTACCACTGATCACATCAGAAGCGCAACAACAGAACGGCACAGGCAGTTCCTCAATCTTCTCATCACCGACAATATCATTTAAAAGGGAAAGAAAGTTATGCCCATTAGCCAGATAATTCCATCCCGGTTTCGGCGTAAGGAGCTTCAATGTCTTCTGCCAGTCGAGATTCAGCGCCTTCTCCTCCAACATTTTCATTTTCCCGGCAGCATAGATCCCCCCAACAAGGGCACCCATCGACGTGCCGGCAACCGACGTGATATGATATCCCGCCTGCTCGAGGGCGTGGATGGCACCGATATGGGCATAGCCACGGGCGCCACCGCCACCGAGGACGAGGGCTACATCCTTTGATGGGGGCAGAGGCTGCGGCTCTTCACTTTTATGATGTTTGAAGAAATTGAGTATATTCATAATCGTTCATTTTTCCCACCGTAGGGTGCGGCCCTTGTGGCCGTCCTAAACGGAAAATTGATCCACCGTAGGGCGCGGCCCTTGTGGCCGTCCTAACCGGGAATCGTGGTGTTAGGACGGCCACAAGGGCCGCACCCTACGGTGTCAGATTTTGTTGATATCAACATAACCGTGCATGACGGCATAGATCGTCAGTGCTGATACCGTCTTCAGGCCTAACTTCTCCTGGATATTCTTCCGGTGCGTGATAACCGTTGTCATGGAGATATGCAGGTCATCCGCAATCTGCTTGTTGATCTTTCCCTGGGCCACTTCACTGAGGACCTCTATCTCACGGTCGGAGAGGAGCTTCTTCGACAGGATCTTCGGCATCGCCGGTAGATTCTTACCACCCTTATGTCCCGTCTGCTCAAGCATGAGGAGATGGCGCACGAGATCATCCTCCGACGTGTTCAGGTTCAGACAATGGAAACCGCTGAGCTGTTGATTGGGATCACTGGCTGTTGTCAGGACAATCGTCTTATGGACACGCTGAAGGAAGAAGTCACGATGAGCAATGGCGATGGAGACGGCTACGAAATAATGAAAGAACGTATCCGGGCCTGCAGCCTCGAAGGCTTCGAACTCATGAAAGATATTGACTTCCATCACAGGCATGACGGTCTGCAACAATTGCTTCAGTCCTAATGCTGCCAGCATGTTGTTGTCCAATATTGCGATCTGAGGAATTTTATGTTCCATATGTATATTTTTATCCAACGAAAGGAAAGAGAAACATCACTCCCCTCCCCTTCGGGAAGGGGTTGGGGGGTGAGGCTTCTACAATAAATTTCTTATCAACGATCCTATTGATCCCTTGAACTTCTGCCACGGACTGCGGAACTTCTTCCATGTCTCCGGCGTGAGAAGGAAACAATCGCGCTGGTTATTGGCGAAATGGCGGTCGAGCTGTGCCGTCGTAGGGCCGTCGACGATGACAGCATTACACTCATAATCCCAACGGAGGCTGCGGCCGTCGAGATTCGCACTGCCGACGGTACAGAACTTCCCATCCACGGTGATGATCTTCGTATGATGGAAGCCGGGCTTGAAGAGCCAGATATGACAGCCTTCCTTCATGAGCCTGTGGGCATTATGGAAACCGACATCGGGCGTGAACGGCACATCGCCACGCACAGAGAGCATGATATCTACCTTCACGCCACGGCGCACGGCATTCTTCAGAGCTTTCAGCAGCTGATGGCTGAGGGTGAAATAGGGATTGATAATCTTGATACTGTCATGGGCGCAGTTGATGGCATGGACATAGAACGAGCGGATGATGTCCTGCGTGCGATGAGGCTCACGGTTGATGATCCCCACCATCTTATGTCCTGCCGTCACCGTCGTGTCGGGCTTCAGGCCTTTAAAATAAGCGGTATTCGTACAACCACTATAGTATTTCGGTCCGTGGATCTCCTCTCCCGTGACCCGTTTCCACATCCTCGTAAAGATCCACTGCAGCGTGTTCACCTCCGAGCCTTCGATACGGCAGTGCATGTCATGCCATGAGCCTACCTCGCGCGTACCTTTTATATAATAGTCAGCGACATTCATGCCACCGGTATAGGCGACACGTCCGTCGATGACGACGATCTTCCGGTGGTCACGGTTGAAGATGTCATGAATCCAGGGGAAGCACATCGGCTTGTACTCATAGATCTGAATACCCATCTTCCGCATGGCCGTGATATCCTCCTTGCGCATGGGCTGGTTGTTGGAGGCATTGCCGAAACCGTCGAAGAGACAACGGACTTCCACACCCTCGGCGGCCTTCTTCGCCAATCGGCGTGTCAGCTCCCGGTTGATGGAGTCATTGCGGAAATTGAAATACTCCATGTGGATCGACGACTTCGCCTGTTCAACGGCTTTGAAGAGGTCATCAAACTTCTCCTGACCACTCATGAGCAGTGTCACGCTGTTGTCGTGGGAGAAATGGATGCCTTTCTGCCGTAGGGCCTGTACGATACAGCTGTCGGCACCCTCCTCCGTCTGTGCGCTGAGGGTCAGCGGCAGGAAGAGCAAGATACCGATAAAGAGCGTAAATATTTTCTTCAAATTCAACATGTTAAATCATGCAAGCATAATGATCGACGACACCGAGGAGATGACGCATGCCATCGACGACGAGGACACTGTGGATCTTGTTGGCATTCATGATACGCTGGACCTCCACGATCTTCGTCTCCGGCAGCACGCATTTCGGCTCCTTCGTCATGATGTCGCTGACGGTATGGTTGAAGAAGTCTGCCTGCCAGTATTCCATGGCACGACGGATATCACCATCGGTGATAAGCCCTTTCACGCGACCGTCTTTATCGAGGCTCACGCCGAGACCGAGCTTGCCCTTGCTGACATGGATGATGGCCTCACCGAGATGCATATCATCGGGAACGACGGGGAGGTCCTCACGGCGCATGACATCCTCTGCCGTCGTCAGCAACCGCTTGCCGAGTTCACCACCGGGATGGAACTGCGCAAAGTCACGGGGCTTGAAATCACGGACTTTCATCAAGGCGATAGCGAGGGCGTCACCCATGGCGAGTGCCGCCGTCGTCGATGATGTCGGCGCGAGGTTCAGCGGACAGGCTTCTTTCTTCACCTTCACCGTGATATGAATATCACTATATTTCGCCAACAACGACTGCGGATTTCCCGTCAGGGAGATAATCGGCACATGCATGTGGATGACCATCGGGATGAAACGCAACAGCTCATCGGTCTGTCCACTGTTGCTCAGCGCCAGCACGACATCATCGGGCGTCATCACGCCGAGGTCACCATGATAGACATCGAGGGGATTGATGAAGAATGCCGGCGTGCCCGTAGAGGCCAGCGTGGCGGCAATCTTCGCACCGACATTTCCCGACTTGCCGACGCCGGTGACGATGATCTTTCCATGACAGTGGTACATCATCTCCACGGCACGCGGGAAGTTATCATCCAACTGCGGGATGAGATCGAGGACGGCCTGTGCCTCCTCTTGTAAACTATGTTTCGCTGAATCGAGAATCTCTTCGTTCGTCATTACGCTAATATTTTTTTAATCAGTGGTTCCAAATCTTTCAATGCCAACATATTCGCGGCATCACTGAGGCCACGGTCGGGATCGGGGTGTACCTCAAAGAAATAACCCGTTGCGCCGAAAGCCTTTGCGGCCATCGCCATGGCGGGCACGAACTTCCGGTCGCCGACGGTCTTACCGTCACCGGCAGAAGGGCGCTGGACGCTGTGGGTACAGTCCATGATGACCGTCGGCACGATCTCTTTCATATCGGGGATATTCCGGAAGTCGACGACGAGGTTGTTATAGCCGAAGCAGTTGCCACGTTCCGTGAGCCATACCTCTTTGCCACCACTGTCGAGAACTTTCTCCACGGGGTACCGCATATCACGGCCGGAGAGGAACTGTGCCTTTTTGATATTCACAATCTTCCCCGTCTTTGCGGCAGCCACGAGGAGATCAGTCTGACGGCAGAGGAAGGCAGGGATCTGCAAGACATCACAGACCTCGCCGGCACCTTCCGCCTGCCAGGACTCATGGATATCTGTCGTAATACGCAGTCCGTATTTCTCTTTCACGTCGGCGAGCATCTGCAGACCTTTCTCGAGCCCGGGGCCGCGGAAGGAATGGATGGATGTGCGGTTCGCCTTGTCAAACGAGGCCTTGAAGATAATGTCTGTTCCAAGTTCGGCATTGATCCTCACGAGTTCCTTCGCCACGGTATCGAGCAGTTCCGCGCTCTCAATCACGCACGGGCCGGCTATTATTTTTATATCATTCATTGGTTTGATTTTTTATCGTTACTTCCCTCTGTGGGAACGGAATTTCGATGTTGTTCTTATTCAGCGTCTCATAGACACACTCCATGATACGGCCGTCGATGGAATACTGTTTCAGCACGTCGACCCACACGAGGATCTTGAGGTTGATACTGTTGTCGCCAAACTCCTTAAGCACGACATTCACGCCCTTCTTGCGATCTATGCTGTGCTCGTCGAGATCAGGAATGGAGAGGATGGCATCGGTAAGGAGCTGCTTCACCTCTTTTATATTCGTACCATAGGCCACGCCGACATCGAGGATATCGAGCTCATAGCCGTGGTTCTTCGTCATGTTCTTATAGTTCTTCGTGAAGAGCTGGGAGTTCTGGAAAGTGATGACACTACCGTCGATGGCCTCCAGCATCGTTGACGTATAGGAGATATTGCTCACACGACCACGGATGCCATCACAGACGATATAGTCGCCAATTTTCACACGACCGCTCATCAGAGAGATACCATAGTAGATATTCTCGAGGATATCCTTCATAGCGAAACCGACACCAGTGGAAAGACCTCCGGAGATGACGAGGATCCACGAGTTGCTGACATGGAACATGGCCAGGACGACGAGGAGCCACACGCCCCACACCAGCACCTGGATGGCATTGGCGCCGAGGACATTGCGCGAGGCGCTCTCCCGGAGGAGTTCTTTCTTGATGACCTTTCCGTTACCGCTCTCCTTCTTCAGGTAGTAGAGTTTCAGCATCTCCTTCGCCGTATGGTTGATGAAGGAGAAGAGGAAATAGAGGATCACGGCCTGGCAGACGCCGAGGAGTGAGAAGGAGATCTGCTTGATATCCACATAGTGGTGGGTGAAGACCATCCATACGGTATCGCTGAGGTTAAAGACATCGGCGGCCCAATAGATGGAGACGAGGATGGTCAGCACGGCAGCCGTTGGTACGAGGACCTCTTTCACAAGGGAATAAAGCCAGCGCTTCGACAGGGGCAGCTCATCCATCTTACGGCGCTCGCCATAGCTCTCGAGCCAGTCGCGGACACAGGTGATGGTGAGGATACAACTCAGCTGCATGATCCACCAGATCAGCATCACCACGGAGAAGAGCGTATAGCCAAGCCAGGAGGCGATGACGGAGGCCAGGAAGACGACGAGGGTGACACGCACGTAGACCTTGTCCTCCTGCAGCACGTCCTTCTTATGACGATGGATCGCCCGTCCCTGCCAGATCCAGCAGAGGAGCATCAGCGGTGGGAAGATGAGGTTGATGAGGTCATTCGGAATGAGGACGATACGTACGGTGAAGACGAAGAAGCCCATCGTGATCAACGGCGTATAGATCTGGAAGGCAGCCTTGATAGAGAACTCCTCCAGTTTCTCGCGCTTCTTGATTTTCCGCTCCACGGCTTTCTCCTGACGGAAGATACGCTTTGTATAACGCAGGATCAGCGAGAGCAGGATGACAGCCAACAACCAGGAATAATTCGTCAGCAGGGACGATGCCATGATGATGAAGTTCTGGTTCACCGTCACACGGATGATATTCAGAATAATGGCGAAAGTCACCACGGTAGCCGCCATGACGAGACAGGGGCGGATAGCCTTGAACGTACGGGTTGCGGGACCGTTGTTCTCTTCACTGAAGAAACGCTTCAACTTTCCATGCCTGAAGAGCCATGACAGTACGACACGGATGCTCAGTGTACTGAGGATCATAGCCACGACAGCATAGAAGATAATCACGATAAAGAGGAAGATGATGATTCTCACGTCCCATTGTGACGTGACCGTATTCGGCAGTCCTACCGGCTTGTATTTCTCTGACACGCTGACTTTCGCCTGGTGAATATCACTGCCGAGATGGAACAGCGTCTTGAAATAGTTGCCATTCTCATTACTGATCAGGCTCCGCTGAATATCATTATACCTCGCGATGGCATAGTCGTTGAGGTGCTTCAGCCGCTGCTCCGCCATATTATAAAAGCGGACAAACTGCTGCTGCTCCTCACGTTGCTCCTCCAGCTGACGGCGGATATTCACGGCGAGCGTCAGACAGACATTACGGTCTATCGTTGCACGCTTCGACATGAAGATCGTCGGCATCGACGAGAGATTACTGATGAGGGAGTCATAACGCGCCACCTCCAACTGTTTGTTGTAAATGGTCCGCTTGAACGGCTCAGTGCGCATGCGGAAACGGTTATACTGTTCCGTGGCCTGATGGCAGGCATACGTGAGGTCGAAGATATAACCCGAGCGCTGGGAATAGAGCATGACGGCATTCTGATTCGCCTGGTTCATGATCTGTCCGATCTCGTTGACCATGGCGAGCCGTTGTGCCTTCTGTGCCTTGCCCTGCTTCTCGAGGTCAAGGTGCTCGTTGGCCAGTTCCACACGCAGGATATAGAGTGCCGTGTCAATATTGGCCTCCTTCAACACCGCATGCGACGGCAGGACAGCCAACAACAGGCCTATGAGGATAAAAAATATTCGTTTCTTCATCACCGTGAATAACTAATTTCGTTGCAAAAGTACGAAAAAAACACCGTACGTGTGTCATTCTCACCTCTTTTTTATAGTTTTGTAGGAGTATTGAGCAAAAAAAAGGTAATCGAAACAATATTTTCACGCTATCTTTGCAAACAGAATAAACCAAAACTAAACACGCTCACTAACAAGCAAGCATAATGAAAAAATTATTATTTATATTCTCTCTGATGATGACCATATGGCTCGCGCCGCTTCAGATCTTCGCGCAGGAACCTTTCGTCCGTGTCAATGCCGGACATTTCGAGCGGGGTGGGAAGCCATACTATTTCGTAGGCACCAACATGTGGTATGGTGCCATCCTCGGCAGTGAGGGACGCGGTGGAGACCGCACCCGCCTGTGCCGGGAGCTTGACCTGCTGAAGCACAATGGTATCAACAACCTACGCATCCTTGTCGGCGCCGACGGCCGTGAGGGCATCCGCACGAAGGTGGAGCCGTCACTGCAGTTGGCACCGGGGGTGTACAACGACACCATCCTCGCCGGCCTTGACTATCTCCTCGCCGAGATGGGCAAGCGCGACATGGTTGCCGTGCTCTACCTGAATAATTCCTGGGAATGGAGCGGTGGTTACGGCTATTACCTCGAACAGGCTGGCTGTGGCCCGGCACCGCAGACCGATGTCGACGGCTATCCGAAATTCATGGATTACTGTTCTCAGTTCGCCACCAACACGAAAGCACAACAGCTCTTCTTCGATCATATTCGGTTCATCCTCTCCCGTACGAACCGGTATACGGGCCGCGCCTACAAGGATGATCCCGCCATCATGAGCTGGCAGATCGCCAATGAGCCGCGGGCCTTTAAGAAAGAGGCGTTGCCGGCTTTCGAACAGTGGCTCGCCAAAGCGTCAGCTCTCATCCGTAGTCTCGATCCCAATCATCTTATCTCCTTAGGTAGTGAGGGCGCATGGGGCTGTGAGGGCTCCTATGACGCGTGGGAGAAAATCTGCAGCGACAAGAACGTCGACTATTGTAATATCCACCTCTGGCCATACAACTGGGGCTGGGCACGCAAAGACCATCTCACTGACGACCTCGATCAGAGCTGTCATAACACGAAAGACTATATCGACCAGCATCTCGCTATCTGCCAGCGCCTCCATAAGCCCCTCGTCATGGAAGAGTTTGGCTATCCCCGTGACAACTTCTCCTACAAGCCCGGCTCTCCGACGACAGCCCGTGACACCTATTATAAATATGTGTTCTCCCTTGTTGCCGACAACGCCCGCCATGGCGGCAATTTCGCCGGCTGTAACTTCTGGGCGTGGGGCGGCTATGCCCAGCCACGTCATGAGCACTGGGAGAAAGGCGAAGACTACTGTGGTGATCCAAGTCAGGAGGCACAGGGATTGAACAGTGTCTTCGCTGTTGACAGCACGACCCTTGCCGTCGTCCGTGACGAAGTAAATACTTTCTCCCACATTGGTGAGTCCACGACAGAGACAGCCACGAAGACGACGACGACGCAGCACCGCCAGGCTCTCCGTGCCACGACACCGCGTGAGCTCCGTGCCGTCCTCGCTTCACGCAGTCGTAAAGGAATCATGATCGGCCATCAGGATGATCCCTTCTATGGTACGACATGGAAGTACGAAGAGGGTCGCAGTGACATGCTCGAGGCTGTCGGCGTCCGTCCTATGGTCCTCGGTTGTGAGCTCGGCGGTCTTGAACTCGGATGGGATCATAACATCGATGGGGTTCCCTTCACGACTATGTTCAAAGAGATTCAGAAACAGGTAGCCCGCGGTGGCATTGTCACCCTCTCCTGGCACCCGCATAACCCCGTGACAGGTGGCGACGCATGGGACGTGGAAGGCAATGCCGTCACGGCTGTACTCCCCGGCGGCGCCCAAAACGCGAAGTTCAAGGAATGGCTCAGCACCGTCGCCAACTTCCTGAAGAGTCTGAAGACGGCAAAGGGCCAGACGATTCCCGTGATCTTCCGTCCGTGGCATGAGATGAACGGTACATGGTTCTGGTGGGGAAAGAGCGCGTGCACGCCGAATGAATACAAACAGCTCTTCCAGTATACCGTCAACACGTTTGCTGAACTCGGTGTCCGTAACCTCCTCTACTGTTATTCGCCAAATATCGCCGACCAGGACGAGACGATAGAGAACTATATGAAGTATTATCCCGGTGACCAGTATGTCTCTATCCTCGGTACGGATATCTACGCCACATGGGCACCCGACAAATATGTTCACAATGTCAAGACAACGCTTGACGTCATACAGCGTATCGCACAACAGCACCATAAACTGATGTGCTTCTCGGAGACGGGTTATCAGAACACGCCCGATAAGAACTGGTTCTACGACAGTATGTGGCAGACGATCCGCAACTATCCCCTCACCTACGTCCTCCTGTGGCGTGATGCCTGGGATAAACCTAAAGAGAACTTCGGTCCCGTCCCCGGAACGGCAGCTGCCGAGAACTTCAAGAAGATTGTCGCTGATCCCCGTTGCCTGAAATAATTATATTTCTGCCACCGTAGGGTGCGGCCCTTGTGGCCGTCCTAACTGGGAATCGTTACAATTTGGACGGCCACAAGGGCCGCACCTAACCCACACCAATCCTCTGCAGGGGCCGTCCCTTGTGGCGGCCCGTCGGCGATAACGCCGAATTATCCATTATTCTATGAATGTGAATACCGTAACGCCATCGGGCCGCCACAAGACAATGAATGTCAATGCCGTTCCGGCATCGGGCCGCCACATGGGAATGAATGTAAATGCCGTTCCGGCATGGGGCCGCCACAAGGGACGGCCCCTGCAACGGGATCGTTAGGACGGCCACAAGGGGCGCCCCTAACCCCACAC
>JAQXXT010000017.1 GCA_029226205.1 Prevotellaceae bacterium
CCTTCTTCAATGCCACAAGGAACTTATTCCATACTTGTTCATAGCGTTCTGCTGCTGTCATAACATTACGGTTTGATTTATCGCCGCAAAGATAATGAATCAAAATGATCCACACAAGGCTGCATCGCGGATACGCTTACCAAGAGCTAAATTGAAATTTCTCTCGCCTGATGAAGCCTTTGTCAAAAATATTTCTTAAATTTGCACTTGCTAGTTGAATTCACCTACACGCTGTCCCCAATGACTGTGTTAAAATCTTTAGCTTTGTCAAGATTTCGGAAATGAACGAGGGTGGTATATATAGTTTGGTGAAGCCTCACCCCCAGAAGCCTCGACGATTACTCTCAGGCCTTTTCAGCCTCTGTAGGGGGCGGCCTAATCCCACGATGTTACGGATCATGATAAATCATGTCTCTACGAGAGGTTGTCAGAAGCGGAAGCCATAGAAGAGGCGGAGACGCCATTTGTCTCGTTGTAGCTGGAGGTGATTGTCGTTGCCGATGGTGGAGGCGTTGAGGACGAAGGTGAGACCGGTGAACTTGTTATGCCAGGAATAGACGGCGGCACTGCGGGCGGTGATGATGAGGCTCGGAAACGTGTACTTCATGTTCACACGGTTGCTGCCGACGGTGATATGGGAATGGGTGTAGATGTCGAATGTCGGGAGGGCAGAGAGGTGAAAGAGCCAGTGACGACCGGCGACGAGGTTGTAACCGTATCCCACGCCGATGCCGAACTCATAGAGCTTGATCTTCACGGGTAGGTTGTTTGTGGCGATGGTGCCGTCGATGTCCGTCATCTGTCCGTCGAGACTCATGCCGAGGAGGACGCTGCCGGCACTGCGCTTCTGGATATAGCTCTGTGAGAAGGCGGCGGGGAAGGAAAAGCGGCGGCCGTTGAGGGCATAATAGGCATTGATGTTCAACGCTTTCTGTTGTACCATACCCTTGCTCACGGGTGTCTCCACCCCATCGGAGGACACCGTTCCCTTGTATGTGGCGGAAGAGAGATAGACTACATCGAAACCATACCGGTTGCTATAGGCGTTGAGGTTGAACTCATTATCCCGGTTCTTACCGGCGAGTTTGGCAGGATTGAGGGCAAGGGCTACGGCAATACCGCGGTAGGCCACGGCCATGCTCAATGTGGCTCTGTTGGCGGAGCGGACAGTACCGTCGAAGGGAGTGGCGCCGTTCATGCCTTTGACTTCCATTCTGGCACCGGAGAGGTTTGTGCGGAACTTGATAGTCCAGCGGCCCTGTGGCTTGGCGAGATAGAGGGTGTCGTAGTTGATCCGTCGGCCATTGGCAGCGAGAAGGGAGTCGCCTTGATGGAGATGGTTGTCGATCTTACGGAGATGGGCCATCATTTTACGGTATTTCTTCTCGTTGATATCGCCATGGGCATAGTGGCTGCGTAGGAGGCTGTCTCCCCATTGCAACAGTCGTCCCTCGTCGGCGGCATGGCGCATGGCGAGGCGCAGGCTGTCGGCGGTCAAGAGTTCCAGGTGCAGCTTTCCCTTCCGTTGGGCGAACAGGTTGAGGGAGAGAAATAGCAGGAGTAGGGTAGTGATCAGTCTCATCTTCATTGTCGTTTGATATGTTCCGGTTGCAAAATTAAAGAAGAAGACCTTGAAAAAATGTAAGTGGGTGGCCACAAAAAAGGCGGTCACCCACAGATTTCCTTGAGAGAGTATTAGTTATTTCACGATCTTCTTGACACTGCCGTCGGACTGGCGGAAGAGGTAGATGTGACCGGGAGCGACGGTATTGACGCGCTTGCCGTTGATAGAATATACGGTGGGCGTAGACGTTGTCGGGGAGACTACCGGACGGATGGCCGTCGTGATCTTATCTTTGCTGCCGAAGACGAGGGTGACATTCAGAGGGATGAGGCCGACGGAGACCTTCACGGTCATATTCAGATAAAGGTTGTCACCTTTGGACTCTGCCTCTGAGATATTGACATCGGCCGACGTGATAGTGCTGCCACCGAGCCATTTGCCTTCGTAGGTAGGATCGGTACCGGCGGAGACCGTTGCCGTGCCATTGCCGGTATATGTTGTGATACCGTCGCTGCTCGTCGTGCCGCTGACGCCCTTGTAGGTAATGTTGCCTACAGGGAAAGAGGCGAATACGAGGTTGTTGAGTTGCATCGTGTAGGTGCCGTCGCTCTCCTGGTTGATGGATACCGTGGCCTGCTGTGTGCCCAGAGAAGAGGTGCCGAGGCTGACGGTCATGTCATCCGTGTAGTCCTTGGCGTTGAGGGAGAGGACAGAGATCAAAAGTGTAAGGAGTAAAACAATCTTTTTCATATGCTTGTGTGTCTTATGGGGACATGATTGATCATATCCCGAAATGTTCGAAAATATTGTGGCGTTAGGGCGCCCACAAGGGGTGCCCCTACGGTGGATCTATTTCAGATATTCGTCATCACGGACGAGGACCTTCTCGATCTTGCCGATGTACATCGTGTGGAAGTCACGCTGTGGATAGCTCTCCTCTACCGTCTTAGGATAGAAGAAATCCTTCTCCTCGAGCTCCTGGGCGTACATCTTACGACAGACGAGGACGAGCTTGGCCTCAGAGAAATAGACGGTATTGTCGGCGAAGACAGGTGTCAGGCCTGCTTTTTCGATCTTGTTCTCATCACGTCCGGAAACAGAGCCGAGGTAGGCCATCTGTTTCTTGAACGACTTGTCCATGACGCAGAGGGTGAAGAACTCCTCCTTGTCGACGAATGTCTTTGTATAGCGGCTCGGACGGAGATAGATCGTGGCAACGGGATCGTTATGTCCCCACAGACAGCCGAGGCCGCCCCAGGATACGGTCATCGTGTTGCATCCATCTTTCTCATTGCCGGCACTGGCCAGCATCCACTCCCCACCGATGAGGTTGAAGGGATTGAATTTCAAATCTTTGTAGTTTACTTCTTTCAACATATGCGTGAATTTTAAATTCGTTGCAAAATTACTGATTTTATGTTGAAATACCAAATCCGTAGGGACATGATTTATCATGTTCTGCTTCCTTTTCCAACAAAAACATAAAAAACAAAATAAAACATTCCCGGGACTTTTTCCATGGAGAAAACCAGGAAAAACAAAGTAAAAACCAACGATGTGGGGAGATGCATCCTTATGCTTGCAAAGCGCAAACATACGACGACGTACCATTCGACATTGGCGCAAACATCCGCTGTATCGACAAAGCGGCGAGCCCTCCCCTATGGGGAGGGTTGTGAGAGGCCTGATTTTATTTCTTCATCTGTTCTTCCTTCACGGCCTCGGCCAAGGGAAGGGTGAGGGCGAGACAGAGGATGGCACCGATGATGACGACGATGGAGGAGGAGATCAGGATGCGGCCAACGGTCACGAGCGGGGAGGCGATGGCACCGGCAACGAAGGTGGCGGCCCCGAAGATGGCACTGGCGGCCCCGGCGTTGTCACGCTCGGAGTCCATGGCGATGGCCGTGCTCACGGGTTGCATCATACCGAATGACAGCATCATATAGATATAGCATGGCATGAGCATGGCCAGCGGGGCCTCGAAAACTTGACAGAGGGCTACGAGGATGGCGGAGATCATGAGGTCGATACTCGCCCATTTCAGTGCCGTGTTGGCATGATGGAACCGTGTGGCGATGACGGTGCCGATACCGATGAAGATACTGTTCATGCCGAAGCACAGACCATACTCCAGTCCGTTGAGGCCATAGATATTCTGGAAGATGAACGGGGAAGAGGAGATATAGGCGAAGAAACAGAGGAAGCAGAACATGATGGCCAGTGTACTCAATGTGAACCGCTTGTTACGGAAGACACGGAAGAGGTTGATGAAGGCCTGTGTGAGACTCTGTTGCGTGCGTTTCTCCTTCGGTAGGCTCTCCTTGAGGCGCATGCTGCTGACCATGAGATAGATACCCAAGGCCAGAAGGACACAGAACAGACCCTGCCAGTTGGTGAAACTCGACAGTACGCCACCGATGACCGGCGCGAAGACGGGGGCGATACCCGTGATAGCGGCGAGGATGGCGAGGAAGTTCGTGAGCTGCTTACCTTCAAACATATCCGTTGCCATACTCTTGGAGAGTACGACACCACCGGCACCGGCAACGCCCTGGAGCACGCGCATGCAGTTGAAGAACGTGATCGTCGGCGCGAGGATACACGCCAGGGACGCCAGGGCGAAGAGGAGCATCGAGCCCACGAGGAGTCGTTTGCGCCCGTACTTATCCGACAGCGGCCCGATGATGATCTGTCCACCGGCGAGGCCGACCATGCCGGTGGTGACCGTGCTCCCTTCGCTACGGTGAAGATGAACGGTACGCGCGGCACGGAGACGGCCTATCATGTGGCAAAGGACCTGGCAGATGTCGTGCCCTATGATGATGACGATGCCTCGTCGGTGACCTATATCAGTAATCTCACGGGAAAGGCGGAGAAGGCCAATCCCGCCAAGACCGGCTGTACCATCGGGTCCCTGAACCGCCGTATCCTCGGTATCGCCCGTGATGCCGCCCGTCTCTTTATGGTGACGGGAGACAGCAGCTACGAATTATATATATGTCCCGGACCCGCAAGCATGTGAATGTCTGCGGGTCCTCTTTTTTTATAAGTAAAAAAGTAAAATTCGGATGCGGAGGATGCTGTATCAGAAAAATTGTGTATTTTTGCAATGTAAAACAAACCAAAACAAACAACGTAATGAAACATCTACATTTATTTGGATTTTTAGGGCTCTTGGCTGTGGCCTGGCTGGCGATGGCCATGAAACCTGACGTGCCGACGGTATTTATCATCGGCGACTCTACGGCGGCGGAGAAGAATATCTCCGATGGTAATCCCGAGCGTGGCTGGGGCATGGTGCTCCAGGGCTTCTTCGACGAGGGCGTGCGCATCGAGAACCATGCTGTCAACGGCCGCTCTTCCCGTAGCTTTTATACTGACGGCCGGTGGCAGGAGGTGATCAATAAAGTTAAGCCCGGCGATTACGTCATTATCCAGTTCGGCCATAACGACGAGAAGCCGGATCCGAAGCGTCATACCGATGTCGGTACAACTTTCGACGCCCATCTGGCACAGTATGTCATCGAGACGAAAGCCAAGGGTGCCACACCTATTCTGATGAGTCCCGTTGCCCGTCGTAACTTCTATCTTCGTCCGCCCCATGAGGCTGATGATGAGAAACTCCG
>JAQXXT010000018.1 GCA_029226205.1 Prevotellaceae bacterium
TCTGTCTTATGTAATCTTTTCAAAGAACTCTTTCTCAGTGCTTTATCCTCAATCACTCCGCTTGAAGCAGTGTGCTTGTTTTCAAAAGCGAGTGCAAAGGTATTGACTTTTTCCCAAACCTCCAAATATTTCGGAAAGAAAATTCAAGAAAAATGCAATATTTTTGAAATATGCCATTTACACCTATTATTATATATATGGGCAAAAAATGATCAATCATGTGTCTACGTGAAAATAGCCGAAAGCGCCTACTTACGATTTGTCATGTAAAATTGCGTTAAATATTATCCGTAGTTTTGTTTTTCTGAAAAAACGGCATTAACTTTGTCGATTGAACAGACAACCAACAATAAAACGAATATGACAGAACAAGAATTGTACAATGAGATCAATAATCCCCGCTCACAGGTCCACAGCCGCGAGCAGGAGTTGAATTTGGCCATGCCGACCCTTATGCGGAAAGTCTACACCTGGATGACACTGGCCTTAGTGATTACCGGTTTTACGGCATGGGGCGTCGCCAATAGTCCGGCCCTGTATACCGCCATTCTGAGCAACAGTGTTATTATGTGGGGCATGATCATCGCCGAGTTCGTCCTCGTTATCGCCATCTCCGGCGCAATCAACCGCATGTCGATGACGACGGCAACGCTGATGTTCATTCTCTATTCCGTATTGAATGGAGCCACGTTCAGTTCAATCTTCCTCGTCTTTAACATGACCACCATTGCCCGCGTATTCTTCATCACCGCCGGCACCTTCGGCGTCACTGCCTTTTATGGTTACACGACGAAGAAGGATCTGAGTACGATGGGGCGTATCCTCTTCATGGGTCTCCTCGGCATCATTATCGCAACGATCGTCAATATGTTCCTGAAGAGTACGGGATTTGACTATATCCTGAGCTATATCGGTGTCGCCATCTTCTGTGGCCTCACGGCATGGGACAGCCAGCAGATCAAGCAGGCCCTCTCTACTCAGTATGATGTCAGTGAAAGCGCACAGAAGGTAGCCCTTCTCGGAGCTCTGACCCTCTACCTCGACTTCATCAACCTCTTCCTTTATCTGTTGAGGATTTTCGGTAGAAACGACAATTAATCATTCACATCCTATAAGCAGGCCGTTCGTTTGAACGGCCTTTTTTTGTGTGCATGGGTTATGCACAAAGTGTGCAAGCCCTCTGCACAAAGTGTGCAAGCCCCTTGCACAACTGTCAAACGCCATCCATAATCGCATAATTATTCACTTTATTCACAGTAATTTATTATTTAAAATAATTTTCGCGTGATTTTTGCAAAATTATTTGCATATTTCGAGTATATCTTGTATATTTGCAACGTCAATTGAATAAACATTCAGTTATATGAAGAAAAAAGAGAGCAGATTGGAAACTCTGAAGATGATTATCTCAAGCCAGGAGCTGTGTAATCAGGAAGAGGTGTTAGAGGCTTTAGCCAAGGAAGGCTTCAAGCTCACGCAGGCCACGCTGAGCCGCGACCTCAAGCAACTGAAAGTAGCGAAGGCGTCGAGCATAAATGGCAAATACGTCTATGTCTTACCCAACGAGACAATGTACCGACGTACGAACAGCAAAGCCACCATCTCCCAGATGATGATCACTCCCGGTTTTCTGTCGTTGAACTTCTCCGGCAATATGGGTGTTATCAAGACGCGGCCGGGCTATGCGAGCAGCATTGCCTACAATATAGACAACAGTGATATCCCGCAGATCCTCGGTACCATCGCCGGTGATGATACCATCTTCATTGTCAAGAAAGAGGGTACTCCTGAGGAGGAAGTAGTAGAAGCCTTAAAGGAGATTATTCCGGACATGTAAGGTTCTCAAACAGATCACTACGCGAAGAGAGAACAATAAACCTTTTATAATAGAACTATAAACTCATAAAAGATATGGATGAGATAAAAGTGATGGTAGCCGACGCCTCCCACGAGAAATATGTCGACACTATCCTGAAAACAATTTCTGACGCAGCGAAAGTCCGTGGCACAGGTATCGCCAAGCGTACCCACGAGTATGTTGCCACAAAGATGAAGGAAGCCAAGGCTGTCATCGCCCTCTGCGATGATAAATTTGCCGGATTCAGTTACATTGAGACGTGGGGCAACAAACAGTATGTCACCACATCCGGACTAATTGTTCATCCCGATTTCCGAGGTCTGGGTCTTGCCAAGCGAATCAAGAACCTGACGTTCACGCTGGCCCGTACACGCTGGCCTCAGGCGAAGATCTTCTCCCTGACGAGTGGCTCTGCCGTCATGAAGATGAACACGCAGCTCGGCTATCATCCCGTGACGTTCAATGACCTCACGGACGATGAGAGTTTCTGGCGTGGTTGTGAAGGCTGTATCAATGTTGACATCCTTCACCGTACGGGTCGCAGATACTGTATTTGTACGGCTATGCTGTACGATCCCGAGGAGCACCTGCCCGCCAAGTTGCCGAAGGACGTCATTGAGCGTATCAAGAAGATTGACGGCAAGGAATAGCTGTCCATCCACACATCCCCTATTTATCAACAGACAATAAAAAACAGAAGATATGGCAAAGAAGAAAGTTGTAGTAGCATTCAGTGGAGGTCTCGACACCTCCTATACGGTGATGAAACTGTCCCAAGAAGGTTGGGAAGTATATGCTGCCTGTGCGAACACAGGTGGTTTCAGTGCCGAGCAGTTGAAGACGAATGAGGAGAACGCCTATAAGTTGGGTGCCACGAAATATGTCACTCTCGACGTTACCCATGAGTATTACGAGAAGAGTCTGAAATACATGATCTTCGGAAATGTGTTGCGTAACAACTGCTATCCTATCTCCGTCAGTTCCGAGCGTATCTTCCAGGCCATCGCCATCGCCCGTTATGCCAATGAGATCAAGGCCGATGCCATCGCCCATGGCAGTACAGGAGCCGGCAACGACCAGATCCGTTTCGACATGACCTTCCTGGTGATGTGTCCCGACATGCAGATCATCACGCTCACCCGCGACCATGCCCTGAGCCGTAAGGAAGAAGTTGACTACCTCAACGCCCATGGTTTCTATGCTGACTTCACCAAACTGAAATACTCTTACAATGTCGGTATCTGGGGCACGAGTATCTGTGGTGGAGAGATCCTTGATCCTACGCAGGGTCTGCCGGAGGAAGCCTATCTGAAGCATGTCACGAAGACCGAGGAGAGTGAGTTGCGCATCACCTTTGAGAAAGGTGAGATCGTCGCTGTCAACGGCGAGCATTTCGATGATAAGATCAAGGCCATCCAGAAGATTGAGGAGATTGGTGCCGCCTATGCCATCGGCCGTGACTGTAATGTCGGCGACACGATTATCGGTATCAAGGGCCGTGTCGGTTTCGAGGCTGCCGCCCCGAAACTGATCATTGAGGCTCACCGTCTGCTGGAGAAGAGTACGCTGAGCAAATGGCAGCAGTACTGGAAAGACCAAGTCGGCAACTGGTATGGCATGTTCCTCCACGAGAGTCAGTATCTCGAGCCCGTCATGCCCGATATCGAAGCTATGCTCACGAGCAGCCAGCGCCATGTCAACGGTACCTCTATCTTGAAGCTCCGTCCTTACGGTTTCCAGACTGTCGGTATCGATTCTCCCGACGACCTCACGAAGAGCAAGCTCGGTGAGTACGGTGAGATGCAGCACGGCTGGACGGCAGAAGATGCCAAGGGCTTCATCAAGGTCAGCTCCACGCCACTGCGTGTATACTATGGTCTTCATCCTCACGAAAGAGAATAAGGAGGAGCGCTATGATCAAAGTAGGAATACTTGGTGCCGCCGGCTATACCGGCGGTGAGCTCATCCGGTTGCTCGTCAACCATCCGGAGGCAGAGATTGTCTTTGCCAACTCCGAGAGCCACAGTGGTGACCTCGTCACGGATGTCCACGAAGGACTCTATGGCGACACCACCCTCCGGTTCACCGACCAGCTGCCGTTTGACGATGTCGATGTTGTCTTCTTCTGTTTCGGTCACGGCAAGAGTGAGGCATTCCTCCGCGAGCATGAGATCCCGGAGCGTGTGAAGATCATTGATCTGGCACAAGACTTCCGTCTGGCACCGGCAACGGTAACCGCCACACAGCATCCGTCGACAGACAGCCATGACTTTGTCTATGGTCTTCCGGAGATCAACCACGACCGTATTGCGAAGGCCCGGCATATCGCCAATCCCGGTTGTTTCGCTACCTGTATTCAACTCGGACTTCTCCCTGCCGCCCATATGCGCCTCATCAATAAAGATGTCAGTGTCAACGCCATCACGGGAAGTACGGGAGCGGGCGTGAAACCCGGTGCCACGACCCATTTCTCCTGGCGTAATGACAACCTCAGCATCTATAAGGCCTTCATGCACCAGCATGTGCCGGAGATCCGCCAGAGCCTGCGTCAGGTACAGGGCTATCTTGATGCTTCCATCGACTTCATCCCCTATCGCGGTGACTTTGCCCGTGGCATCTTCGCCACAGAGGTCATAAAGACGGAGGAGCCGTTGGAGAAGATCGTCAAAGGCTATCAGGAGTTCTACAAAAATGCGAAGTTCACGCATTATGTTGACAAGCCTCTCGACCTCAAGCAGGTCGTCAATACGAACAAGTGTCTCGTACATGTCGACAAGGTTGACAATAAGCTCCTCATCACTTCCTGCATCGACAACCTCCTCAAGGGTGCTGTCGGTCAGGCTGTACAGAACATGAATATCATGTTTGGTATTGATGAGACGGCCGGCCTGCATCTGAAAGCATCTGCTTTCTAATATTTATCTTGTAAAGGAAAACGTATGAAATTATTCGATGTCTATCCACTCTTCAATGTCAATATTGTCAAAGGAAGAGACTGTCGGGTATGGGATGACCAAGGCCAGGAATACCTCGACTGTTACGGCGGTCATGCCGTAATCAGTATCGGCCACTGCCATCCTCATTATATAGAGATGATGACGAAACAGCTCAATGCCCTCGGCTTCTACAGCAACAGCGTCATCAACAAACTGCAGCAACAGCTGGCAGAGCGGTTGGGAAAGATCAGCGGTTATGACGATTATCAGCTGTTCCTCATCAACTCCGGTGCCGAGGCCAACGAGAACGCGCTGAAACTCGCCTCTTTCACCAATGGCCGTAAGCGTGTCCTCTCTGTAGAGAAGGCATTCCACGGTCGTACCTCCCTCGCCGTGGAGGTGACGAACAACCCAAAGATCACGGCCCCCATCAACGACAACGGTCAGGTGACTTTCCTGCCACTCAACGACCTGAAGCCATGGGAGGATGAGTTGAAGAAGGGTGATGTCTGTGCCTGTATCCTCGAATGTATCCAGGGTGTCGGTGGTGTCAATATGGCTACGCCGGAGTTTGCCCAGGGTCTGTCAAAACTCTGTAAGGAATATGGTGCCTACCTCATCTGTGATGAAATCCAGTGCGGTTACGGCCGCAGCGGTAAATTCTTTGCCCATCAGTGGCTCGGCATCCGTCCCGATCTTATCACCGTCGCCAAAGGCATTGGTAACGGATTCCCGATGGCTGCCGTTCTCATTTCCCCGGAGTTCAAACCCGTCTACGGTGAGCTCGGCACAACATTCGGTGGCAACCATCTGGCTTGTACCGCTGCCCTCGCCGTCCTCGATGTCTTCGAGAAAGAGCATCTCGTGGAGAATGCCCATAAGGTCGGAGAATATTTCATTGAACAACTGAAGAAGCTGCAGCAGGAGACGAGTCACATTCTCGAGATCCGTGGCCGCGGCCTGATGATCGGTGTCGTCATGGATGTACCTCAGAAAGATGTCCGCAGCAAACTCATCTATGAGGAGCATGTCTTCACGGGCTGTGCCTCCACGAATATCCTGCGTATCCTCCCGCCGTTGACCTTAACAACCCAAGATGTAGATTTATTTATCAGTAAACTGAAAAAAGTATTGTCTGAATTATGAAGATAGCTATTATCGGAGCCGGAGCGATGGGTGGCAGTTTTGCTGAAGGCCTGCTCCATGACGAGACGTTCCATCCCGCCGACCTCACCGTTGCCAATCCCCATGCCGGAAAGCTGGAGAAGTTCCAGCGCCTCGGCGCTGCCGTCACCACAGACAACAAGGCTGCCGTGGCCGGTGCCGATCTCATCGCCATCGTCGTCAAGCCGTGGCTCGTGGAAGAGGTGATCAACGAGATCAAAGGTTCTTTAGACTACGACCATCAGATGATCATCAATATGGCCGCCGCCATTCCTTCCACACAGTTGCTGCAGTGGCTTGACAAGAACGGGAAGACGCCGGCCCTCTTCCAGGTCATCCCGAATATCGCCATCGCCGTGAAGGCTTCCATGACCTTCATCGTTCCCGTCGGAGCCCTGCCGGCACAGACGGAGCAGGTGAAGAGCCTCTTCGACAACCTTGGTGAGAGCCTGATCACCGACGAGCAGCACCTCGGTGCCGGCACGACTCTCGCCAGTTGCGGTATCGCCTATGCCATGCGCTATTTCCGCGCAGCCTCCGAAGGCGGCGTGGAACTCGGTTTCAAAGCCGACACTGCCAAGGATATCGTGCTGCAGACCTGCAAGGGCGCCGTCGCCCTGCTACAGAGCAATGGCAACCACCCCGAGGCCGAGATTGACAAGGTGACGACGCCCGGTGGTCTGACCATCAAAGGCCTCAACACCATGGAGCAATATGGTTTCACCAATGCTGTCATCCAAGGATTGAAGGCAGGCGTGAAATAGAAAATAAAATTAAAACAGAACGTAAAAATGCTGCACAAAACTAAAATTATTGTGCAGCATTTTTATTTTCTTAGCACAAAAAGAGCGAAAAAAAGAAAGAACTTTCTCCTTTCTAAGGAAAATTTCGTACTTTTGGAAACAGATTAAATAACAATCAACATGGAAGAAGCAATCAAGCAGATCGGAGAGCGCCTGAAAGGTCTCCGAGATGTCCTTAACATTCCGGCCGAAGAGGTAGCAGATCTCTGTGGTATCTCCCTCGACCATTATCTCAAGATAGAAGCGGGCGAAGCCGACCCGTCTGTCTATCGACTGAGTAAGATTTCCAAGAAGTACGGTATTGACCTCGATGTACTCCTCTTCGGTGAGGAGCCTCGCATGAGCAGTTATTATCTCACGCGTGCCGGTCAGGGTCCGGAGATTGACCGTGGCAATGACTATAAATACCAGAGTCTTGCCGGTGGTTTCCGCGGTCGTAAGATCGATCCGTTTCTGGCTACCGTAGATCCGCTGCCCGACGGAAAGAACCACAACAAGAACACCCATGACGGTCAGGAGTTTGACGTCGTTATCAGTGGTACATTGGAATTGACCATTGAGGATAAAGTATTAGTTATGGAGAAAGGCGACAGCATCTATTTCGATGCCAAGCGTCCCCACTGCTTCCGTGCCCTGCATGGTGAGCCGTCATCCTTCATTTGCATCATCATCTAATCCTCCCGCTCTCCTCCAGGCAGTAGGAGAGATAAAAAAAGATTATTTCAGAGTACACATCAATGATAGAAAGATTTCTTAAGCAGACGCATTTCACCTCCGAAGAGGATTTCAAGGAACATCTGCAGTTCATTATACCGGAGAATTTTAATTTTGCTTATGACGTGATGGATGAATGGGCCCGTCTCGAACCCAACAAGGTATGCCTGTTGTGGACGAGTGAGCGTGGCGAAGAGGTCCGCACCACCTATAAGCAGTTCAAGGAACAGACCGACCGTACGGCCAGCTATTTTCAGCAGCTCGGCATCGGCCACGGCGATAAGGTCATGCTTATCCTCAAGCGCCACTATCAGTGGTGGCTGAGTATGATGGCCTTGTGCAAGCTCGGCGCCATCGCCATTCCTGCCACCCACATGCTGACGAAGCACGACATCGAGTACCGTAACAACCGCGCAAGCACGAAGGCTATCATCTGCTGTAACGACAACTATGTCACCACACAGGTCTCCGAGGCAATGCCGAACAGTCCGACGGTGAAGATCCTCGTGGCCGTCAACTCGATGTGTGAGGGTGACAAACCTGTACCCGAAGGATTCCACGACTGGCATAAGGAATGGCCGAACGCGCCCCATTTCGTCCGTCCGGAGTTTGCCAACGACAACGATGATACGATGCTGATGTACTTCACGAGTGGTACGAGCGGTGAGCCGAAGATGGTAGCTCACGACTTCCTCTATGCCCTCGGCCATCTGACGACGGGCTGCTTCTGGCATAACCTCAACGAGAACAGCATCCACCTCACTGTTGCCGATACCGGCTGGGGCAAGGCCGTATGGGGCAAGCTCTATGGGCAGTGGTTCGCCGGTGCTACGGTCTTCGTCTTCGACCATGAGAAATTCACGGCCGAGAAGATCCTCCGTCAGATAGAGAAATATCATATCACTTCTTTCTGTGCGCCTCCGACGATCTACCGTTTCATGATTCTCGAGGACTTCAGCAAATACGACCTCAGCAGTCTGAAATGGTGCACGACGGCCGGCGAGGCCATGAACCCGTCGGTAGAAGAGAAATTCTTCGCCCGTACCGGCATTCATATCTATGAGGGCTTCGGACAGACAGAGACGACGATGACCCTCGGCACCTTCCCCTGGATCAAGCCGAAACCGGGAAGTATGGGTAAGCCGAATCCACAGTATGATGTCCGTCTGCTGCGCCCCGACGGCACAGAGTGTGAGGATGGTGAGAAAGGTGAGATCTGTATACGTATCGGTGATCAGAAACCTATCGGCCTTTTCAAAGGTTACTACCGTGACGCCGAGAAGACCAAGGAAGCCTGGCATGACGGCATCTACCACACAGGCGATATGGCCTGGCGTGATGAGGAAGGCTACTTCTGGTTTGTCGGCCGTACCGATGATGTCATCAAGAGTAGTGGCTACCGCATCGGGCCTTTCGAGGTGGAGAATGCGCTGATGACTCACCCGGCTGTCGTGGAGTGCGCCATCACCGGTGTCCCCGATCCGATCCGTGGCATGGTCGTAAAGGCTACTGTCGTCCTCTCTGATGAATATAAGAGTAAGGCCGGTCCGGAACTCGTAAAGGAGTTGCAGAATCATGTGAAGCATGAGACGGCACCTTATAAATATCCTCGTGTCGTAGAGTTCGTCGATGAGCTCCCGAAGACTATCTCCGGTAAGATTCGCCGTGTGGAGATCCGCGAGAAAGACGAGGAAAAAAGTAAAGAAGTAAAAAAGTAAACGTTGACTGTGGGGACATGACTCATCATGTTCCGCCAACTATAATATCATTGGGATGAAACGGATTGTTGTCAAGGTGGGCAGTAACGTGCTCACGCGTGATGACGGGAAACTCGATATCACGCGCATGTCGGCGCTCGTAGACCAGATCGTCTGGCTGCGGCGCCACGACTATGAAGTCATCCTCGTCTCCTCCGGCTCCATTACCTGTGGCCGTGACGAGATGAGCGTAGACAAGAAACTCGACAGTGTGTCACAGCGTCAGCTCTTCTCGGCTCTCGGCCAGGTGAAGCTCGTAGGACTCTATTATGATCTCTTCCGGGAGTATGGCGTCCACGTGGGACAAGTGCTGACAATGAAAGAGAGCTTCTCCACCCGCGGTGAGTATCTCAACCAACGGGCTTGTATGAAGGTGATGCTCGAGAATGGCGTGCTGCCGATTATCAATGAGAATGACACCGTCAGTGTCACGGAGCTGATGTTCACCGATAATGATGAACTTGCCGGTCTCGTGGCATCAATGATGGGCTGTCAGGCCCTCGTCATCCTCACGAATGTCGACGGTATCTATAACGGTGACCCGAAAGACAAGAACACCCGTGTCATCCCGATGGTCAACTACGACCGTGACCTCGGTGAATATATCCAGACCACGAAGAGCGGTTTCGGCCGTGGTGGTATGATCACGAAGACGCATATCGCCCGCAAGGTCGCTGAAGAGGGTATCAAGGTCATCATCGCCAACGGCAAGACGGACAATATCCTCGTTGAACTTGTCACGAAGCCACAGGAGACGATGCACACGGAATTCCGTCCGAACCCGAACCCGACATCACAGGTGAAGAAATGGATTGCCCACAGTGAGAGTTTCGCCAAGGGTATCGCCCATATCAACGAGAAAGCCGCCAAGGCCCTTGAGGGCGAGAAGGCCACGAGTCTGCTCCTTGTCGGTGTGACGAGTATCGACGGTGACTTTGAGGAGGGAGATATCATCAACGTGGAAGATCCCGACGGAAAGATCATTGCCGTAGGGCGCAGTGCCTATAGTGCCGACGAAGCCCGTGAGGCCATCGGCGTCCATGACATCAAGCCCCTCATCCATTACGACTATCTGTATATGGAGTAAGGACATGATTGAGCATGTTCTTTCCTAACGCCACACCAACGAACATATATCCTAAAGAAATGGAACTAGAAGAAATCTTCAAAAGTGTCAAGAAAGCCTCAAAGACGCTGGCGCTGATCTCCGATGAGAAGCGCAATGAGATCCTCGGGGCTGTCGCCGACGCTATCATCAGCCATCAGGAGGATATTCTGAAGGCCAACCAGGAAGATCTGGAGAAAGCAGGAAAGGACTATGCCTTTTACGACCGGCTGCTCCTCACGCCCGAGCGCCTCAACGATATCGCTCACGACATGCATCATGTCGCTACCCTTCCCTCTCCCCTTGGTCATATTCTGAAAGAGAAAACACTCGAGAATGGTCTCCATCTCAAACGTGTCAGCGTGCCCTTCGGTGTCATCGGCATGATCTTCGAGGCACGCCCGAACGTGACGTTCGATGTCTTCTCCCTCTGTTTCAAGAGTGGCAATGCGGCCATCCTCAAGGGTGGTAAGGAGGCTGACGGCACGAACCGTGCGGAGGTGAAGGTGATTCATGATGTCTTGCAACAGTACGGCGTCGACCCGCATGTCGTGGAACTTCTTCCCGCCACCCATGAGGCAACGGGAGCCCTGTTGACGGCTGTTGGATATGTCGATCTCTGTATTCCCCGTGGCAGCAAGCGACTGATCTCTTTCGTTCGCGATACGGCAAAGGTACCGGTCATTGAGACGGGTGCCGGTGTCGTCCATTGCTATTTCGATGAGAGTGGTGACCTGGAGAAGGGCAAACGGATCGTCGACAATGCGAAGACGCGCCGCTGCACCGTCTGCAATACCCTCGACACCTTATTAATTAACAGTCACCGTCTCAAGGACCTTGCGGCACTTGTGGCACCCATGGCACCGAAAGGCGTGAAGCTCCATGCCGATGAGCGAAGCTATGCGGCATTGAAAGGCAACTATCCCGACGAGCTGCTCGTCAAGGTCAATGATCCCGATATCTGGTATACCGAATGGCTGAGCATGCAAATGGGCGTCTGCACCGTTGACAGTCTCGACGAGGCTTTAGCCCATATTGACAAGTATGGCAGTGGCCACAGCGAGAGCATCGTCACGGAGGACGAGGCCAACGCCCGGAAGTTCGAGGCGATGGTCGATGCCGCCTGCGTCTATGTCAACGCGCCGACGAGTTTCACCGATGGCGCCCAGTTCGGCCTTGGCGCTGAGATCGGTATCAGTACGCAGAAACTCGGTGCCCGTGGTCCGATGGCACTCGAGGAGATCACGACCTATAAGTGGTTGATAGAAGGTAACGGACAGATAAGGAAATAAAATACTTGATAATATGAGAACATTCTTTAATGTAGAAGACATCGGCGACCTGCATAAGGCTCTCGCCGAAGCCGAAGAAGTAAAAAAGAACCGGTTTGGATATCAGCAGTTGGGTAAGAACAAGACCCTGCTGATGATCTTCTTCAATAACAGTCTGCGCACCCGCCTGTCCACGCAGAAGGCTGCCATGAACCTCGGTATGAATGTCATCGTACTCGATGTCAATGCCGGCGCATGGAAACTGGAGACGGAGCGCGGCGTCATCATGGATGGCGACAAGAGTGAGCATCTCCTGGAGGCGATCCCCGTCATGGGCT
This sequence comes from Prevotellaceae bacterium, assembly GCA_029226205.1. GTDB lineage: Bacteria > Bacteroidota > Bacteroidia > Bacteroidales > Bacteroidaceae > Prevotella. The sequence continues at coordinate 11,947 of JAQXXT010000018.1, forward strand.
GCTATTGCGACCTCATCGGCGTGCGTTCCTTCGCCGGCCTCTCCGACCGTGACTACGACTATGCAGAGACGATTGTCAACCAGTTTGTGAAATACAGTGGCCGTCCGGTCTTCGCCATGGAGACTGCCACTGTCCATCCCCTCCAGGCTTTCGCCGATACGATCACGATCGCGGAGAAATGGAAGGAGCTGAAGCAGACGCGCCGTCCGAAAGTCGTCATGAGTTGGGCACCTCACTGCCGTGCACTGCCCCAGGCTGTACCAAACTCCTTCGCTCAGTGGATGAATGCTGCCGATGTAGACTTCGTCATCACACAGCCCGAAGACTATGAGCTTGATCCGAAGTTCGTCGGTGACGCTACGGTGGAATACGACCAGAAGAAAGCCCTCGAGGGTGCCGACTTCATCTATGCGAAGAACTGGAGTTGTCCGGGCGTGAAGAACAAGGCCGACTATGGTAAGATTCTCTCCAAGGATATGAGTTGGACGATCGATACCGAACATATGAGTTGGACAAACAACGGTTATTTCATGCACTGTCTGCCTGTCCGCCGTGGTCTTATCGTCACCGATGATGTTATTGAGAGTGATCACAGTCTCGTCATCCCTGAAGCTGCTAACCGTGAGATCTCCGCAGAAGTCGTTATCAAGAGAATCCTCGAATCACTTTAGAAGACTATGGAACTGCAAGCACTTATCGACCGCCTGACAATGGCGATGATCGAATTTGACAAAGGTGATGCCATGCGCATCCAGCATTTCCTGAAAGTTCACCGTTTCGCACAGCTCATCGGTCGCAGTGAGCATCTCGATGCCCACACGCAGATGATCCTTGAGAGTGCTGCTGTTGTCCATGACATCGGCATCCACCCCGCCGAGGCAAAATACGGCAACAGCAACGGAAAGCTGCAGGAGCAAGAAGGTCCGGCTCCGGCACGGAAAATGCTCACGGCCCTCGGCTATAACAATGAGGACACCGAACGCATCTGCTATCTCATCGCACATCATCATACTTATCATCCCATTGATGGCATGGATTATCAGATTCTCGTAGAGGCTGACTTCCTCGTGAACTTCTTTGAGGACAACATCCCTACCAGCTCTATCTCTTACACCCTGGAAAAGATCTTCAAGACTGCCACGGGCAAGAAGATCGCCCAGCAGATGTTCCTCGAGAAATACGAGCGCCCGTAGGGCCATAATTGATCATGTTCCGCCAATCTTCCACCGTAGGGGCACCCCTTGTGGGCGCCCTAACCTTCCACCGTAGGGGCACCCCTTGTGGGCGCCCTAACCGGGGAAATGTATAATAGGATTTAGGACGGCCACAAGGGCCGCGCCCTACGGTGGCATCATGCTCTACTGGAAACAATGACAACAGACAAGGACTATCTCTTCTCGCACCCCGCCTACCGTTCGATGCAATGGCTGGCAAAGGTGATGGATCAATATTTCGTTGATCCTATCCTCAGTTTCGTCCTTCCCGGCGGCACCGGAGATATCGTCTCTAGTCTGTTGTCATTGCCCTTTATCTACTTCAGCCTCTTCGTCGTGAAGTCCATTCCCCTCACCCTTGCCGTCATCGTCAACATCCTCCGGGATATTCTTCTGGGCATGTTGCCGTTCTTTGTAGGAGATGTCATCGATTTCTTCTTCCGTTCCTACGGCAAGAACCTCAACCTCATCACGGGCTATATAGAAGGTGATCCGAAGATCATCGGTGAGGTTCATCGCAAGACGGCCCTCTCCATCATCCTCATCCTTATTCTCCTTGCCCTCATCATCCTCCTTTTCATCCTCCTTTGGAAGTTAGGCGCCTGGCTCCTCCACGCTGTAGGGATATAATTTATTATGTTCCCCCGTAGGGGCACCCCTTGTGGGCGCCCTAACGCCACGACTATCGGAACATAATAAATTATGTCCCACAGCTTTGCAAAATATACTTAAATCTTTCTTTCATTTTGAGAAAAGTTTACTAGTATACTTGAAACTTTTTGTATATTTGCAGAAAACTTCAAGTATAAATAAAATATGAATATCAAATTTCCCAAGAATCTCATAGAGAGAAATCATTATATCGATCGCATCAAGCCTTACATGAAGCAAAATGTGGTGAAAGTGCTTACCGGACAGCGAAGAGTTGGTAAAAGCTACATTCTTTATCAACTCATCCGTCTTGTCCTGAAAGAAAATTCACAAGCCAATATCATCTACTTGAATATGGAGGACTTTGAGAATATCAGATTGAAGAATGCCGAAAATCTGTATACTCGAATTAAAGATCTCCTCCATGAGGGAGAGATGAACTATATCTTTTTGGATGAGATACAGGATGTGGATCACTGGGAAGATGTCATCCGCTCACTGGCCACAGATGACGATAATGACATCTACATCACGGGAAGCAACAGCAAGATGCTATCCTCAGAATTGTCTACCTATTTGAGTGGAAGATATGTAGAGTTTCCCATATACAGCCTTTCCTATGTCGAGTTTTTACAATTTCACCACAGAGAGGACAGTGACGAATCTTTGCGCCTCTATGAACGCTATGGCGGACTACCCTATCTGATAAATCTGCGACTTGATGATGATACCGTTAATGAATACCTCAACAGTATCTACTCTACCATCGTATTTCGTGACATTGTAGAACGATATAAACTGCGAAATATTGATTTTCTTGAACGGCTCATTGAATATCTTGCGGAGAATATCGGCAACCTGTTTTCAGCAAAGAAAGTCAGTGACTTTCTGAAATCACAACAGGTAAAGATATCGGTCACACAAATACAGAATTATCTACAGTACCTTGCCAATGCCTTTCTCATCCAGCGTGTGGAAAGATATGACTTGGTTGGCAAACGAATGTTTGAGATTGGCGAGAAAGATTACTTTGAAAATCTCGGACTTCGGAATAATATTATCGGATACCGCTTCACTGATGAGGGGAAGTTGTTGGAAAATATGGTCTTCAATCAACTCTTGTATCTTGGCTATCAGGTAAAAATTGGATATATGCAACAAAAGGAAATAGACTTCGTAGCCGAGAAAAATCATGAACGAATATATATCCAAGTAAGCCTGCGCCTGGACAATGAGGAGACCATTGAACGGGAATTCGGCAACTTACTCAGCTTAAACGACAACTATCCCAAAATTGTGGTCACACGTGATGCTTTTCAGGGAAATACCTACCAAGGTATTCACCAAATGTCTATCAGGGAACTGCTCATGAAGACCTCCCTCTAACCTGAATAATTCACAGGTGATTGACAGGTGGCCGCCATGTTGCGGCCACGCACCCGCATTGGGCGGAACATAATAAATTATGTCCCTACGGTGGGTAAAATATCGCAATGAGATAATTTTCTATCTCTAATGCAGAAATAATTATCTCTGTTGTTTATCAACGACAAATACGAGACAAACCATATCCACATAAAATCGCAAGTCGCAAATCGCAAATCGCAATTTCCCAGTTCCACACGCTCCCATCCCATTGGGATATATTATATTATATATATAATATAATATATAATCTATTTATCATAATATGGATAGGAGTGATAATCTTCACATCAGCCGATAT
>JAQXXT010000019.1 GCA_029226205.1 Prevotellaceae bacterium
CGTCCCTTGTGGCGGCCCGTCGGCGGAACGCCGAATCGATACGGGAGATATTCGCCATCAATAAATGCCGTACCGGCATCGGGCCGCCACAAGGGACGGCCCCTGCAAGAGGAAAGACAGATTCCAATAAAATAGAAGAAAAAAAAACAGAAAGACAACCACAATGAATATATTAGTAACGGGCGCTAACGGCCAACTGGGCCACGAGATACAGCTCGCCGCCAAAAAGAGCAAGAAAGACCAGTATATCTTCACCGACGTCTGTGAAGGATATGAGAAGCTCGACATCACCTCCCTGGAGGCTATCGAGAAGATGGTCAAGGATAATGACGTCAAGTGCATCATCAACTGTGCTGCCTGGACGAATGTCGACAAGGCCGAGACTGCCGGAGATATCGTCGAGACACTGAATGCCGTGGCCCCCGAGAACCTCGCCAAGGCCATGAAGGCTGTCGGCGGCCTCCTCGTACATATCTCCACCGATTATGTCTTCGGTGGTGATCCTTACAACACGCCGTGCCGCGAGGACCAGAAAGGCACGCCGACGGGTGTCTACGGACTGACGAAGCTCCATGGTGAGCAGAAGATCCAGGCCATCGGCGGCAACTATCTCATCTTCCGTACGGCATGGCTCTACTCCGAGTATGGTCATAACTTCGTAAAGACGATGCTGAACCTCACGGCCACGAAGCCGCAGCTGAAGGTTGTCTTCGACCAGGCCGGTACGCCGACGTATGCCGGTGACCTCGCCGAACTCATCTTCCAGGTCATCGAGAACCGCCAGTACGAGGGAAAGACGGGCATCTATCATTTCAGCAATGAGGGTGTCTGCAGCTGGTATGACTTCACGAAGATGATCGCCCTGCTCAGTGGACATACCGAGTGTGACATCGAACCGTGCCATAGCGACGAGTTCCCCTCTCCCGTGAAGCGCCCCGCCTACAGTGTCCTCGACAAGACAAAGGTGAAGGCGACCTTCGGCGTGAAGCTGCCTTACTGGCTTGACTCGCTGAAGAAGTGTTTAGAGAATATGAATGAACTGAAGAAATAAATGAACGAAATAGAAAGACGCCGCACCTTCGCCATCATCTCCCATCCTGATGCCGGTAAGACGACGCTGACGGAGAAATTCCTCCTCTTCGGTGGACAGATCCAGGTGGCAGGAGCGGTGAAGAACAACAAGATCCGCAAGACGGCCACGTCCGACTGGATGGATATCGAGAAACAGCGTGGTATCTCCGTCTCCACCTCCGTCATGGAGTTTGACTACCGTGACTACAAGGTAAACATCCTCGATACCCCCGGTCACCAGGACTTCGCCGAGGATACCTACCGTACCCTCACCGCTGTCGACAGTGCCATCATCGTCGTCGACTCCGCCAAGGGTGTGGAGGCACAGACGCGTAAGCTCATGGAGGTCTGCCGTATGCGTAACACCCCGGTGATCATCTTCATCAACAAGATGGACCGTGAGGGCCGTGATCCCTTCGACCTCCTCGACGAGTTGGAGGAAGAGCTGCATATCAAGGTCCGTCCCCTCTCCTGGCCTATCGGTCAGGGTATGCGTTTCAAAGGCGTATACAATATCTACGAGCAACAGCTGAACCTCTTCACGCCCAACAAGCAGCGCGTGACAGAGAAAGTGGAGGTTGATATCCAGTCGAAGGACCTCGACCAGCATGTCGGTGAGCGTGAGGCCCAGCAGTTGCGTGATGACCTCGAGCTTATCGATGGCGTCTACCCGAAGTTTGAGGTAGAGACCTACCGCAGTGCTGAGGTGGCGCCGGTATTCTTCGGATCAGCGTTGAACAACTTCGGTGTACAGGAACTCCTCGACTGTTTCGTGGAGATTGCCCCCAGTCCCCGTCCCACACAGGCCGAGGAGCGCGTCGTGCTGCCTACGGAACCGAAGTTCACGGGTTTCATCTTCAAGATCACGGCGAATATCGACCCGAACCATCGCAGTTGTATCGCGTTCTGTAAGGTCTGTTCAGGAAAGTTCCAGCGTAACCATACCTATCATCATATCCGACTGAACAAGGATGTACGCTTCTCCTCCCCTACCCAGTTTATGGCGCAGCGCAAGAGCACCGTCGACGAGGCCTGGCCGGGCGATATCGTCGGCCTTCCCGATAACGGTATCTTCAAGATCGGTGACACGCTGACAGAGGGAGAAGAGTTGCATTTCAAGGGACTGCCGAGTTTCTCCCCGTTGTTGTTCAAATATATCGAGAATGACGACCCGATGAAGAGCAAGCAGTTCCAGAAAGGTATCGAGCAGTTGATGAATGAGGGTGTCGCCCAGCTGTTCATCAACCAGTTCAACAACCGTCGTATCATCGGTACTGTCGGACAGTTGCAGTTTGAGGTCATCCAGTATCGTTTGGAGCATGAGTATAATGCCAAGTGTCGCTGGGAGCCCGTCCATCTGTATAAAGCCTGTTGGATAGAGGCCGACGATCCCGAGGAGCTCGATAATTTCAAGAAGCGGAAATATCAGTATATGGCCAAGGATACCGAGGGCCGTGATGTCTTCCTCGCCGACAGCAGCTATGTGCTGCAGATGGCCGAGCAGGACTTCAAGCATATCAAGTTCCACTTCACCAGCGAGTTCTAAAGGAGGAACGATTTTTTCTAGGCACTATAGGCATTGTAGGCTCTTCTTAGGCGGCCTATGGTGCCTACAGTGCCTAAAGTGCCTATAGTAGCAAGCGGGCTAATATCCGCGGTGGTTTCTCCTTGCATTATAGAGTTGTTCCTTGATTCCACCGTTTTCCTTGAAATGTCTCTTCTGCCATTCTATCAATCCTTTGATAAGAACATCCTCCTGATAGATCAACGTAATGGCAATATTACAAATGGTCTCAGGACAACGCTGTTCGATCTTCGCACTGAAAACCTCAGGATCATCACAATTCTTGCAGAATTCCCTGCATTGCATTGTTCGGGAATCATTCAACGGCCAAAGCTTCAGATGATGCACACGTAGATAATCCTTATAATCAGCTAAGAGTTCATGGAGGGAAGCTCTGTTGACATTTGTCAACTTCATCTCCATCTCCGTTGAAGTAATACCATCAATATTTCCCTCAATCAAATTTTGCTTGCCGGAACGGGCAGCCTGCACCATCTGATCAATCGTTCGATCATCATAGCGATAGTATTTATGAGCGAAATAATAGGTTACATCATAAATACATTCTGCCTTTTTGTATGCTTTCAGAGACTCATAATTCTTATTCTGCGGTAGGAAAGAATCGTCTTGGGGAGAGGTAGGCATAAGCTAGGGGATTTTTATGGGTGAATAATAGGGAGACCTTAGGCGACTTTATAGGCGCGATAGGCGGATTAGGCGCGATAGGCGGATTAGGCACTATAGGCGGTCTAGGCACTATAGGCGGCTTAGGCACAATAATGGTCAAGCCCGATCTCTGGTGCAAAGATAACAAAAAAAACAATAGGTGTCAAGAGGAAAAAGGAGATTTTTTTGAAGGGCCTCCCCTCCCCTTTCGGGGAGGGGCTGGGGGTGAGGCTTCTTCTTTATTCCGTTATCTCAATCCTCCACCGTTGGTTGCCGAGTTTGATGACGGCATTGGGGATGCCCTGGAGGAGGAGGGCGAGACGGCCCTCGGCGGGCATCTCACCGACCTTGTCCATGTGGTCACGCTTCGAGCGGATGCTCAGCGTGCCCTCGTCGGTGAGGATATACTGGTAGATCATTTTATCATTGTTGAACGAGATTGTGAAACGGTCCATGGTGCCGTTGGCCTTGAACTTATACGTATAGTCCATGATCTCGGAGAACGGGATCTGCATGTTACCACTGTGCTGCTTGCCCTCACCATCGAGGATCGCGAAGCCCTCAAAGGGGATGGCGAGATGAATGGGGTCACTGTCAGCCAGCGGCACCTCCACACTTGCGCCACCTGCAAAAGCCGCACGGTCGAGGGTGTAGGTCTCGTGATGCTCGTCGTTACCGGCGGCATCCTCCGTCACCTCATCCTCGCAACGGGCACCGGGGATGACAAGGCCCGCCGTGGCAAACGTGATCGTCTTCTCGTTCTTCTCCACGAGTGACACTACCTTCTTCGGATCATCCCCTATATATAATAAGGTGGCGGGCTCCGGCTCCGCATCCTTACAGAGTACCGTTGCCTCATTCCATCCACGGACAGGATCGTCGACCCACTCCTCCGTACCTTTCTTACGGAAGACGATACGACTCAGCCGAACAGGCTCCTCCTCTCCTTGATTATCGAGGAAAAACTCTGTGCTGCCCGGAACGAACAGTGGTTCAACGATAAAGGGGTTATAATCTTGCGGTTGATATTTTACTAATGTTCTCATAATCTTGTTATCCATTCTGGTCCATTTTAGTGTTGGGATTGCAAAATTACAAAAAAAGTTTGCAAATAAGGAAAAAATGCCGTATTTTTGCAGACCTATAGGAGAAAAATATGAATCTGGACAATACGAATGTACATGATGAGACTACACCGTCTCCCGCCCTCCCATGGTATGCCCTCCGCCTGTTCACCTACCGGCCCTATGCCGTGAGGGACTACTTGCAGGAGAAGGGGCTGAATACCTTTATCCCTGAGAGCTACCGGGATTACGAGGACAAGGACGGCCATCACCGCAGGAAACTGGAGCCCGTGGTGAACAATCTCCTGTTTGTCGAGCGTACCCTTGACGACCGTGACTTCCGTACGATCATCAGCCAGTGCACGTATCCCGTCAGCGTACTCCGCAAGAGCAAGGAGTCACAGGAATATGCCCTCATCAGTGCCTCAGAGATGCATGAGTTCCAGCTCGCCTGCAACTCCGACCTGCCGATCGTCGACCTCGTGCCTCTCACCGACTGTCATCTGAAAGCCGGCGATCCCGTCATCGTCCATCACGGTCCGTTGAAAGGCTTCACGGGGCGTCTCGTCCGAGTGAGCAAGAAATACTACCTTCTGAAAGAGACCGATCATTTCGGCCTGCTGATGAAGGTCAGCCGCTGGTGCTGTCAGAAAAAGATATAGCCAAAGTACATAACATAATACCTTTTCAGGGTGTACAACCGTGTTGTACACCCTTTTGTACACCCGTTTCTTTCGTGATACAGAGAGAATATCTTACTTTTGCAAGCGTAAAATTTTTCTCTCACATAAAAGGATAATTTTCATGTTTCATTCTCTATGACTAAAAAGGATGGGCGGCCATATCGGCCGCCCATTTTTTTTGCACAATTTGTACAAAAAATTGGCCTTTATTACCACTGTTTCTTGCATCGTAACTATTTTTTCACTATATTTGCACCCGAAATAAGCGAAATTGAACTACCCGATAACAGCATTCAAATGATAACTACAAGAAGGGGCTGAACAGTAAACCTACTGTGAGGCCACTAACCGTAGACATCAATAAATGCAAACGTAGCAACGATAAAACATTTTCAATTCTATAAAGAGCAAATATGAAACAATTCATTACACGCTTCAGGCTTTACAGCCTGATCCTCCTGTTTGCGCTATTGGGAGTGCAACAGGCGTCAGCTGATTCTGAATTGAGAAGCTGCACACTCGTTCTCTCAAACACGACAGATTTTTCGTCGAAGGTTGAGATTCCTATGATTCCGGCATTGTTCCGTAACGATGCAGGAACCAGCACCCACCAAAAAGACTATTATCGCTGGCAGATCAGTCTGAAATATGACGATCCGCGATGGAGCAGTATCTCTGATGGTACCTTCTATTGGTACATCGTTGCTGACGGTAAAATCATCGGTCCGTCAACGAATGCCGAGAGTATGGATGATGGCACTGACAACAGTGCCTCAACAGCCTCCAATGCCGGACGTATGAGATACAAGAATGAAAGTAGTCTGAATACTACGGGAACAACCTCTTCTTTCACCTATTTCCAGGCAACGAAAGGAAAATATAACTCAACTACAGGCGATGGTGCCATCTCTTGTACTTTCGGATTTACGAACGGTAGTTACGAAAAAAGTTCTAACAATGGTTCCGAACTTCAATACACCAGTCCCGGTGTACAGTATTGGCGTAACCTCAGAGGTATCAAATTTTCCCTGACTTATAATGCTACTGATCCTTCAGCCTACTCTTACGACGAACTGCCAGCATACAGTGGTACCTACTGCTATGTTGTTAAGCCAAACAACTGGAACAACATCGCCGTATGGGCCTGGGATTCATCCAATAATGATGCTCAGAAATCATCCGTATCAAGTTGGCCGGGAGAGATTTTGACTGAGACCGTAACCGGTACAAGTGGAACGACTTACTATCTCTGGAAGATGGGTAGTGACAAGACCGGTGCACCGACCAACATTATCTTCAACGATGGTAAGTCCGATACAAAGGCCCAAACTAAGAAAGATGGCTGGACCTTTACCAATGGTGGTGTCTACAGCACATCTAAGCTCAGTGCTACTTCCTCTTCTGATTATCTCCTTGGTACCGCCAAGAACGTAAGTGGTACGACCGAGGCAGACCAGTATGAGAAATTCTATGCCTATGGTTATTGGAATAATACACAAGACTGGAAAGAGATGGATCCTGTTATCTATAGGAATGCCACAACAAACGAGGTAGACTCTGTCGTATACTATACCACCGTCTCTAAAGCCAAGGCTGGTAATAGTTTCGACAATTTCTATTTTATGTTCGCCAGCCAGCGGTATAAAGAAACTTGGGACGAATGGAAGACAGGCTCAAATGCCGGAGCATGGGACTTTGTATGGCGTCCGGAGATTTTCGACAACCGCGACTGTAACGCACTCTATGGTGCACTCTACCAGTCGGGTAACGACTTGAGCAATATAAAAGCAACAGCAAGTGGTGCCTCCTATTATCAGGGCAGCAAACTCTCCAATGCTCCAAAATCAGATGGGTGGATGGGTGAAAACCAGCAGCAGAGCATCAACCCATTGATTCCAAAAGAAGAAAAGGATGCATACGACTCTTACATTCTCTCTCTGAATGTCACCACAGGTACCTATGGTATCCAATTCCGTAAGGCCTACCAGATTGTTGGTCCCGCCGTCTTCTCCGGCACATCCTATACAACGGATGCGAGAGGAAAAGCGACAGGTACTGCTGCCACCTGCGGTTCATGGGATAAGAGCAAGGCCATCTCTCTCAAAGCCAGTGATGACGGTTCCTATTATTATACCACCGTTACGTTGAAAGCCGGTCAGCGCTTCCGTTTCATTCAAAACAATAGCTACAAGACGAACTATGGTGAGGACGGTGACGCGCCTTCCACTACGACATTCGCTCCGGCTACTGACGGAAAGGATGTCAGCTTCTACAACCACCTGACTGAGAATACCGGCTCTGACTCTGACAACCCGACTGGCGAATCCGGTGAGAGTAGCCTGTCGAATGGTTCCGATATCCTCTTCGGCCAACAGGGACTGAAAGACGGTGACACTTACGAGACAGAGATTCGTTTCTATCCCTCTTATGCTACCGATATCGCCGCACACAACGGTACCGCCGCACCGTTCTATACCATTGATCGCCCGATCACGTTCTATAACTATAGCGACAATGGTACGAATGGCTATACCTCTTTCGCTTGCAACTATCCCTTGGCTCTGACAGACAACAGTACGACGGTGAATGTCTATGCGATAGACGACTATGATTATTCCAAGAATGCCGTTACCCTCGTTGACAATCGTGATGACTATACGCACACCAACACGTATAAAAACAATACCTACCACTACCTTCCGGCAAATGTGGGTATGATTCTCTCTACGCCGACGTCTGCTTCTGACCATACTTCATCGGTGAAAGCCCGTGTATTGCTCGACAAACTGGGTGAGACCTTCACAGAGGATGATATGCTCATTCCTGTAACGAACACGTCAACGACGATCGACTTCACACTCCCGACTACAGCTACCAAGACGGGTGATAAAGTCGATAGCCGCCAATATCTCTTCACATGGAAGAAGGGCACAAATGGTATATACTCCCTCGCTTTCCTGCGATCAGCAACGGGCAAAAGTATTGGCGAGCGGGCATATCTCAAGCTCACGGGTGAACAAATGGATGCTACAACGTTGAACCCGAATGATGATGCCGCTTACCAGCGTACCATCGGCAACACCATCAGTGAGTCGTCGCAGAATGCCAAGGAGAATAAGATCAATCTCCTCTTCGAGGATAATGCAACTGATCCGTCCACACCGACAGCCATCAAGAACATTGATAATGAGCGCTCTGCCGACAATGCTTACTACACGCTCCAGGGTGTACGTGTCAACAAGCCCATGCAGGCTGGCTTCTACATTCATAATGGAAAGAAAATCATCATCAGATAACTAAAGAAACAACATGGAAAAATATATAGAACCGAAGATACAGATCATTTCGGCAGAACTTTCGTATCTCGCCGCGGGCACAAACATTGAGAAACCACAAGCTGACCCGACAAAACCAAAAGGCAGTGGAGATGATGTGATCGTCATGTCGAAAGGTCATTACATCTGGGATGAAGAAGATGATTCCGATTCCGACAGAATGTATTAACAATATCACCCGCAACCTCCCCCAAGGTTGCGGGTGTTTTTTTTATCCTCTCGCAGGGTGCGGCTAGGTAGGGTTAGGGGCCGTCCGCATCCTCCGATCCTTTTGCAGGGTGCGGCTCCGCAACGGACAGGTCTGCGCTGAACGGCCCTCGAAGAGGGCCAGAATGGTTAGCCCTAGGCACACGGGACGGGATGGACGGAGCGATAGCGACGGAAATCACGGACCGCGTGCCTGGGGTTATACGTATCACCCACACGGCCGTCCTCGAAGAGGGCGAACCCTTGCGCTTCGATTCCCAAGGGTTCGCCCTCTTCGAGGACGTTCCCCTTCTACCGTTCACAACCCCACGCGAAAGGGATGGCTCACTATCGTTCGCCATCCCTTTCGCGTGGGGCTAACCATTCTTGCCCTCTTCGAGGGCACTTCCACCAACATCCGTTCGCCATCCCTTTCGCGCGGGGCTAACCACTCTCTTGCCCTCTTCGAGGGCACTTCCCCCTCGAAGGATGTCCGCGCCAACGTTGAATGGCCTGCCGTTGTGTGCTTGCGCTTTGCAAGCGCAAGGATGCGCAGATGCCCCCACATCCAACCTACGGTCGGCAGACGGCCCCAACAGCCACGCCCCGCAAGATGATCAAAAAAACGGTCATCACAAATCCCAATTCTAGCGAAACCTCACCCCCATTTTGCCATCCACACCTAACAAAACGAGGTCCTCGAAACATTGTCTATCGGAAATAATCCCATAAACACGTTGTTTACGAAAATATCTCACTGAGATATTTTTCTATCTATGTTGTTTACGGTCCGTAAATGCCTGAGATATTTGTATAATCCTGTACAAAAATATACCCGTGTGCGTATCACAATGGCATTTCCATTGCATATTTATTCCTATATCCTGGACACAAAAATACAAACACACTGATTATCAATTAAATACACAACACCGTCAAAATCCGCGTATTTCCGGCAATCCCCCTTGTTGTTGATTTCCGTGCGATTCTCAAACCTTTACTTCTGCAAAAAATCATTTTTCTGCATCGATCCAATTTGATGAAAATTGAATCGATGCATGGAAATGATCCTATTGCAATTTTTCTATGTCTTTCGAATCCAATCCTGTTGCCTTAGCTATTTGTTCTATAGACAATCCCATAGAGAGTAGATTCTTAGCAGTCTTCAGATTAGCAGATAACTGACCTTCATTCAATCCTTGAAGGCGACCTTCATTCAATCCTTGAAGGCGACCTTCACTCAATCCTTGAAGGCGACCTTCTGCCAATCCTTGCTGACGACCTTTATCTTCGGCACCGCGCATGACATTCAAGGTGTCACGATAATGGCGCAAGGCAGCATCATACTTGATACGCTCATCCTTCGTCATATTGCTCACCTCACCGATTTCCGCAAGTTTGCGGAAAACAGAGTCTTTTGCCGCCCACGGCATTCTATCTAATATTTCCATATTCTTCAACACATAAATCCAACGTTCGAAATCATCTTTGCACTCCTCTGCTTCTTTATGGAATACAGGGAGCTGGAGAAAGATAAAGCGTTCCTTATCAGAGAACACTTCTTTCCGCTGTTTGTTCATCAGTACGACATCCGTACGGAAGTTATCTCCTAATCCGTCCATATGGAAGTTTACAAATGCTACTAAGTAAACGGCATTGATGTGATAGTCCCAATCTGCCCCTTTCTCTCCTTGGCGGGATACTGCCTGAGCATAATAATACAAGCAACGATCGGCGAAATTGGGCTGTTCCTTGTTCTGCATCTCCACAATGATCTTCTCTCCCGTATCCGTTTGACAGTAAATATCGTAAATGAGTGAACGGTCATCACGATAATCAGCCGGCTGTTCCTTATCCAGGAAACGAAGATCCGTGATCGTCCTTTCCCCCTTCAAAAGATTATTCAGAAAATCCAAGAGAAGAGGTTTGGAAACTTCCTGTCCAAAGATCCGCTTGAAACCTATATCCGTAAAAGGATTCACAAACTTTCCCATACGCGTCTATTTTTTGCAAAGATAATCTTTTTCTTGAATGAAGCAAAATTTTTTGAAAAGAATATTTCGCCACACACTTCTTATTTTTTGTTAAACATATACTCTTTCACCTTTTTCATCCGTTATATAATACGTAAACACAAATCGGAATCAACAAAGAATGAGAAAAAACGGGGAATAAATAAAATTTTTCAATTTTTCCGCAAATTGTTTGGTGGTTTGAAATAAATGCTGTAAATTTGCAACCGAATAATAAAAATAACGATTAAACTATAAGTAATATGACATTTACAGTTTCTACATCTTGGTGGTGGCGTTGCTCAGGATTGAAAAAGTCGTGAGTCGCACAAGCCGTGTAGAATACTGAAGAGATACACAAAGAGGCCTGCCGTTTTCACGACAGGCCTTTTTTCGTAAAGTCATATTTCAAGAGAAAGTATAGAACATAAAATATTCAGCCAATGGACGCAACAGAACTTTTCAACAAGCTGCTCAATCATGAGGAGCTGACACGTGAGGAGACGAAAGAGATCCTCATCGGTATTACACGTGGTGAACTCAATGACGCTGAGATCAGTGCCCTGCTCACGGCTATCCAGATGCGTGGCATCACCGTCGACGAGCTCCTCGGTTTCCGTGACGGTATCCTCGAGACGGGTGTCCCCGTACCCCTCGACTGCGACCGTTATATCGATGTCGTAGGAACGGGTGGTGACCGTAAGAACACGTTCAATATCTCCACAACATCCTGTTTCGTCATCGCCGGTGCCGGTTATAAGGTTGCCAAGCACGGCAACTATGCCGCCACCTCCGTCTCCGGTGCCTCTAATGTCATTGCCAACCACGGCGTGAAATTCACCGATGACATCAACAAGCTCAACCGCTGCCTCAACGAGGTCGGCATCGTCTACCTCCACGCACAGCTCTTCGCCAAAGCCATGAAGTTCGTTGGTCCAACGCGAAAGGCACTTCCCTTCCCGACCTTCTTCAACCTCCTCGGTCCTCTCGTGAACCCGAGCAAGCCGCAATGCCAGCTACTCGGTGTCGCTAACCTCAACCAGATGCGCCTCTACAACCAGGTATACCAGCGCCTCGGCATCGACTACGGCATCGTCCATAGCATCGACGGCTACGACGAGATCTCGCTGACGGGTGATTTCAAGGTACAGACGAACGACTACGAGCGTGTCTTCAAGCCCAGTGACCTCGGCTTCGATATCGCCAAACCGGAGGAGCTGCGTGGTGGTGCCACGGAGGAAGAGGCGAAGGAGATCTTCGACAATGTCTTGGCCAACAAGGCCCTGCCGGCACAGAAGAATATCGTCCTCGCCAATGCCGCCTTCGCCATCCAGGTCCTTGAGAAAGGTAAGAAGGATATCCAGGAGTGCATCGCCATCGCCCGCGAGAGTATCGACAGTGGCAAGGCATTGGCAACCTTCAAGAAGTTCGTGGAATACAATAAATAATCCTCCGTAGGGGCACCCCTTGTGGGCGCCCTAATTGCCACCGATTCCCGGGTAGGACGGCCACAAGGGCCGCACCCTACGGTGGATCTATCTGCCTCCGTAGGGGCGCCCCTTGTGGGCGCCCTAACGCCACATTGATAATATCATTCCCGGTTAGGACGGCCACAAGGGCCGCACCCTACGGTGGATCTATCTGCCTCCGTAGGGGCGCCCCTTGTGGGCGCCCTAATTGCCACCGATGCCCGGTTAGGACGGCCACAAGGGCCGCACCCTACGAGTGGATCAAAAATAATAAATTATGACCGATATATTAGAAGAGATCGTAGCCCATAAGCGGCAGGAGTTGCTCGACTTCAAGCAGTACATCCCTATCCAGCGGTTGTATGCCGAGACGACATCGATCCTCGACGAGGAACAGAAGAACCCCGGCAAGCGCGTGTCGATGCGTCAGCGTATCATGGACTCCGACAGTGGCATCATCGCCGAGTTCAAACGTAAGAGTCCGTCGAAAGGCTGGATCCATCGTGACGCAAAGGTGAAGGATGTCGTGCCCCTCTATGAGAAAGGTGGTGCCGCCGCCGTGAGCATCCTCACCGATGCCGACTATTTCGGCGGTTACGACGAGTTCATCAAGGATGCCCGTGCCCTCGGTGTCACGCTCCCGATCCTGTATAAGAATTTCATCATCGACGAATATCAGCTCTTCGAGGCGAAGGTCGCCGGTGCCAGTGCCGTCCTCCTCATCGCCGCCTGTCTGACGAAAGAGGAGTGTGGACAGTTGCTGAAGACAGCCCACGACCTCGGACTGGAAGTTCTTCTGGAGATGCACAACGACCGTGACTTCGAATATGCCGAGCTAGAGCCTGACCTCTACGGCATCAACAACCGCAACCTCGGCAGTTTCGTCACCGATGTAGAGAACAGTTTCCGTCTCGCCGAACGTCTCCCCGACGGCGTCTGTAAGATCAGCGAGAGCGGCATCAGTAAGGTCGAGACGATCCGCCAGCTCCGTGATGCCGGTTTCAACGGTTTCCTCATGGGTGAGCGTTTCATGAAAGAAGAAGACCCGGGAGAAGCATTAGCACAGTTTATAAAAAGCCTGAAGGATGATTATTAAGGTATGTGGCATGACGGATGCCGAGAATATCCGTCAGGTGCGGGCCTTGGGCGTAGACATCATCGGCCTGATCTTCGCCCCGAAGTCCCCGCGTTTTGTCCCCATGGCCTCCAGTCTCGCCGGTATCATCCCCGACTATGCCATCCTCAAAGGACAGAAGAAAATCGAGGTTCCCCACGTCAACGCAAAGGAAACAACCACAATCTCTCCCACGAATCCCGCCCCGGAAGGGAAGAGACATATCACTCCCCTCCCCTTTGGGGAGGGGCAGGGGGGTGAGGCTTTAGATGGCCAGGGTCCTTCGGCTTTACTTTGCGGCGTCTTCGTCGATGACATGCCCCAAAACATTGTCACGCGCGTATACAACTATCATCTGAGTTACGTACAGCTCCACGGCCATGAGAGTCCTGTGATGATCGACAACCTCCGCCGTACCCTTGACCCCGATATCGCGCCGGGTATCAAGATCATCAAAGCCCTCCCCGTGAAGACCGCCGACGACCTCAAGGCCACGGAGGAATATGAAGGCCATGTCGACCTATTCCTCTTCGATGCCAAAGGTCCGCTGGCCGGTGGCAACGGCACACAGTACGACTGGGATATCCTCCGGGCCTATCACGGCAACACGCCCTTCCTCCTCTCCGGCGGTATCGGTCCCGATGATGTCGACCGCGTCAAGGCCTTCCACCATCCGATGTTCCGCGGCATCGACCTGAACAGTAAGTTCGAGACACGTCCCGGATACAAGGATATTGACAAGTTAAGAGATTTTATAGGATGCCTACCCCAACCCCTCCCAAAGGGAAGGACTTGCAAATGACCCCTTATGTAGGGATATGATTTATCATATTCTGCCCAAAAAGGATAATAGAAAATAATAAGAAAAAAAACAGAAAGGAAGCAACATATGGAAACAAACAAGGAAAACGAAGCAAAAAAACATACCACTCCCCTCTCCTTTGGAGAGGGGCAGGGGGTGAGGCTTAATAAGATTAATTCCCTTTTCCAAAATAGAGGTGACCGCAAACTCCTCTCCCTCTATTTCTGTGCCGGCTGTCCGACACTCGAAGGTACTGCCGATGTCATTCTGACGATGCAGCGCCGTGGTATTGACATGATTGAGGTCGGTATCCCCTTCAGTGATCCCCTCGCCGACGGTCCCGTCATCCAGGCTGCCGGTACCGTGGCCCTGAAGAACGGCACGACACTGCAGAAGATCTTCGACCAGTTGAAGGCCATCAAGGACGAGGTGAAGATCCCGTTGGTGATGATGGGGTATCTCAATGTCATCATGCATTATGGTATCGAACATTTCTTCCAGAGTTGTGTGGAGAGTGGTGCCAGCGGCTGTATCATCCCCGACCTGCCGTTTGAGGATTATATGAATGTCGTCAAGCCCGTCGCCGACAAGTATGACATCCGTGTCATCATGATGATCACGCCCGAGACGAGTGAGGAGCGTATCCGTTTCATTGATGAGAACACCGACGGCTTCATCTATATGGTTTCCTCCGCCAGTATCACGGGAGCACAGAGCAGTTTCGGTGAGGCCAAACAGGCCTACTTCCGTCATATCAACGGCATGAACCTGAAGAACCCGCGCATGATCGGCTTCGGTATCTCCAACAAGCAGACCCTCGAGAGTGCCCAGGCCAATGCCGCCGGCGCCATCATCGGTTCGAAATTCGTGACCTTGCTCAACGAGACGAAAGATCCCGACAAGGCATTAACTGAACTGTTTGACGCTTTAAAAAAATGATCCACCGTAGGGTGCGGCCCGGGTGGGCGGCCCAACGGGGGGTCGGGGCGGTTGGTGGGGC
>JAQXXT010000020.1 GCA_029226205.1 Prevotellaceae bacterium
CACGACCATATCCCCATTCCCGTTATGACAACTCTTCTTCCCATTTTCTGATAGATTACAGTTCTTAGGGTGCAAAGATAATTACTTTTTTCGGAAAAAACAAGAAAATGAAAGATTTTCATGGATATTAAATCAAACCAACAAAAACACATCCGCCTTTCGGTGCAAATGGATAATATCTACCAAGATAATATCTATATGAGATAATCTTATAAACAACTGAGATATTTTTCTAAACAACTGAGATATTTTTTTATCTACGTTGTTTAGCAGGCGTAAATGACCTCTATGGAACAAGAACAATGGCGCTAATGGCGCTAACCTGAATGTATGTTCCTGACACTGAGTAGGTGGCCGCCATGTTGCGGCCACGCACCCACATTAGGGCGGATCAGAATGTCTTGCGCTCCACTTTCAGCATCGGACTGACAGCGGAGAGGGTAACGGGAGCGCCGGGACTATCGGAGCGGATGACGACGAGGGCCTTGCCCATGAAAGCCTTGCGGTGATCGGCCTGGAAGCGTTCCATGGAGAACGGACAGCCATTGTCAACCCCGATGATCTTTCCGCCTGTGACGTCGAAGGTGAGGTCATCATCTGCCCAGGGACAGAGGGTGCCGTCCTTATCGACGACATCAGCCTCAACGAAGAGGGTGTTATTGCCGCGATAGTCCTCCGTGAGTTTGACGGTATAGGGTGCTCCGGCGGTTCGGATCGTCTGCGTGTTCACGACCTTTCCGTCCTTTCGTGCCACGACCTTCACCTCTCCGGGCTCATACTTCACGCGCCAGGCCACATGATAATCCTCATGCAGTCCTTTTACTGGTGATTGCGGATCATGATGAACCATATCTGTACTGGGGAGAGTCCCCGCTTTACGGCGTACCCCCTGGCTCTTGCCATTGACGAAGAGCTCCACCTCATCGGCGTGGTTGTAGTAGCACCAGAGGTCGACGGTCTGTCCGGGATTCCAGTTCCAGTGAGGGAAGAGATGCAGCACGGGCTTGTCGGTCCACTCGCTCTGATACATATAATAGCTGTCTTTCGGGAACCCGGCGAGGTCGATGATGCCGAAATAGCTGCTGCGGGCGGGGAAGCCGAAGGGTGTCGGTTCACCGATATAGTCAAAGCCCGTCCAGATAAACTGTCCGGCGACATACGGCGTATGCTTCACGAGATCCCAGGTCTGCTCATGGGTGTTACCCCAGGGCACACAACTGTTATCATAGGCCGAGCACATCATCGTAGGATCGGTGAACGGCTTATCCCAGCGGTCAGGCTGAATGAAGAGGGAGTCGGAGGGCTGACGGTAGTAGCCACGCGTCTGCAGCGCCGACACGCTCTCGGTGAAGAGGAACGGCTTCCCGGGGAAGTTCTTCGGCACGTCCTTCACGTAACTGTTATGGTAGTTGAACCCGATGATGTCGAGGGCACCGCTGCGGAAGAGATGGTTCTTCGGATCGGGCTCGTTACAGCCGGCAGTGATAGGCCGTGAGGTGTCGTAACGGCGGACGATGGCGGCGAGCTGACGGGTCAGGGCTTCCTCCCAAGACTGTCCCTGCAGACTCTTCGCGTCGATTTGATGACCGGCGTTGAGGATGAGGTTTGCCTCCTCGAGGGAGAGGTTGTCGGCATTTGCTGACGACCACTGTTCGAGAACCTCGTTACCGATGGACCACATCAGGATACTCGGATG
This sequence comes from Prevotellaceae bacterium, assembly GCA_029226205.1. GTDB lineage: Bacteria > Bacteroidota > Bacteroidia > Bacteroidales > Bacteroidaceae > Prevotella. The sequence goes on from JAQXXT010000020.1 coordinate 1,697, forward strand.
GTTACGGTCACGGAGGACGAGATCGGTGAGGTCACGCTCATGCCACTGGTCGAAATAGCGGGCATAGTCGTTCTGCGTCTTCTTCTTCCGCCACATATCGAAGCTCTCATCCATGACGATGAAGCCCATGGTGTCACACATGTTGAGCAGTTCGGGAGCGGGAGGGTTATGACTGCAACGGATGGCATTGACACCCATCGCCTTCAATTTGACGAGCTGACGGTGGAGGGCATCCTCATTGAGGGCGGCACCGAGACAGCCGAGGTCATGGTGCATACAGACACCGTTGATCTTCATGTTCTTGCCGTTGAGCCAGAAGCCTGTCTTCGCGTCGAAGCGGAAGGAGCGGAAGCCCGTGGTCGTCGTGACGGCATCAACGGTCTTGTTGTCGACGATGAGCTCCGTCTTCACCGTATAGACATTCGGCGTAGAGGGCGACCAGAGCAGCGGGTTCTTCACCGTGAAGGTCTGGTCGGGCGTCCCGCTCTCCGACTGTGCCACCTGTCGTCCCTGCGGGTCATAGACGGTAAAACGCACGGCGGGATGGACACCGTTGGCTCCAACATAGGAAACCTCTCCCCAACCCCTCCCCGAAAAGGGAGGGGCTATCCCATCGCCCTTTTTCCCCCTTGATGAGGAAGGGACGACTTTTGTGTTTATGTGAACGCCCCAGTGCTCTATGTGCAGCGCATTGGTCGTAGTGAGCCATACATGTCTATAGATTCCGCAGCCACTGTACCAACGGCTGTTCGGCTGGTCACTGTCGTCGACCTTCACCGTGAGGATATTATTGCCATCCGCACGGAGCCATGGCGTGAGCTCATAACGGAAAGAGCTGTAGCCATAGGGCCGTGTGCCGAGGCGGTGGCCGTTGATCCATACCGTGGCATTCATATAGACACCGTCGAAGTCGATGAAGACTTTCTCGTCTTGCTGTGGGACGAGGCGGAAATGTTTCCGATACCAGCCGATGCCACCGGGGAGTGCACCGCCACCGGCCCCGGAGGGATTGGAGGCGGAGAAGTCGCCCTCGATGGCCCAGTCATGGGGCAGTGAGAGGCGGCGCCAGGAGGCATCGGAGGTATTGTCCTGCCACAGCGTGCTGTCCTTGTCATTGAGACAGAACAGCCACCCCCCGTCGAAGTTCTGACGTTCACGGGCGGTGGCAGGGAGCAGCGACAAGACTGCCAGAAGGATAGTTGTTAGTTGTTTCTTCATATTTTCAGAGGTTTGATCCTTCGTAGGGACATGATTTATCATGTTCCACCAACGTAGGGACATGGATGATTGACCCAATTGCAGGGGCCGTCCCTTGTGGCGGCCCGTCGGCGGAACGCCGAATCGATATGCGGACATGGAATGCCCTATCGGGCATCGGGACGCCACACGGGACGGCCCCTGCAAAAGGCGGAACATGATGAATCATGTCCCTACATCTTCACCGTCAGCTTCTTGCCGCTGTACTTCACCAGCTTGCCCGCCGGGGTGTTGAGGTCGAGAGCCTTCGACGCGTCGGCACTGACGACAACGATGTTGAAGCGGCGCTTCTGAAGCATTCCGTCGAAGGAGCCCTTGCGGTCACCGATCGTCAGCTGACGCGTGCGGTCGTTCCACTGGAAGTCGATGGTGGCATACTTGCCTTTCTCGTAGTTGTAGTTGGTGCCCTCATCCTCATAGAGGGTGAACTGGCCATCCCGGCCGGCATAGACATAGAGGTTGATAAGTTCGGCTGGCTTCTCGTCGCTCCACTGCATCTGCGGACCTAACGGCAGGATAGCGCCCTCTGGAACGAAGACGGGGATCTTCTCCAGCGGTGCGTCGGCAGTGATCGTCTGTCCACCGGCATAGTGCTTACCCGTATAGAAGTCGTACCAGCCTTTCTGTTTCGGCAGATAGACCTGACGGCTGCGAGCCTGATATTTGGCAACGGGGCAGGCCATCAGAGCGGGACCGAACATCCACTGATCCTTGATGTCATAGACCTTGTCATCACCGTTGAAGTCCATCACGAGGGCACGCATCATCGTATAGTCCTTGAAATGGACGGCACCGTCGAGGGAGTAGAGATAAGGCATGAGGTGATAGCGGAGGTTGTCGTACCATACGATGGCCTTGTAAGCGGGATGATTCTCGGGAGCGATATTCCACACCTCACGCAACGGCCACTGACCGTGGGTACGGTACAACGGGATGAAACAGCCGAACTCGTTCCAACGGGCCTGCAGCTCACGCCACTCCTTCAGGTCGGCATTCTCCACACCCGTGCGGTCGTATTCCTGCTGGGCCTTCACATAGCGGTCTTCCACGGAGAAGCCGCCCTGGTCCATGCCCCAGAAGGGCAGTCCGGCGATGCAGTAGTTCATGCCGGCCGTCATCTGCGCCCGCATGTCCTCCCAACGGGTACCGATATCACCACTCCATGTTGCCGTGGAATAGCGCTGCTCACCGGCGAAGCCACTGCGGGTGAGGAGGAACACGCGCTGGTTGGGGTTGACGGAGCGCTGGCCGTTGTAGATGGCGTCGGCGTTGACGATGGAGTAGGCATTGAAATATTCCGTTGAGGAGCCGAGGGCGGTGGGACCGCTGAGGGCCTTACGGTACCACATCGGCGTACAGTCGCGGACATTCGGCTCGGAGGCGTCCATCCACCAGGCATCGATGCCGAACTTATACTTGCTGTAGAGGTTCTCATCCATCTGATGCCAGAAAAGCTTTCGGGCACCGGCACTGTAGGCGTCATAGAACGAGTTCATATAGCCCGGGCCCACCCAGTCGCGGATGGAGTCGGCGATACTCTGATGGTACATCCATCCATGGGCATCGAGCTCCTGGTAGTTCTTCGTATTCGGATAGAACTTCGGCCATACGGAGATCATGAAGCGGCCGTGCATGGCATGGACGCTGTCGAGCATGGCCTGCGGATGCGGATAACGGCTCTGCTCAAACTGATGGGAGCCCCACTGGTCCTCGGCCCAGTAGTTCCAGTCCTGTACGATATTGTCAACAGGGATATGGCGCTTGCGGAACTCACCAAGTGTCTCCTCGATCTCCCCGCTCGTCTTGTAGCGCTCACGGCTCTGCCAAAAGCCGAGAGCCCATTTGGGGAACACCTGAGCCTTACCCGTCAGTGTGCGGTAGCCATGGATGATCTCGTCGGCATCCTTACCGGCGATGAAATAATAGTCGAGATCCTTCGCCATCTCACTCCAGATGCTCATCTTCTGCTGCTCGCTCTCGCTCTCCGGCGTGGCGACACGCAGTCCGCAGTAGGACACGTCACCATCAGGATACCAGTCGATGAGGACCTTCGACTTCTGGCCTTTCTTCATGGCAACATCGAACTTGCAGGCGTTGGGGTTCCAAGCCTGGCGCCAGTGCTCGGGCATCACCTCTTTGCCGTCAACAAACATCTTCGTATATCCGGCATAATAGAAGTTGAAGTGGTAGTTGTTGTCCTCCGGGGCCTCGATATAACCCTCATAGGTCACGTGGGCACCCTTGAGCTTGAAGCCTTGGGGCAGATGGCTCACATCGCCGTCACTGTTCTTACGCAGGGGGATGGCGGGAAGACTGACCTCGTAGTTGATACTGTCCTCACGACGGACGAGCTGCTTGCCGTCCTTGTCGGCATAGGTTCCCGTGAGGGCACCGGGGTTGCCGTCCTTGTCATAGAGCTTGAAGACCCGGTTGATGGGCTGGTTGGCATTGGGGTTGCCGAAGCGGCAGTAGCTGTAGCTGTCCCAGAGGATGCCATAGCCACGGTTGCTGAGGACGAAGGGCACGCTGACCTTCGTGTTATACTGGTAGAGCTCCTCATTCTTGCCCTTCATGTTCAGCTCATTGGCCTGGTGCTGACCGAGTCCGTAGAACGCCTCATCACTGCCGTTGTCGAAGAGCAGACGCCACGTCCAGCCATGCTTCTGTGCTTCCGAGAGATGGCTGTCGACACCGATCTCGCGCTCGGGGACGGTGTAGGGCCACAGCTGCTTGCCATTCTCATCCTCGGCGACGATCTGCTTGCCGTTCTCGTCATAGAAACGGACACGGCCCGTCTGCTTGTTGACACGGGCGATGACGGCGGTGGTGTTGACACTGACATCGCTGTTGTCCTCTTGGACAGAATATTTAAAGTCGGGTTGTTGCTGGGGCACGATGATCAGGCTCTCCTTCACGGGGAAGGAAGCCTCACGGGTGGCCTCAACACGGATGATCTTCTTACCCACGACCTGCAGGCGTACCCACCGTGGCGCCGTGGCCCCGGGGTTCTGCACCTCGATGGTGATGAAATTGCCGTTCTGCGTGAACGAAGCGGCGGAGAGGCCCAATGTGCTGAGGAGCATCAGGGCGGATATTACTCTTTTATTGATTCGCATATTTGTTGAAATTAGTGGTGTTTATTGGAGGTCCACCGTAGGGTGCGGCCCTTGTGGCCGTCCTAACCGGGGTTCGTGGCGTTAGGGCGCCCACAAGGGGTGCCCCTACGGCAATTTTACATTTTTACTTTTTTGCCTTTATAGATGTATAACCCGGAAGGTAAAGAAATATTGTGGAAGTCAACTACCTTTTTCTTGACTACGCGTCCCTGGAGGTCATAGACATCGGCGGGTCCGTCTGTATCAGGGCATTCGACGACGCTGATACCCGATGTCGCGGACGGTTCAGGGTATATCGAATTAAAGGAAGTCTTACCGGCGGCATAGCCTGTAGTGATACCATCGAGGTCATACTGGTCGTAGACGGTACAGTCAGAGCGGTTGAAGATCTTCATCGTGTTGTTGGACGCACCATTATTGTCCCACACGAAAGGAATCAGACCATGCATCATAGCTTGAGACGTGGCGAACTTATACCAGTACTGGCGGGAGGCATCGTGCATTTTCTGACTGCCATTGGTGACAGACGACATCGAGCGGTGGATAGCGCCATACTCACCCATGACGACAGGATAACCGGCATCGACGAACGCCGTCTTGAGATGGGTCATCGTATTCTTCAGGTTCTTCTCCGTGGAGTTGGCCTTTGCCGTGTGGTCAGCATCATTACCGGGCGTGTTCGAGCCCCAATAGTAATAGGCCTTGCCCCAGGAGGCATCACTCTCCATCTGACAGAACTGATAAGGATCATAGAAATGGATCTCCACCATCAACCGATCATCGGCACTGTCATTGAGTTTTGTGACATCGAAATAAGTATAGGTGTCACTGCTGCTGGTATTCGGTCCCTGTACGACGAGGATACGCTTGGCATTGTTGCCTCCTGTGGCACGGACGGCATCGATGAACACCTGTTCATAGTCGATGAGCCGCGAGGTGAACGTCGTCAGGTCGGAGAGCTTGCTGCCGGAGGCCTCGGGACTCTTGCCGCCGACACCGGGCTCGTTGAGACCGGCGAAGATGACGCGCTCATCATAGTTTTTCAAGGCATTGGCAATATTCGTCCAGAGGAGCCGCAGCTGTTCCTTCTTCGCGGAGACATCAGCACCGGTGGTGAAACCGTCGTATTCGATCCAGCCACCGTCCCAATGGTCGTTGATGACGACATACATATTATCCTTGATGCAGTAGTCGATGATATCCTTCACGCGCTGCATCCAGTCGTTGTCAATGGCCATGGTCGTCTTGTCGGTGATATGTCCCATCACCCAGGCACAGGGTATGCGGACGCTCTTGAAGCCTTTTTCCTTGAGGAGGTCGATGAGGGCCTGCGTCGTCGTGGCGCTCTGCCAGGACGTCTCAGCGGAGAGACCGCCGTTATTGGTGAAATTATTCGCGTTGTTGCCGGCCTCGAGGGTGTTGCCGAGGTTCCATCCCGGTGCCATATAATGGGCGATCTCCGTGGCACTGAGGTCCATGGAGGTGATGCGCGGGTTGTCCTGGGCATTGGCGGTGGCCAGCACACAGGCGAAGAGAAGGGAGAGAGAGATTCGTTTCATAAGTCGTTATGGATTTAGTCACGTTTATTGTTCAGTTGTTCAAAGCGTCGCTGCTGGTCGGCAGAGAGTTTCATCGTGGCAAGCTCATCATGGAGTTCCACAGCCTGACGACCATAGACACTCATGAGCTTCTGCGCCGTACCGTTGGCCATCGCCTCCGGATGGGCGGTCTGCTGCCGTCCCATGCGGTTGAGACTCGTCACGGCGATCTCATACTCATAGAGGAGCTGGTCGATATGGCTCATGCCACGTGTCTCCTCGGCGATCTTGCGGTGATAGCTCTCCTCAGCATAACGGTAGGTCTCACTCTTCCGATAGTTGGAGTCGAGTTCCGCACGTGCCTTGGCGGCGACGATACTGTCGTAATTGGTGTTGACAGCGATACTGTCCTTCTCGGGCAGCCGGCCACCCTGAGGCTTCTGGGTCTCAGAGCAACCGACTGCGAGAAGAGCAGCGATCAAAATGATGAAGTACTTTCTCATATATATGAGTGATTATTCCCAGAAAATACCGAGGACCTTCGCCTTAACGGTGGAGAGGTCAGCAATCTGCTTCTTCAGGTCCTTGATGTCCACGGTAAAGACGGCGGGCGTGCCACCGGCACCGGTTGTCGGATAGATAGAGGCGGTATAGACACCGTCCTTCGTCACCTCCGTACTGCCCTTGCAGTTGAAGTCCCAGTTCTGGCAGCTCCAGTCGCCGGAGGCGAACATGATGCTGGCGCGGCACGGTGTGGTGAGCGTTCCCATTCCCTCAAGGGAGAAGACGACATGGAGAGCATTGCCGACATCGAGGTTGCTGAAGTTGGCGCAGGCGCCCTTCGTGTTCTTCTCACCATAGGCATTGTAGATCTCGATGCAGTAGTCATCCTTGTTACTCTCGAGGTTACCATAGACGAGCTTGCTCTGGTCGATGGTCTGTCCGTCGGTGGTATAACCGGCAGAGAGGTAACTGTCATCATCGACGACGATGGAGTTGATGAAGGCCTTCACGCTGCCGTCATCGAAGAGGCCGGCCTTGCCCTTGAGGTCAATGACGAAGACGTTGACACCCTTGGCCGTCTGCGTGGCCGTGACGGGGATGGTATAGGTGCCGTTACCCTTCACGGTGACGGAAGAGCTCCAGTCCTGTACGCTCCAGGAGCCGTCGGCGAAGCCGATGGTGGCGTTGAACGGCGCGGTACCGTCGGGCAGGCCGACGATGGTGAAGGTGACATACATCTTCTTCGTGAACATGAAGCTCGTGGCGTCGAGACCCGGATTATCCTTCGTGCTGCCATAGGCGTTGTAGATCTCGATGCGGGCATCATCATTATTGTTGCCGAGGACGAGCTTACTGTTGGTGAACGGCACTACCGTCTGGCGGACGGCACGGGCGGAGAGACCGAGGGAGGTCGTGGCGGCTCCGAAGGTCTTACTGCTGACATCGAAGGTATAGGCTCGTGTGGCGTCGTTGCCATCGATACTTCCCGTCCACAGTTCGGCACGAGAGCCCTCACCGTCGACGACGGAGCCATTGCGGACACCGGCCTTCGGGATGAAGATACTGTTGCCATTGGGGCCCGTCACCTTGTATCCGGCGACACCATTCTCCGTGGCATCCTCGATCTGGCATTTCTGCAACAGTTCCTGGACTTCGGAGACGGAGGGCAGACGACCACCGGAGGCAGAGGCGGCACAAATATCGAGGTTACTGCCCGTGATGTCAACGTTGGCATAGCTGCCCGTGGCACTCTCCTGGAGCCCCGTGGGATCACCATAGCCGTAGAGGCCACCCTCCTCTTCCTCCGAGGAGGCACCGATATTCGTCTTGGCCCACTGAACGCTCAGTCCAAGGTCGACGAATTCCGTGGTGAAATCGGCCGTCGTCAGAGAGTCGATGCTACTGTAGATATAGCCATCGTTGAGCTTCATGTAAGCCTTGTAGTAATACTTCGTATTCGGCAGCAGGCCCTTAACCTTCAGGGTGAACGGCGTACCTTTCTGCGCCGTGGCGACATCACTGACGGTGATATCCTTGCCGGCACTGAACGACGTATCGTCCTTGCCTCTGGAGAGGAGCATACCGGCGGAGAGGGTGGCGTCGGAAGGCAGCGTGGTGACGTTGGCCAGCGTGCCCGAGAGAGTGGCCTGGTTCATCGTGATATCCGTGGCCTTGGTGGCGCTCACCGTGGCATCAGTAGTGGTGAACGTCTTCACCTCACCATAGTAGGACACCTTGCCCTGGAGGGTGACGAAGGCGGCATAGTAATACTTCTGGTTTTTCTTCAGTCCCGTCTTCTCCACGGTGAAGGTACCGTCGTCACCGAGGGTGGCGTCGATCTCCTCACCATTCTGGATCTTTGTCGTCATCGTGTCGGTGACGAGTTTGATACCGGCCTTGTAAGCAGAGGTAGACTGTGAGGACAGGTCCGTGATCTTACCGGTGATCGTGGCCGAGACGGCCGTCTGGACGGCATCGCCCGTGATGACGGATGCCGAAGAGACAATTGGCTGGTTGTATATCGTAGGCTCATCATCATCACTGCAGGCCGTGAAGGTCAGTCCACCGGCGAGCAGGAGCGTGGCCATACTGAAAATCTTATATCGGTTCATAGTTATAATCGTTGTTAGTTTCCGTCGATATCTGATCATCGACGTTGCAAAGTTACGCATTATGGGCGAATAAAGGCGGTACAGATGTTTACAGTTAGTGATATAAATGTTACAAAATGGGATTTGCAGGGTACGGCCACAAGGGCCGCACCCCGGACGGCCACAAGGGCCGCACCCTGTTATTGGATCTTAAGGATTTTGTGGACTTGCAACGATAGCTGCCACTGGGGATATTGCTGGACATAGGAGATGGCACCACGGAGATTGGCTTCTGTCGTGGAAGCATCACCGGTGTCACAGGGTTGTACATAACGGTAACGACAGTCGAGGCAATAGTCACTGATCGCATGGATACCATCATACACGACCTTGACCTCATCACAACGGGAGATCTTCAACGCTCCGTTAGCCACGAAGGCGGTCTTCGGACTACAGGTGATCCAGTCGATACCCGCGGGGACGGGATGTGTGCCGTTCGTCTCTACGGTCATGAAATAGCCACGGGCCTTCAACTTCGCCACGAGGGAGTCCGTAAGCTGCAGCGTCGGTTCCCCTCCCGTAAAGACAATGAACTTACACTGCGGCCACTGACCGACGGCATCGATGATCTCCTCCTCCGTCATCTCCCGGTAACGGGAGAAATCGGTATCACAAAACGGACAACGGAGGTTACAGCCGGAAAATCTGACGAAGATCGCTGCCCTTCCCGTCCATCGTCCCTCGCCCTGAAGAGAATAAAAAATTTCGGAGACAAAAAAACGGGCCACAGAATCCCCCACTACAGCCTCTCCTCCCTGCCCCTCTCCAAAGGAGAGGGGAGTAGTATGTCTCTTCCCTTCTCTTGCAGTAGGGAAAGCGGTTTTTTTCTTCTCGTTAATATCTTCCATTGTTTATTACCTTATTATATTATATGCATCACCCCAAAGAGGGAAAGAGACATTTCACTCCCCTCTCCTTCGGAGAGGGGGCGGGGGTGAGGCTTTTATAACACTAATCCTTCCACCCCTTTGATCTTCTCCTCATCGACGCACTGGGCAACATTACCGTCACTCTCCTGGACAATGGCCTTATAGCACTGAGGAAACTGGCTGACAATCCACCGGGCGATATTCTCTGCCGTGGGGTTGAAAGGCAGAAGGTCGTTGAGGTTGCCATGGTCGAGATAACCATGGATCTTATGTTTGATATCCGAGAAGTCGTACACCATCCCGTCGGCATTCAACTCACGGCTCATCAGAAAGACACGTACATGCCAGTTATGCCCATGCAGCCGGCTGCATTTGCTGGCATAGGAGAGCTTCAGCTGATGGGCAGCCGAGATCTCCATCGTTTTTGATACAGAATATATCATAATATATGAATTTTATTGATCCACCGTAGGGTGCGGCCCTTGTGGCCGTCCTAACCGGGAATAGTGATTATTAGGGCGCCCACAAGGGGTGCCCCTACGGTGGCTCTTATCCAAAAATGAAATTCAACACAAACAATGCCGACAGCACCCACAGGGTGGCGTTGAGTTGGCGGATCTGTCCCGTGCAGGCTTTCAGGATGACATAACTGAGGATACCGAGACAGATACCATCGGCGATGGAATAACACAGCACCATCGTGATCATCGTGATGAATGCCGGGAAGGCCTCACTGACATTGCTCAGATCGAGGCGTTTCACATTGTCGAGCATCAGCACGCCCACGAGGACGAGGGCACCACTCGTCGCCGTACCGGGGATGAGGAGGAAGAGGGGACTGAGGAAGAGGGAGATGATGAACATCATCGCCACGGTGAATGAGGTCAGTCCACTGCGGCCGCCCTCAGCGATACCTGACGCACTCTCGATATACGTCGTGATTGTACTCGATCCGAGGAAGGAGCCGCAGGTCGTGCCGATGGCATCACTGAGCATGGCCTCCCGGATATGAGGGATGGTACCGTCTGGGCGTACGATATTCGTCTTATACGACAGTCCGATGAGGGTGCCGACGGTATCGAAGATATTCACGAGGAGGAGGGAGATGACGACCATCACGGTCTTTACCGACAACAGTCCCGTGAAATCAAACTTACAGAAGATCGGGCTGATATCCTGGGGCAGTGACACGGGCATCCAGTGATCGGGGAAGACCGTGACCCCCATGGGGATTCCGATAATCGTTGTCAGAAGGATACCGATAAACAGCGCTCCTTTCACGCCACGGGCCATGAGAACACCACTGAGGATGATACCGATGATGCCAAGGATCGATGTCGCCGTGAAGGTCCCCAGACCGACGAAGGTGGCGGGATTGGCGACGATGATTTGCGCGTTCTTCAGTCCGATGAAGGCGATGAACATGCCGATACCCACGGAGATGGAATAGCGCAGGTTCGTGGGGATGGCGTTGAGGATCATCTCACGGATATTCAGAAACGTGATAAGGAGGAAGACGACACCCTCGATGAGCATGATGGCCAGCGCCTGTTGCCACGTATAACCCATGGCCTGGCAGAGGGTGAAGGCGAAGAAGGCGTTCAGACCCATGCTCGGTGCCTGGGCAAACGGCAGCTTCGCCATCAGCGCCAACAGGAGTGTCGCTATCGCCGTGGCTACCGCCGTAGAGGTGAACAGGGCTCCCTTGTCCATTCCCGTAGCACTGAGTACGGCGGGGTTGACGGCAAGGACATAACACATCGTAAAAAAAGTTGTCAGTCCGGCCACGACTTCCGTGCGGACTGACATCGTCTGGGCATTAAAGCCAAAGAGTTTCTGTAATGCGCTCAAGGTTATTTCTCCAGTTTCAAGTTATAGTTTCCACCCGTTACACTCTCCTCGAGATCCTCACTGACGAGGGTCAGCGTGTTGGCATCCTTCTCAAGGAAATAGAGTTCGTCACCCTTCGTTCCGGTATCGAGCTTCAGCGCTTTCTTGTCGTCCTTGGCGATCTCTGCGACCGTTCCCTTCTCATAGAACGTATCCTTCACCTTGTCGGCACTCTCCATATAGTCCTCCTTCAGCGTGAAATGCTTCTTCTGCTGGTCGAGAGCGAGATGGTAACGAATACCGTCACAATCAGCGGCAGGGAGCGTACCCGTGAAAACGAGGGAATCACCTGCTGCGACAGAGTCAGCCTTCTGAGCGGTGGAGTCACTATCAGCGGCTACAGCCGTAGTATCGGCGGCAGCGCCCTTACCTGTATTCTTGCCGTTGCAGGCCACGAGGGCGAGGGCAACAGCCAAACAATAAACGATTTTCTTCATTTCTGTTGTATCTATATTTACCGCTGCAAAGTTATGGATATTTTCCCGAAAAAACAAATAGAAAACAAAAAACTGATCCACCGTAGGGACATAATTTATTATGTTCCGCCAAAAAAGGAAAAAAGACAGAGTAACAGATTTTTTCATACACTGCGCAGTATATATTTCATGATAAATCATGTCCCTACTTCTTTACTTTTACATCGTTGAACGACATACACCTTGATACCGGCCTTCAGAAAACGGCTGAGATAACGGTTGCGCAACAGCTCATGGGAGACGAGCTCTCCGTCTTTCGTGAGGTCGCCACAGATAAATACCACCTGCGGACGCTCCTTCAGCACACGCGCCGTGATACTGTCGAGAATCTCGGGACTTTCCTTCAACAGTTTCCGGTCACCGTCGAGATAGGCCTGAAAGGCAGAACCGTCCTCAACAAGTAACTGCGGTGACATCAAATGGACATCGGACAATACCGCCAACTTCCAAGGCTTGGCGGCAAACAACGTCTGAACGCCTGCCAACAGACAGGCCAGACAACATAAAATACGAATGATTCGTTTTCTCATTACCTTTTTTGATTCTTCTTTTTAAGTTGGTCGCAAAGGTCGGGAGAGTGTGTTACAACGTGGTTAAGACGAGGTGAAAATGAAGTGTAAAGAAAAAAAGATAATTATTTCCTTGGAACTTCTCAGATTATTTACTATCTTTGCAATATAAAGATGACCGAATAAACCTAAAAACAATATATATGAAACAAGAAACTAACTTTACGCTTTCAACCAAAGACTATCTCAACAAGGCGCCGATGTATCCGCTTTGCATGAATGAGAAATGCCCCCGAAAAACAGAATGTCTACGGTATCGATTGCTGGCGGTGGCTCCCCACAAGTCCTATTTCGGACCGATGATCATGCCCTACATGTTGAAGAACGACGGCAGTTGCCGTTGCTTCGCCCCTATCCGCAAAGAGACCTTTTATTATGGCTTCTCCAAACTCTTCAACAACATTGCATACGCCGACCTGCGTATGATGAAGAATACCGTATACCGCTTCTTTGGTGGCCGCCGTAACTTCTACCGTTACAACAGTGGCGAATACAAACTCAACCAGCATCAGTTGACTGCCCTTCAAGCCCTCTTTACCGCCCATGGCTATTCTGCTCCTTTGGACATCGATCACGAAGTTTGCGAACTCGCCTATCCGGAAATAGACGAGGGAGAAGAGGAATAAATAATTTCAATAGATCCACCGTAGGGTGCGGCCCTTGTGGCCGTCCTAAATCCTCCGTAGGGTGCGGCCCTTGTGGCCGTCCAAATGTCACGATTCCCGGTTAGGACGGCCACAAGGGCCGCACCCTACGGTGGAAGAGCGGTTATTGATGATCATTGATGAAATGCCTTAGCCACGAAGAATATCCATTGGCCAGAGCCACTTATCCATGTCATTTAACAATTGTGCAAAGGGTCTGCACAAAGTGTGCAGAGGCCTTGCACAAGTTGTGCAGAGGCTTTGCACAATTGTTAAAAGCGTTTATTTCTGAACGTACTTCTTACCGTTACGAATAACGACACCCTTATAGTCACGGCCGACACGCTGACCGGCGAGATTATAAACGGGAGCGTCCTTCGTGGTCTCACGACGAGAGATCGTGGCGATGGCGGTGGCGGTATTGTCGATGGCGGAAAGAGATTTGCTTGTCCCATCGTAGGAGCCGTTGAAATTATCCATGAGGAAATATCCCGGTGTCGTCATGCCATAGCTATTATTGCGACTGCTGCTTAAACGGAAAGAGATGGCGGAGACCTCACCAAGTTTAGATAGGTCGAGCCACGTCCAGTCCTTCACATAATAATGGTTTGCCTCTGTCTCAGAACGGTAGTCGGCGAGATAATAAGAGACGGTATCCGTCGGCGTGTCGTCATCATATCCGATGACATCGACGCGGTACCAGTCACCCGTGGAGAAAGCTCCCGTCGTCATGCCATCACCGACGAGGATAGCGTTCTGCAGATAGGCGTTGGCAGCGACATAGAAACCAGAGATGGTAGTTTTGCCATCTTTCACTGCGATTTTCTCGCCCTGGGGATAGACGACGGCATAATTGTTGGAACCGTCATAGCCATGACCCAAACAACTATTATACTGGTCATGGTAGTCTTTGAAGGATGTGTCATGTTTTCCCGTGACACAAAAGCCTGACCAATAGCTCCAGTCGGGATAATAATTGTAGTTGAATTCAAAGCCGTTGTTTTCGAAGGCGTTGGCACCATCGGTCATAGCCATGATCGTGTCGGCACCGAGCGTGACATCCTCGAAGGTCACGGTGTTATCGTCGGCGGCCTGTGCCCCGAGCGTGAAGGCTGCCAGTGCAGCCATGAGAAGTAGAGATTTCTTCATGATGAATAGGCCTACCCCATATCCCTTTGCAGGGGCCGTCCCTTGTGGCGGCCCGTCGGCGGTACGCCGAATGATCCACAAGAGAGGGGATAAGACTGCCGTACCGGCATCGGGCCGCCATAAGGGACGGCCCCTGCAAAGGGATTAGGGATCAGCGTTTGCTATGAATGAATATTTGATGAATATTTAATGGACATGGAACTTCTTCCCCCTTTTGCGGAACATGATAAATCATGTCCCTACTTCCACACCACTTTCCTCGTCTTTCCGTTACTGCGGACGATATAGATCTGCCCGGCGACGGGAGTGTCGACACGCGTGCCTGTGAGGGTGTAGATGGCTGTGCGGCCGTCGGTGACGGATGTTGCCGTGGGGACGTAGATACGTGTAGTGATCGGATCCTCAATATCACGGCCCGTCATGTGGAGATCAAGAGCACCACCGACTTCCGTACTCGTCTCACCGAGCCAGCCACAGTATTGATTGACGCCAGTGTAGACTTTCACGAAGTTAATACCGTCGAGGTTGGCGGGGTTACCGTCGGCATCCACGGCCCAGTCGATATTGATATAGGAGAGGGAGTCTTTATTGGGCGCGTTGTCGGCATAGCCATAGCCATAAGCATACTGCACATAATAAGTACCCTTGCCACTCTCATCAATATAGTTGTCAGCGAGTTTCGTTCCCTCGAAGGTCAGCGTCGTGCTGTCGGTCTCCCACTGCGGCCAATAGCTATGGGAGTGGAACGTGTTCTTATAGACATAGCCCTTACCGCCTTGGTTGTCGGTCCAATGCACATAGGTAGTATCGGAAAGGGAGTGTTTGTTATCGGGCGTCTTGACCTTGTTCTCGTCGGGCTGCTCATAAACGATGCGATAATTGTGGATCGTGGCAGGGCTGTTATATTCACTGCCTGCGATCTCATACCATGGATCATCGGGGATACCGTTGCCGTTGACATCCTTACTGACAAGGATGATGCCGGGCTCACAGCTGCCGCCACGGGCTTTTTTCGCGGCTGTACCCCAGAAGGCATTGCCGATGACCTGAAAATCCATGTGGTTCTTCACATTCTCGATCTTATGGTCGAAGCCGAAAACGATGTAGCCGCCATAGGCGCCGAGAGATACGAGGCCTTTGCCATCCTTCACACAGATGGCGGCGTTGACCCGCTTGAGAATGGAGTCTTTCGTATCACCGGTCTTATATACGGGGAGCTCGTTGACAAACTGTCCCGGTGCGGGCTGGAAGTCATACACCGAGTCGATGTAGGCTTTCTGCGCATGTGCCTGGAAAGCCAGACAGAGCGTGAAAATAAAAAGTAAAAGTTTTCGCATATATATTATTGTTATTTAATCCACCGTAGGGGCGGCCCTTGTGGCCGTCCTAACGCCACGATTCCCCGTTAGGACGGCCACAAAGGCCGCACCCTACGGTGGGAGATAGGCGTTTATTTTATGTATTTCTTTCCTCCGCGGATGACTACGCCATGATAATCCTTGCCGACACGCTGACCGGCGAGATTATACATTGCATCGCTGGCATAGGATTGCTGCTCTACTTTGCCGATGCCCGTGGCACTGGCAGGCGGCAGGGCGAGGATATGGGCGGGGTTGATGTATATCTCAACAGGGCCGAAGAGCATCGTGCCACTCTGCGTATAGCCATAGAGGTCACCGGCATTGGCATAGCTCTGGGCATCGGTGAAATAGACATTACCCGTATAGGGGGAGATATAGAGCTCATAGGGCGCCGTGAGACTCTTGATCTTCGACGTGATAGCATCATTGAAGACGCCGCTCGTCACCGTCATCGTTGTCGGGTCGATGGTGTTGACATACCAGGTATACTCTCCCGTATTATAGGAGAAGGCGCTGCCGATGGTGTAGAACTTCTTGCCGTCGGTACTGTTGTAGGTACAAGGGAAGTCGAAGGTCGTCACCTTGTCGTTGTCACAGTTGAGGATGACAGTCTTCGCGGCGGTCTCATAATAATCGCCACAGGAGTTGACGAGGAGATAAGGACCGGCCTGCGACATCTCACTATAGAGATTGATACAGCCCGTATCGATATTCTTCTCCAGCTTCATCGTGGCGGCATCGACGACGGAGATCGTCTTCTCGTAGTCATGCTTCTCGGCGAAGGCATAACCGCCGGAGTTGGCAACATAGAGCTTACCATTGTAGAGGCGGATGCCCTCGGGCTCCCACCCTACCTGACAGGTATCGACGACCTCATGACTATTGACATCGATCTTGGCGACATAGCCTTTCGTGAAGGTCACCTCCTTGCCGCCGATGGTGCACTTGTGGGCATAGGACGTGATATAGAGGTAGCGGCCGTCGGAGCACATGCGGCGGTTGTTCGGCACGTTCTCCGTAGCCCCGCAGGCCGTACCGTCGGGGTGGATATACTGGATGAGATTCGACCAGTTAACGGCAACGGCGATGAGGGTGTCGTTGACCTGAATGATATCGTTTGGCGTATCACCGAGTTTTGTGCCGTTGACTTTCCGAAACCATTGGTTCGTCACCGTACCCGTGGAAGCGTCATAGTACGACAGCTGCCCGTTATCACTCTGCCAGTTGCCTTCATCACAGACGATGAGGTTCTCCTTCGTCTGCGACCATAACGGGGAAGCGAGAAGGAGGAAAAGGAACGCTAAGAAGTAATTTTTATTCATATATATAATGTATAATCATTTTCTTTGCAGGCTGCGGCCCTGCAAGGGGATCAGAGGGCGACCTTCACCGTCACGGCATATCGTCTGCCGGGCATCGGCCAGCGCTGAATCATCTCGTAAGGTTTGTCGAAGAGGTTCTGACACTCAGCCTCAACGGTCATCATCCGATAATGATAGCCCACTTTCACGTCGGTACAGTTATAACGGCCAAGGGGATCATCGATACTGTTCTGTGCCGTCCAGTAACGCTTGTCGACGAACATATCGGAGACGGAGGCCTCCCACCCTTTCCACAGGAAGGTATAGATGGCGGAGAAAGACCAGCGCGGAGAGTAGGCCACAAAATCATTATAATCCTTGCCACCGGGATTCGTATGGTTGCGGTCATCCATATAAGTTCCCGAGAACATGATGATATGGTGCTTGAACGTTGCGTTGACACTCAGGTCGGTACCGATGCAGCGGGTATATCCGTAGTTGAGCATCGACCACTGGAACGAGCCTTTCAGCGGCAGACAGACAATACGATCCTTGACATGGTTGAAATAGGCGTCCCACTGCACGTGGAGCCAGCCATGGGTATAGGTAACGCCGGCATCCCACTGCTGCGTATATTCGGGCTTGAGGAAGCGGTTGCCCACAAGGGTATAGTAGAGGTCGTTGAGTGTCGGGATGCGGAAGACCGTCTTATAGAATGCCCGCAGCGTCCAGCCGCCGAGGCGGTAGGAGGCGAGGGCGTCCCAGGTCCAGCGGTGCAGCGGTGCCGCTTCCTTATAAGTATGGTCCTTACAATAGGTATACAGAGCCGTGGCATTAACCGACAGTCCGCCGAGGTTATAGAAGGCCGTGATAGATGTCTTCGAGTCGATGCGGTAGACATAATGGAAATGCTTCAGGTCTGTCGTGAGGTCACTCCACCGCAGATCGGGTGAAAGGGAGATACCGAAATGGTGATAAGTATAGCTCAGGGCCACGGCACTGTAGATATCCTGCTGGTGATAAGTGACATTGCTATGGACACTGACATTCTCGTCGAAGTCGGAACGGTAATGGAGACGGTCATTAGCATATTTCACGATGCCACGGAGACCGAGGAGACCGAAATGATGCTGATAGGACAGTTGGGAGAAGAAGTTCTGGTCCCACTCCTTGCCGACATCGGTATACTGGTCAGAGAGACGGCGTACGATTCCTCCGGGAAGGCCACGATAAGAGAGATAATAATAGGTATGCCACTGCCAGGGACCATAGAAGAGACAGCCCTCAATGCGCATCTGGTCGAGGTTGTCATTACGGCGCGTGCCCGTGGTGTCTTCATACTCTGTATGGTAACGGAAGCGATAATCGCCATCGGTATGGGTATACTGCGCGTCGATGAAGCCGAGCTGCTTATAAGAATAGGTGAGATTCACCTTATGGGTGTTGAAAGAGCCATAAGAATACGACGCCAGGAGCGACGTGCTGTCAGGGCGGTGCGTCTTGAGGTAGACGGTAGAGGCGGAGGCATACTCGCTGGCCGTCATCAGCGGCTCCGTCTTGTTAGCATTGAAGAGGGAGACCGACTCGAGCGTCGTCAGGGAGTATTTGCCGAGGTCGACGGTACCGTTCTGCGCGTTGGTGATACGCACGCCGTCGAGATAGACGCCGACATGCTGGGAACCGAGGGACCGCACATTGACAGTCTTCTGACCGCCAAGGCCGCCATAATCCTTGATCTGTACACCCGCAAGGTATTTCAAGGCATCAGCAACATTGTTGGAGGCCAGGGCAGAGATCTGTTTCCGAGAAATGGTCTGGTGGGGTGACACATTCTGCGAGCCACGGGCCACAACCTCATGGATCTGGAAGACGGAATCGGACATGAGTCGTTTCTGCCGCTCCTGCTTGCTCTTCTGACCCCACGCGGAGACAGCAAAAAGAGCGAGCAACAACAGCGCGCAAACCCGAAGGGGTACAGTCATCCTCATTATTATACCTTTCTTCATATCATTCTCTCTGTCACGCTGACTCCGAACCCTCGCGGAGTGACAACGGAATATACGCACGACGGCAGGTCTTCTGGCTCGCAGTCCGGAAGAGAACGGCCTTCCCGAAAAAACTGTCAGTGGCCACGGATGTTCTCTCCGATGAAAGGACTGCACACAGCAGCGGGACTGTCCGGGACTCTCACCCGGTTCCCTCTTCGTCACGTCTCAGCGACATGAACCGTATGCGGGTGCAAAGGTACGAAAAAGTATAGAAACAGGAAAGGAAAAGGGTAGAAAATATTTTAAACGATATTTTGTAAACGGAGGATTTAATCTTAAATCTATCTCTATGGATAAGGGTACATCTACTAGCCTATCAAGTGGAACAGTTTATGGAGCTGTTAAATACAAAGGTCGTTGGCTTGGAGCTCGAATAAATAAAAGTAAGGAAAAACAATAAAAAAAAATGAAGAAGAATATCTTTGCGTTGATGGCATGTCTGTTGCCATTGACGTTGTGGGCACAGAATCAGACGGTGTCGGCAGAAAGACAACAGAGTATCTACTTGGAGTTGGGTGGTGCATCTACAATTGTGGGAATCAATTATGATTCTCGCTTCAGTGAGTTTTCTCATTGGGGATGGCGCACAGGCCTCTCTTGGGGATATAGTGAAAGCTCTGATTTCTTAGATGGTGACGAGAATACCCGCGCTTATGCCGTACCCGTTGAGATCAATTATTTGTTGGGTAACCAGCATAGTCATCTGGAATTGGGTATGGGAGTCAGTTTGGGTATTTATAACGGTCATTATCAGGAGACGGAATGGCAGCAGATAGATGCACAAACCTATGAGAAGATCAAGGATTCACCCGATGTTGATGTCAGGGGCTTCGAGAATGTAAGCACCGGCGTGATGCAGTATTATCAGGGAACGACTTATCAGCATTCCAGAAATGTTTTCGGCTATTATGTATTTGGGAATATCGGCTATCGACATACTGCCAAGAATGGTTTCCAATTTCGTGTGGGCGTAAGTCCTTCCTTTAATTTCGGAGACAGTCATGGTGTTCAGAAGCCAGTACTGTATCCTTATATCTCATTCGGAAAAGCATTCTAACATATGTAGGTGGCCGCCATGTTGCGGCCACGCAAGGAAAATGGGGAATTTGTAGGGACATGATTCATCATGCTCCGCTAACCATAAAAAATAATGGATAACCATGGGACGCTCCCACAATTATCCATTATCTATTATTTATTTCCTGTGCTGGCTCTTGCGGTTGGCACGCTGCTCACGGTATTTAGCCTTCTGACGGGCCGAGCCGCTGCCATGGGCACCGGTGATATATTTCTTTTTGCGGGCTTTGGTCTTCACCTTGTCTTCTTTCGGACCACCTTTCGGCGCCCCTTTGAAGACCATCCCGTTCTCAATGATTTCTTCGATGTCGCTCATAATTCGTAAAAAATAACCCTCCTGCAGGGGCCGTCCCTTGTGGCGGCCCGATGCCGGTAACGGCATTCATTTGGCAATTTACCCCTTATGATTCGGCGTTCCGCCGACGGGCCGCCACAAGGGACGACCCCTGCAAGTGGATCCGGGGGATATTAATGGTGGAACAGTCTCACGTGCGTGAAGGCCATAGCGATATCGTACTTATCGCAGGTCTCGATGACATTGTCGTCACGGATGGAGCCACCGGCCTGGGCGATATACTCCACACCACTCTTATGAGCCCGCTCGATGTTGTCGCCGAAGGGGAAGAAGGCATCGGAGCCGAGGGCGACGCCGGTATTCTTCGCGATCCATGCCTTGCGCTCCTCACGCGTCAGCGGCTCGGGCTTCTCAGTGAAGACCTTCTGCCACTCACCGTCACGCAGCACATCCTCATACTCGTCACCGATATAGACATTGATGGTGTTGTCACGGTCGGCACGACGGATCCCCGGCTTGAAGGGGAGACTCATGACTTTCGGACACTGGCGCAGCCACCACTCATCGGCTTTCTGACCGGCGAGGCGCGTACAGTGGATACGGCTCTGCTGACCGGCACCGATGCCGATGGCCTGGCCGTCCTTGACATAGCAGACACTGTTCGACTGTGTATACTTCAGCGTGATGAGGGAGATGATCAGGTCTCGCTTGGCCTCAGCGGAGAAAGTCTTGTTCTTCGTCGGGATATCCTCGAAGAGTTTCGGGTCTGCGAGGTTCACCTCGTTGCGCAACTGCTCAAACCAGATGCCGAAGACCTGTTTGCGCTCGATGGGCTCGGGCTTATAGTCTGGATCGATCTTAATGATGGTATAGTTACCCTTGCGCTTCGTTTTCAAGATGGCGAGAGCTTCGGGAGTATAGTCAGGAGCGATGACACCATCACTGACCTCACGGTGGATGAGCTTCGCCGTAGCCTCGTCACAGGTGTCGCTGAGCGCGCAGAAGTCACCGTAGGAACACATACGGTCGGCACCACGGGCACGGGCATAGGCATTGGCCAGAGGCGTGAGCTCGAAGTCGATGTCATCCACGAAATAGATCTTCTTCAGCGTGTCACTCAGCGGCAGGCCGATGGCGGCACCGGCGGGAGAGACATGCTTGAAACTGGCAGCCGACGGCATTCCCGTAGCAGCCTTGAGTTCCTTGACGAGTTGCCAACTGTTGAAGGCATCCAGGAAGTTGATGTATCCCGGGCGTCCGTTGAGGACCTCGATGGGCAGTTCACCCTTCTCCATGAAGATACGGGCCGGCTTCTGATTGGGATTGCAGCCGTACTTTAATGCTAATTCTTTCATTGCGCTTGATTAATGTTAAAACTTTGTTGCAAAGATAACAAAAAATCCGCATTTCAATGCTTCCTTTCTCGTTTTTTGAGTAACTTTGCCGTGAAAATATTATTTTTTACGTTAGTTATGAAAAAAGAATGGCAACATCTCATCGAGGATGTCGAAAAAAAAATTGGGGACGGAGTCCATCTCCGTAAGGATATTGGAAAATTACGGAAAATCTTCGCGGAACATCACTTTCATCTCCATGACCTCTCCCCGCAGGCCAAGGACCGTTTGGCCCTCCTCGCCGGCTTCCAGAGCTGGAAGGACTTCGACGAGGCCCTCCACGGCGATGCCGACGGGGAAGTGAACTACGAGGGTTAAAGGATGTTTTGCACGATGAGCATATACGTCAGCGTGCCGCCGAGAATTGAGATCATCATCTGACGCTTCCAGACATGCAGGAGAGCCGTGACGAGGACACCGATGGCCTCGGGGACACCGAAGGGCGCTGCCATGACATCCACATTGCGCAGACAGTAGACCACGAGCATGCCGAAGACGGCAGCGGGGAGCACCTGGGAGAGATATTGAATATAACCTGGCGTCTTCTTCCCGCGGAAGATGAGGAAGGGAACGAAACGCGTGGAAGCCGTGGCCACGACGAGGGTCACGACGGTAAGGATCTGTTCGGTCAAAGTCATGATGCTTCCTCCTCCTTTCTAATCTCCAGTTTACTACGAAGACTCATGAAACACACAAGCATCATAATCATGGTCGGGACCACGAAACTGTCGGGCCCAAAGACGAGAAGACAGGCCACGGAGAGGACGATACCGATCAACGAAGCCCGGTGGTCACGCTCCTTCAGCCAGTTCTCCATGAAGATCGTGACGAACATCGCCGTCATCACGAAGTCAAGGCCACGGCTGTTGAAATGGAGGAAGTCGCCGAAGACGGCACCCATCGTCGCCCCCGTCACCCAATAGCTATAGTTGAGGATCGTCACCCAGAGCATGAACCAGCCCTTGTCGACACCCTCGGGGATCTTCGCCGTATAGTTGATGGAGAAGGTCTCGTCGCACATGCCGTAGATGAGTGGGAACTTCTTCCACCCCATGCCCTTGAAACGGTCGAGCATGGAAATGCCGTAGAAGAGATGACGGGCACAGATGAGCAGGGCGATTACAAACGACTGCAGGGGATGGAAGGCACCCTTCAGCATGCCTACGGCAACAAACTCCACCGATCCGGAGAAGATCGTCATGGCCATGATCATCGGCCACCAGAAGGAGAAGCCGGACTTATTCATCAGCAGGCCATAGGCCAGACCGAGGAACCAGAACCCGGCGAAAATGGGTATCGTGTAAGGAAACGCGGCCTTCAGCGCCGGCCGCCATAAACTCTCTTTCTTCATAAGCAAAAATAAAAAAAGGTCTCCTCCACACGGGAAGAGACCTCTAATTTCTTTTCTAGGGGAACGGACATTAGTCCTTGTTGACGACCGTATTCTTCTTCTCCTGGATACGAGCCTTCTTACCAGTGAGGTTACGCAGGTAGTACAGCTTAGCGCGACGTACCTTACCACGCTTGTTAACCTCGATAGAATCGATGTTCGGAGACTCCATAGGGAAGATACGCTCTACGCCTACCGTTCCGGACATCTTACGAACGGTGAAACGCTTCTTCGTGCCCTCACCACTGATCTTGATGACGACACCGCGGTACAGCTGGATACGCTGTTTGTTTCCCTCGACAATTTTGTAAGCGACAGTGACCGTGTCACCGGGGTTGAACTCCGGGAACTGCTTGCCGGTTGCAAATGCTTCTTCAGCAACTTTAATTAAATCCATGATGTAATTTTTATAATTAAATTTGTTTGTCGTTCCAACCCAACATCCGCAGACTGCATTGACTGCCAGCGGTTAGGCCGAAAAGCGCTGCAAAGTTACGACTTTTCCACGAACCCACCAAACGGAAATCCACTTTTCTGAGTTTTATTTGTCACATTCAGCGAAAAATCGTAATTTTGCAAAGGAAATACAACGTCTTGAAACATTAAACTGTATGAATAAGAAACGAATAACCCTCATCACCGCCCTCGCCGCAGCCCTCGCTCTCACAGGGTGTAGGAGCCACTACGAGGTGGCCGGTGTCAGTCAACAGCGTATCCTCATCGACAGCCGTTATGATGCCCATCCCGATGCTGCCGCCGAGGCCTTCATCCGTCCGTACAAAGCCCATGTGGACAGTATCATGGGCCCCGTCGTCGGTACAACGGCCCGTTATCTCGCCGCCTACCGTCCCGAGGGAGAACTGAGTAACCTTCTGCCCGACATCCTCATGTGGTGCGCGAAGGACTATGGCGAGAAGCCTGACTTCGCCGTATATAATATCGGAGGCATGCGTGCCGCCCTGGCAAAAGGCCCCGTCACCGTGGGGGATGTCGTCGACGTGGCCCCGTTTGAGAATTTCGTGTGCTTCATGACGCTGCGCGGTGACAAGGTCCTTGAGCTCTTCCGGCAGATCGCCTTCCGCGGCGGTGAGGGACTCAGCCACGGCATACACCTCGTCATCACGCCTAACAGTGCCCGCACCGCCTGCACCCTCGACTCAGTGACACTCTTCGGCCAGCCCATCAACCCAACACGGGAATACCGCGTGGCAACGATCGACTATCTCGCCGGGGGCACTGACGATATGGTGGCCTTCAAGAGCGGTACCGACGTGAAACTCTACCAGAAGCCGCAGGACAGCATGCGCGCCATCATCCTCCGCTACTTCCGCGAACTCACGAAAGAAGGGAAGCTCATCGACGCCAAGAAAGAAGGACGAGTGGTCCTGACGGACAATAGACAATAGAGAATGGAGAATAGAGAATGGAGAATAGAAAATAGATAATGGAAAATAGAAAATGAATATGAAAAGGATACTGATTTTAGCGATTGTCTGTATGATAGGACTGCTGCCCGTGGCGGCACAGAAGGAGCTGACGATCCTACATACCAATGATACTCATAGCTGTATCATGCCCCTTGGCAAGACCCTCGCCGACACCCTCTTCGCCGGACGTGGCGGCTTCCTCCGCCGGGTTGCGATGATCAAGGAACAGCGGAAAGCGCATCCAGACTTGTTGCTCTTCGACAGTGGTGACTTCTCCCAAGGCTCGCCCTACTACACCCTCTTCAAAGGGGATGTGGAGATTGGACTGATGAACGAGATGTGCTATGATGCCGCCACCATCGGCAACCATGAGTTTGACTTCGGCATTGACAACCTCGCAAGGATTATCAAAATGGCGAAATTTCCCTTTGTCTGTACCAACTATGACTTCACGGGGACACCATTAAAAAGTCTCGTGAAACCGTGGATCATCAT
>JAQXXT010000021.1 GCA_029226205.1 Prevotellaceae bacterium
ATACGTTGCAAATATAAGCCAAAAATCCATAGAAAACAAACAAAAACACAAAGTTTAACAAACGCGAAAAGGGGCGTAACTCGTTCAGTTACACCCCTTTTCTATATATTTTCTTATCGATGTTTATCGATATTATTTCACTTCCTCGAAGTCAGCGTCCTGAATGTTATCATCATCCTTCTTCTGGCTCTGCTGACCGGCGTTAGCCTGCTGACCGGCGCCAGCCTGAGGACCAGCCTGCTGACCGGCAGCACCCTGATACATCTGCTGAGAAGCAGCCTGCATAACGGTGTTGAGGTTGTTGATAGCAGTGTCGATAGCGCTGACATCACCACTCTTGTGAGCCTCCTTCAGTTTGTTGAGGGCGTCCTCGATACCCGGCTTCTTGTCAGCGGGGATCTTGTCACCGTTATCCTTCAGGAAGTTCTCGGTGGTGAAGATCATAGAGTCAGCCTGATTGAGCTTGTCGACACGCTCGCGCTCCTTCTTATCGTTCTCGGCGTTCTGCTCGGCCTCAGCCTTCATACGCTTGATCTCCTCATCACTCAGACCGCTGGAAGCCTCGATACGGATGCTCTGCTCCTTGCCCGTAGCCTTATCCTTAGCGCTGACGTTGAGGATACCGTTGGCATCGATATCGAAGGTTACCTCGATCTGCGGAACACCACGGCGGGCGGGTGCGATACCGGTGAGGTTGAACTGGCCAATGGACTTGTTCTGAGCAGCCATCGGGCGCTCACCCTGCAGTACGTGAATCGTTACCTCCGTCTGGTTATC
This sequence comes from Prevotellaceae bacterium, assembly GCA_029226205.1. Taxonomy (GTDB): domain Bacteria; phylum Bacteroidota; class Bacteroidia; order Bacteroidales; family Bacteroidaceae; genus Prevotella. The sequence continues at coordinate 778 of JAQXXT010000021.1, forward strand.
AGCAGCGGTAGAGAAGATCTGACTCTTCTTGCAAGGAATTGTCGTGTTGGCGTCGATGAGCTTTGTCATCACACCACCCATGGTCTCGATACCGAGAGTCAGCGGCGTGACATCAAGCAGGACGATATCGCCTACACCAGCTTCCTTGTTCAGCACGGCGCCCTGGATAGCAGCACCGACAGCGACGACCTCATCGGGGTTAACGCCCTTGGAAGGCTCTTTGCCGAAGTAGTTCTTCACGAGTGTCTGAACGGCGGGGATACGAGAGCTACCACCTACGAGGATGACCTCATCGATATCACTCGTCTGCAGCTTAGCGTCACGCATAGCGTTCTGGCAAGGAACGAGGCAAGCCTGAATCAGGTTATGAGCCAGCTGCTCGAACTGAGCACGCGTCAATGTCTTTACCAAGTGCTTCGGCGTGCCACCGACAGCGGTGATATACGGAAGGTTGATCTCCGTTGTTGTAGAAGAAGACAGCTCGATCTTAGCCTTCTCTGCGGCCTCCTTCAGACGCTGCATAGCCATCGGGTCGGTAGAAAGGTCAATGCCATTCTCTTCCTTGAAGCCCTTGACGAGCCAGTCGATGATCACCTGATCGAAATCATCACCACCCAGGTGAGTATCACCATTCGTAGCAAGTACTTCGAAGACACCGCCACCGAAGTTCAGGATAGAGATATCGAACGTACCACCACCGAGGTCGAATACGGCGATGTTCATATCCTTGTTGGCCTTATCAACGCCATAAGCGAGGGCGGCAGCCGTCGGCTCGTTGACGATACGACGGACATTCAGTCCGGCGATAGTACCAGCCTCCTTTGTTGCCTGACGCTGAGAGTCGGAGAAGTAAGCCGGAACGGTGATGACAGCGTCCTTGACTTCCTGACCGAGGTAATCCTCAGCGGTCTTCTTCATCTTCTGCAGGATCATGGCGCTGATCTCCTGCGGTGTATATTTACGGTCGTTGATCTGCACACGCGGATAACCACCTTCGTTGACTACCGTGTAAGGCACGCGGTCGATTTCCTTCTTGCACTGCTCATAGGTCTCACCCATGAAACGCTTGATGGAGTAAACCGTGTTCTTCGGGTTTGTGATAGCCTGACGCTTTGCCGGATCACCGATCTTACGCTCGCCACCTTCAACAAAGCCGACGACAGACGGTGTCGTACGCTTGCCTTCGCTATTAGCGATGACAACAGGCTCATTACCTTCAAATACAGCCACACAGCTGTTAGTTGTTCCTAAGTCGATTCCAATAATCTTTCCCATAGTTGTATATTTTTTATTTTTTATTATTCGTTTGGTTCAGCCGTCATCTCTCGTGGAGGTGACGGTGTCCCGGGATTTTCCCGCGACACTGACATTTTTACAAACGATATGCCACAGAAAGAGAGTATGCCATAATGGCAGAAATCCACCGTACGGTGGGAGAAATAGATCATAAAAAAGGGCGGCCTTGTGGGCCGCCCTATATATAATAAGGTGTAATTACTCTGCTGCTTTCTTTTCCTCGATAGCTTTTTTGATGAGGCCTTCGAGCTCCTCGGCCAACTCGGGGTTGTCCTGCAGGAGTTTCTTTGTGGCGTCACGTCCCTGTCCGAGCTTGCTGCCGTTGTAGCTGAACCAGCTGCCGCTCTTCTGGATGATGTTGTACTCCACGCCGAGGTCGACGATCTCACCGGTCTTGCTGATGCCATCACCATAGATGATGTCGAACTCACACTTACGGAAAGGAGGCGCTACCTTGTTCTTCACGACCTTCACCTTCGTGAGACGGCCGAGGACCTCGTCGCCATTCTTGATCGGCGTGCTGGGCCGGATGTCGATACGAACGCTGGCGTAGAACTTCAGTGCGTTACCACCCGTCGTCGTCTCCGGGTTGCCGAACATCACGCCGATCTTCTCACGCAGCTGGTTGATGAAGATACAAGTGGTGTTGGTCTTGGAGATTGTAGCGGTCATCTTACGCAGTGCCTGACTCATGAGTCGCGCCTGCAGACCGACCTTGTTGTCGCCCATCGTACCTTCGATCTCCGCCTTCGGCGTGAGGGCGGCGACGGAGTCGATGACGACGATATCGACGGCTGATGAGCTGATGAGCTGGTCAGCGATCTGCAGTGCCTGTTCACCGCTGTCGGGCTGTGAGATCCAGAGGTTGTCGACATCCACGCCGAGGTGTGCGGCATAGGTGGGATCGAACGCATGCTCAGCGTCGATGAAGGCGGCGATGCCGCCGAGCTTCTGTGCCTCAGCGATGGCATGGATTGCCAGCGTTGTCTTACCGGAAGATTCCGGGCCGTAGATCTCGATGATACGTCCGCGGGGATATCCGCCGACGCCGAGGGCTACGTCGAGTCCGAGGGAGCCTGTCGGGATGACATCGATATGATCGTGTGGCTGTTCGCCGAGTTTCATGATCGATCCCTTGCCGAAATCTTTCTCTATCTTACTCATGGCCGCCTGCAGTGCTTTGAGCTTGGCGGCCTTTACGTCTTGGTTGTTTTCTTCTGCCATAAATTAAAGCCTCACCCCCGCCCCTCTCCAAAGGAGAGGGGAGTGATTAGTCTTGTTGCTGTCTTTTTCCTTTGGGTGAGGATGAATGAGGAAAAAGCCAATTAATAAATATTGTGGATGTGTGGCCGCAATAGAGCGGTCACCTACTGCCTTTCTGTAAGCCCCTCCCTTTTCGGGGAGGGGTTGGGGAGAGGCTTTATAATTCTAGATCACCGTCGAATACCTCGTGCCAGGGAAGGCCCTGCTTGTTGAGCTGCTCGAGGAACGGATCGGGATCGAAGTCCTCAACGTTCCAAACGCCCGGTTTCTTCCACAGACCTTTGAAGAACATCATGGCGCCGCACATGGCCGGCACACCGGTGGTGTAGCTGACGCCCTGCATGCCCGTCTCGTTGTAGGCATCCTGGTGCTTGCAGTTGTTATATATATAATAGGTGTGTTCCTTGCCGTCTTTAACGCCACGGATACGGCAGCCGATAGATGTCTCACCGTCGTAGTTGCTGCCAAGATCCTGCGGATTCGGCAGGACGGCCTTGAGGAACTGCAGGGGAACGATGTTCACCTTTACCGTCTTCTCCGGGTCGTCGGCCAACGGAGCCTCGTAGACGATCGGGTCGATACGGCTCATGCCGAGGTTCTGGATACAGTCGAGATACGTGAGATACTGTTTACCGAACGTCATCCAGAAGCGTGCGCGCTTGATCGTGGGATAGTTCTTCACCAGACTCTCCAGTTCCTCGTGGTGCATGAGGTAAGAGTCGCGCTTGCCGATATTCGGGTACGTAAGATCCTTATGCACAGCCAGCGGTTCTGTCTCAATCCACTGTCCGTTCTCATAGTAGAGACCTTTCTGCGTGATCTCGCGGATATTGATTTCCGGATTGAAGTTCGTAGCGAAGGCATGGTGGTGGTTACCGGCGTTGCAGTCGACGATGTCGAGGTCGTGGATCTCGTCGAAATAATGCTTGGCAGCATAAGCCGTGTAAGCCTGAGAGACACCCGGGTCGAAGCCGCAGCCGAGGATCGCTGTCAGACCAGCCTGTTTGAAGCGGTCCATATAAGCCCACTGCCAGGAATATTCGAAGTGAGCCTCGTCTTTCGGCTCGTAGTTGGCGGTGTCGAGATAGTTGCAGCCGCAAGCCAGACAGGCGTCCATGATGGAAAGGTCCTGATAGGGCAGGGCGAGGTTGATGACGAGGTCCGGCTTATAGCTGTTGAACAGTTCCGTGAGCTGCTCAACGCTGTCAGCGTCTACCTCAGCGGTCTCGATGGGCATGGTGTAGCCCTTGGCGTGGATAGCGTCGACGAGGCGCACGCATTTCTCCCGGTGATGGGAAGCGATCATGAACTCGTTGAACACGTCGGTGTTCTGTGCGATCTTAAAGGCGGCGACAGTGGCCACGCCACCGGCACCAATCATTAATACTCTGCTCATATTCTTTTTGTTTATAGTTTTTTATAGGCGGGATAGGCACTATAGGCATAATAGGCACTATAGGCCTGATGGCGCGCGAAGACGACAGGACTTTAGCCTTTGATCTCGTCGGCGCGGATGCCGAGGGCATTCATGATGCTGTAGCCGAGGATCTCCTGGCGGAAGTTGCCGCCGGGGAGGGGCTGCATGGCGAAGAGCGTGATATGTTTCTCGTCGTCGACATCACGGAGGGCCTCGCGGAGCTGGTCGTAGAGATCACTCGTCTCACTGTCGGGTATGACCATCACGCGGCGCACCTCATCGTGGCTGCAGACCGTCTTGACAAGGTCAAGAATATAGTCGTTCTTCGTCACGAGTTTATTGGGCGCATAGGCATTGACGAGGAACTCGCCGAGCTGTTCGTCGTTGAAGGCTTTGCCGTTGAGTTCTTCTTCGTAGTTGGCGGGCCGGAAGTTCTCGAGGGCGTGCTTCTTGGCGCCGTGTATGATGACGAGCTGCGTCTCTTGTTTCTTTCCCGGTCGTAGTCCGCCGTCGAGGGCGATATCAACGGCCCAACGGCTGAGGTCGGCGGGCGGGATGCGGCGTCCGATCATTCGCTCGAACTGAACGCTGAGCGCGAAGGCGACGCGGTCGATATAGTCACCGTCAGCGATGATGATGTTCTCGCTGAGACGGATATTCTCGGTGGGGTGGATAGATTCTTGATTCATACGTGCAAAGATACTGCTTTTTTATCATACTTGGAAATATCGTTCATGAAATTTTTGTCACAAAAGCAAAGAAGATTGGGAATTTGTAGGGATATGATTGATCAAGGATCCGCCCAATGCGGATGCGTGGCCGCAACATGGCGGCCACCTACAAATGGATCAAGGTAATAAATTTATATTTTATTTTGATAATTAATGTTTCTTATCCGTTTTTGGTTTAATCTTTGCGAAAGGTTTTGCGTCTAAAGGAAAATAAAAATTATCCGACCTATCGGTCGGCGGGCCGCCACAAGGGCCGGCCCCTGCAAGAGGATATTTGAATCAAACAATATAAGTTTTATTTATCAGATCGATTATGAAAAGAATTTTGATGATGATGCTGGCAGCCGTCATGGTGATGGGTGCCAATGCGCAGACGGTTAAGTCTGCAGCCACCGCTGCCGCTAAGGCTGCCGGTGCCGCCGCTGTATCGAGTGCAAAGACTTCGGCTGCTACAGCCGCCACGAAGGCAGCTGCGAAGAACGCCACGAAGATTGCGAAGGCTCAGAAGACCTATAAGAAGGCCAAGAAGGCTTACAATACTGCCAAGACGGTCAGCAAGTATGCCAAGAGCACGTCTTCTTCCGCAACGACGAAGGCTGCCAAGGCCGCTGCCAAGAGCGCTGCCAAGAGCGCAGCAGTGAATGCAATCAACAAGTTGTAAATCCTTATTTCCCACAGTATATGCGGTGGTCCTGCGGTTTTGCGGGGCTGCCGCATATTTTTTTGTTTACGTGGGACATGATAAATTATGTCCCTACATCAATCGCCATTAGGACGGCCACAAGGGCCGCACCCTACGGTGGATAATAGGACGGCCACAAGGGCCGCACCCTACGAGTGGATGATAGGACGGCCACAAGGGCCGCACCCTACGGTGGATAATAGGACGGCCACAAGGGCCGCACCCTACGGTGGATAATAGGACGGCCACAAGGGCCGCACCCTACGAGTGGATTAAATGTTTTCTATATATTTCAATTATATGATTAATTATGCGTTTTTCTTTCATTTAGTAAATTAAATTGATAAATATAGAAAATAATTGCATAAATTTTCCGATAATTATAAAAATATCCGTAACTTTGCAATCGAAAAAGATTGTCATAATAAAAAAAACTTATGAAGTGGACGTACTTCGTGATGAAGGCGTCAGAAGAAGGACGAATAAAGAAATAAAAAAAATATTAGAGAGAAAAATCATTAAGAGAGAACGAATAAAAATAGAGAGAACGTATGAAGAAAAGGTATCAAATTCTTTTGGCTTGTCTCTTGACTACATCGCTGTCGGTATCAGCGCAGGTAAAAGAGGTGACAGGCGTGGTGACTGCCGAGGATGACGGTCAGCCCATTACCGGTGCTTCTATCCGTATTGAAGGAACGAAGACGGGAACCGTCACGGACATTGACGGAAAGTTTACGTTGTCGGATCTCCCGGCATCAGCCCACACCCTTATTGTGAATTACCTGGGCATGCGTGAGAAGCGTGTGAAGATCACGCCGAACATGAAGATCACGCTGTCGTCGGATTCGAAGAACCTCGATGATGTCATCGTCGTGGCCTTCGGAAAGCAGAAGCGTGAAGCTTTCACGGGATCTGCCGGCGTGCTGAAGAGTGAGGATATCTCCAAGCGTCAGGTCAGTGACCCTATCGAGGCGCTGAATGGCCAGGTCGCCGGTGTGCAGATGGTGGAGAGCAATGATCCCGCCTCCTCCAATCCCACGATTCTTATCCGTGGTATCGGCTCTATCAATGCCAGTACGTCACCGTTGATCATCGTCGATGGACTTCCTTATAATGGTTATTACAGTGATATCAACCCGCAGGATGTCGAGAGCATCAGCGTGCTGAAGATGCCGCCAGCAATGCCCTCTACGGTGCCCGTGGTGCCAACGGCGTGATTATGATCACCACGAAACACGCTCAGAAAGGCAAGGCCATCATCACCGTCGATGCCAAGTGGGGCGGCAACAGCGACGGCTATGTCGACTATGATTATATCAAGGACCCGCGTGAATATTACGAGCTCTATTATAAAGGACTCTACAACTATTATACGAACAGCAAGGGACAGAATGCCTATCAGGCCTGGCAGAGTGCCAACAATACTATCGTTGCCAGTCGTGCCGAGGGCGGTCTTGGCTTCTCCGTCTTCTCCGTTCCCAGTGGCCAGGCCCTCATCGGTCAGAATGGCAAGATGAACCCCCAGGCCACGCTGGGCAATATCATCACGAACAACGGCACTTCCTACATGCTCTATCCCGACAACTGGAAGGACCTCGCTTATCGTACGGGACTCCGTCAGGAATATAATGTCAGTGTCAACGGCGGTACCGACCAGTTCTCTTTCTATGGCAGTGGCAGTTATCTGAGTAATGAAGGCGTCAACTACGGAGCCGGATACAAGCGCTACAGTGGTATGATGAAGGCCGATTACCAGGCCCGCCCGTGGTTGAAGATGGGCGTCAACACCCGTTTCATCCACACCAATTCCGACAGTAACTACAGTACGTATGCCGGCGTGTTGAAGATGCCGAATATCTATCCCGCTTTCGTCCGTGACGCCAATGGCAATATCCTCACCGACGACAACGGTAAAGTCTACGACTATGGTGACGGTGCCGTCACCGGTATTGTGCGTCCTGTGGCCCAGGGTGAGAACTTCCTTCAGGAAGACCGGCTGACGACAGCCAACAATATCAGCAATGCCTTCAACTTCGCCGCTTACAGCGATATCTCTTTCCTTCGAGATTTCAAGTTGACATTGAATGTCAATGTCTACGATACCGAGAACCGCGCCGTCTCCGCCTATCCTTCGGAATATGGCGAGCTCGGCCAGTCCACGGGCGGTTATGCTGATGCCGATCATTACCGTACCTATTCCTTCAATACCCAGCAGTTACTCAACTGGAACAAGCAGTTGGGCAAGAATTCTCTCTTCCTCATGCTCGGTCATGAGTATACTCTGCAGGACGGTACGACGACGAGCGTGTCGCGTAACCATGTCCTCGACTATAGTGCCGACAAGGAACCCGCCGGAGCGCTGACCCTCGTCAACGGAACGGGTTACAGTACCCGTTACAATGTAGAGGGATATATGTTCCAGGCCCAGTATGACTACGACAGCCGTTATTATGGCTCCTTCTCTTTCCGCCGTGACGGTTCCTCGCGTTTCGCCGAGAATCATCGCTGGGGTAACTTCTGGTCACTTGGTGGCGCATGGATTATCAGCAAGGAAAGCTGGTTCCCGAAGGACAACTGGATTGATGAGTTGAAACTCAAGGCCAGCTATGGTGAGCAGGGTAACGATGGTATCGACGGAATGTCAACTTCAACCTCTCGCACAATGTCAACCGCGTGACCTATCTGCCCAATGAGAACAAGACCGTCAGCGTCGACGGACACGCCGGTTATACCGATCTCTCCGACTTCTGGTTCGTTGGTGAGGGCCTGCCTCTGCATACGTGGTATATGCCGAAGTATGCCGGTCCCGACAGTGAGGGCCGTTCCACCTGGTATGTCCGTAATGCCGACGGTACGGAGACGACGACAACATCCTATTCGCAGGCCTCCTATTATAACTGCGGCGATGCCAACCCGAAAGTCTATGGCGGTTTCGGTACGTCGCTGACGGCTTACGGCTTCGACCTCACGGCCAGCTTCATCTATTCCATCGGCGGTAAGGCCCTCGACAGTGGTTATGCCACGCTGATGTCCTCACCCTATGCCGCCGCCGAGCGTCATAACCTCCATAAGGATCTTTGGAATGCGTGGTCGGAGGAAAACACGACGAGTGATATTCCTCGTTTCCAGTATGGTGATACGTCCAACGGCTACACCTCCAGCCGCTTCCTGACGAATGCCAGTTATCTGACGTTCAAGAATATCAGTCTCGGCTACACGTTGCCGCGAGACTGGATCAAGAACCTCGGCCTCACCAGCGTACGTATCTACTGTACCTGTGATAATGTCTACTACTGGACGAACAATCCGCGTGTGCCCTTCTATGTCATGGACCGTTTCATTCTCACGGATCTTAACCGCGCTGAGCGTTTCCTCAACGGTTATACCCGTGATAATGAGACCACGGCCAACGAGGCTGATGACTCACTGAAAATCTATGATCAACTCGGTATTACCACGGCGACACAGTGTTTCGCCAATGCGGCTAAGTATGCCCGTATGGCCATCAACCAAGGCTATACGCCGATGTCGAAGACCGACTGGTACAACGAGATCACAGGCTTCAATACCGTCAACAAGTCGTGGATGTGGGCCATGAAGATCGGCACGGATGATATCGACGATGACGACTGGGCCTGGAAGAGTTTCGTATCTTATATGTCCAACGAGACCGAGTTCGGTATTGCCGGCATGCAGAGTGATGAGGCCTACCGTGAGATTGACCGTTCACTGTATGAGAAGATGAATGCCTCCGACTGGCGCCGTTATACGTGGGTGGCCCCCGGGGATGCCGGACAGGCTGACAGCGTGGGACATTACAGCACGCTGCTCACCGCTTCCAACTTCGCCAATCTCCCCGCTTATGCCGGACTGAAATATAAGCCCGCCGGTGGCAACATGACCGACTATAAGTCAGGCAGTGCCGTGTCCATTCCTTTGATGCGTGTGGAGGAGATGTATCTCATCGAGGCCGAGGCCACCGCGTTTACAGAAGGCTTGAAGGCCGGACAGAAACTCCTGGAGAATTTCATGAATACCTATCGTTGTACGACGACCGCCGCCAATCCCACGCCGTTCAAGTGCACGTCCACGAGCGTATGGGATTTCGAGGATGAGGTGATCCGTCAGAAAGAGATTGAGTTCTGGGGCGAGGGCGTGGTCTATTATGACCTCAAGCGCCTGCGCAAGGGCTTCAGTACGGAGTATGACGGTTCCAACACCTATACTTATTACCAGCAGAGCGTGGCCAACGGCTATGTTGCTCCGGCGATGAATGTCTGTATCCCGAACTATGAGGTGCAGAACAACAAAGGTATTGTCAACAATCCTGATCCGCAGGGCGAATAACGGTCAGAGAGAATCAAAAAGAATGGTCCTATGAAGAAATATTTGTATATGATAACCCTGTTGATGGCCATGGTCCTCGCAGGGTGCTCGGATGATGACAGCTATGAGGCTGCGGAGGCGCTGAAGAGCGACTGCCAGCAGGTACACTTCTCAGCCGATAACACGACGAAGTCGTTGCTCTATGGCTCCGATGCCTCGAAGACGTTGAAATATAAGGTTGTAAGAAATACGAAGAACGGAACGCTGACCGTTCCCGTAGCCCTCACGAAGGCGACGGCAGGCGTGACGGCAGCGCCGTCGGTGACGTTCAGCGATGGTGACTCCGTGGCCTACGCCATCGTCAACCTCCCCGATACGGCGAAAGAGGGCGACAGCTTCGCCTACACGCTGACGCTCTCCGGCGACGAGGTCGATCCTTACTCCACGCTTCTCGACGGCGGCATCTCTTACACGGCCTCCGCCGTCTATCCCACAGCCGTGAATATCCAGTTCTATTATCTCTATTCCGATTATACGAACTATACGGACTATTGGACGGACAAGGCCTATGACCTCGGTGGCGGTGAGTATCAGATTCCTGATTTTGCCGGCAGTGGTCATCCGCTTATCATCCATGCCGACGGCAGCAAGGGCATTGCTTATCCCGAGTTGGCCGAAGAGAACAAGGATAACGCATACGATCTCTATTCTGACGACTATGGATCGTATATCGGTATGCAGTTCAGCCTCTATCCCTGGGGTGCCGATGGCATGTCGCTCTCATACGTCTATCTCCTCGTCAGCCAGACTTCCGGCTATTCCGGCTACGACAGCAGTACGAAGACCGGGTGGATGTACGTCTACTATATGCAGACGTCAACGGGCAAGGAGGACTACTGGGGCTCACTGAACTTCACGATCAAGTAATCCTCTTCCCGCGGATTCTCTCCGTGAGATAAAAACTGTGCAGAGGCCTTGCACACTTTGTGCAAAGCCTCTGCACACTTTGTGCAAGGGGTCTGCACACTTTGTGCATGCCCCTTGCACAGTTTGTCTTTTCTATCTCTGGCAGGGTGCGGTCCTTGTGGCCGTCCGCAGACCATAGGTCGGATGTGCTCCGTTTATTCGAAATCGAGCCAGCCCTCATACCATTGTGGCTCGTCGTTGTCTTCCTGTGGATTGGGATTGGAGACGGAGAGACCGAGGAGACGGATGGGGTGGTTGGCATCGTAGCTGACCTGGTGAAGGAGTTGCTTGGCCAGTGGAAGGATGTCGTCTTTCCGTCTGAGAACTTTATTGCCGGAGATGCTGCGCGTGATCTGCGTGAAGTCACCGTATTTGATCTTCAGTGTCAGCGTGCGGCCCTTGAAATCATCGGCATGGATACGGTCTACGAGTTCAAGGACGGTATGATAAAGTTCAATTATCACTTTTGATGGAATACTGATATCCTCGAAAAACGTTCGCTCGCAGCCCACGGACTTACGGACACGCTCGGTGATGACAGGGCGGTCATCGATGCCACGGGCGAAATTATAAAAGATATCACCTGATTTCCCAAAGACCTCACGGAGATGGGAGCGTGAGACTTTCCGCAACTGTCCGCCGGTATAGATGCCCATGCGGTGCATGATTTGCAGCGTCTTCGGCCCAACGCCCCAGAAGTCTTCCACGGGGAGATCAGCGAGAAAGGCCAGTGCCCTGTCGGGATGGATGACGAAGAGGCCGTCGGGCTTCTGATAGTCAGAGGCGATCTTCGCTAAGAACTTATTGTAAGAGACGCCGGCAGAGGCCGTGAGATGGAGTTTCTCCTTGATCTCCTCCTTGATGGCGATGGCGATGTCCTTGGCAAGGGGGATGTCCTTCTTGTTCTCCGTGACATCGAGGAAGGCCTCGTCGATCGACAGCGGTTCAATGAGGTCCGTGTATTCTTGGAAGATCTTGCGGATCTCGTGCGACACCTCTTCATAATAGCCGTGGCGCACGGGAACGATAATGAGGTCGGGACAGCGCCGCTTCGCCGTGGCGATGGGCATGGCGGAGTGGACTCCAAACTTGCGCGCCTCATAGCTCGCCGTGGACACGACACCCCGCTCGCCGTCGAAGCCGACGGCAATGGCCTTGCCGCGCAGCTCCGGGTTGTCCCGTTGCTCCACGCTGGCAAAGAACGCATCCATATCGATATGTATGATCTTTCTGTTTTGGGTCATAGAAATTCTTTTCGGTTCCTGCGAGAGGATTTTATGAATTATCTTGGGACTCAGAAATTCTCGTGGTTCAAGCCCCATCAATTATCATCAATATTTCATCAATATCTATAGTGCTTTTAGTGGCAACGATGAACATCTATGGATGGCTCTGCCATCAATTCAATTATCATCAATATACGGAGCGAGGTACTTGGCTCCCTCCGTAGGGTGCGGCCCTTGTGGCCGTCCGAACCGGGAGACTGACAACAATTTCACTATTAGGACGGCCACAAGGGCCGCACCCTACGGAGGACCAATTGATGATAATTGATGCGATGCCTTGGCATCAATTGACGCGTATTGAAGCGCCAATGTATTGATGAAATATTGATGAATATTGATGGAGACTTTTCGACTACGTTAAATATCTAGTGATTCATTAAACTACATAATTCTTTCTCTCATAAATCAGAATTTTATCATGGTTGGCTGATTCGGCAGCAAAAGGCAGAAGGCGATCCAATTCTACAAGATCGACATCATGACCCAGGAGTTTTTTCATCTGAATCATCATTCGGGAAATGGTAAACAAAGAAATGCCGGCTGATTCATCATACTGCACGAGTATATCAATATCACTGTCCGGTCGTTCTTCACCTCGTGAGGAAGAACCAAACAGCCATGCTCTCTTGATGGGTTGACCAGTCAAGTACTGTTGGATTTGGGGAATCATCGCCCGGATATTTTCGCTAACCATATATTTACTGATCTTTTATTTGCAAATATCGTCTTTTTTTGTGATATGAGCAAATGTTTCTAAATATTTTTGCTAATTTTGCCGGACACTTCAAAAATAAGAAAAACGAAAGACAATGGACATACAACGAATACAAAAATTCCTGCGGGACGTGGCGGCGAATAACAACCGCGACTGGTTTCATGCGCATAAAGCGGAATATGATGCCTGTCAGGAGGATTTCCGGCAGGGGATAGACGCTCTCATCGCACAACTGGCGAAGGTCGATCCCGAAATCAAATACCTTACGGCGAAAGGCTGCTGTTACCGTTTCTATCGCGATATCCGTTTCTCCCAGGACAAGTCACCGTATAAACGGCATTTCGGTGCCTATATCTGTTCGGCAGGAAAGAAGAGTCTGCGCGGCGGATATTATATCCATGTACAGCCCGGACAGAGCCTCGTCGCTTTCGGCTGCTATTACCTCCCGACGAATATCCTCACGAGTTGTCGTAATGAGATCAAGGGAAATATCGAGCACTGGAAAGAGGCCGTGGAGAACGGACAGTTCGTTAAGGCCTTCGGCTATCCTAATGCCGGCGTGTGGAACGATGACAAGGTTTCCGACAAAGGTTTCGGACTTGCGGCCCTGAAGACAGCGCCGAAAGGTTTCGACAAGAATGATCCCGACATCGACTATCTGCGCATGAAAGATTTTATCTGTTGGCAGCGCGTCGATGATGATTTCTTCCAGGGTGATGAATGGATGAAAAAAGTTGTGGGCCTGGCGAAGATCGCCAAGCCCAGTATGGATATCATCAACTCCGTCGTTGACGATTATATCTGATAGGTAGGGACATGATTTATCATGCTCCGCGAATATCCGTTGCTACCGCCCCCGTAGGGTGCGGCCCTTGTGGCCGTCCTAATCGCCTCCGTAGGGTGCGGCCCTTGTGGCCGTCCTAACCATAATAATCAATTAGGACGGCCACAAGGGCCGCCCCTACGGTGGTAGACCATTATATTAGTATATTCCCAGCCAGAAATGGTAAACATAGCTGACGCCGAGGCCGACGATCGTGGCGGTGACGACATGGATTAATCCCGGTGCCATGAACGAATGGTTGAGCAAGTATTTGCCGATAAGTGTCGTGCCTGACTTATCAAAGTTGACGGTGGCGATATCCGACGGATAATTCGGGATGAAGAAATAACCATAGACCGACGGCATCACACCGAGGAGAATCCACGGTTCGATATGCAGGGAGTAGGCGAGGGGCAGCATGCTCACGACGACGGCGCCCTGGGAGTTGATGAGTACGGAGACGGTGAAGAAGGCGAAGGCGATGGACCACGGATATTTCGTGATGATGCCCATTATATCTGGTATAAAAGTCCGTTGCGCAGATCTTCGAGAGCAATCTCTTTCATGCGGACGTGCATCTTCTTTCCCGTCGCGTTGATCGGTAACTGGGCCACGAAACGGTAGAGACGCGGACGCTTGAAGTTGGCAATGGCATCGCTGGCCTTACAGTAAGCGTCCAGCTCTTCGGGCGTGAGGGAAGGATCCTTGCGCACGACGTATGCCGTGACGAGCTGGCCGCGCATCTTGTCGGGGACCGCCGTGACCATACTGTCTGCGACCTTCGGATGACTGTCGAGGACATCCTCCACTTCCACGGGATAGATATTCTCTCCCGAAGAGATAATCATATCATCCTTACGACCGATGATACTGATGAAGCCATTCTCATCCCATGTCGCCAAGTCGTTGGTATAGATGAAATCCTTATAATATTTAGCCTTTGTCTCAGCGTCGTTGTTGACATAGATGTAAGGAGATTTCGCCGGTGAACAGATGATGACCTCGCCGATCTCGTTACCATCCTGGGCTACGAGTTCGTCGGGCTCGGCATGATGATCACTATAAACTTTCACGACACGGACATCATCATCGACACAGGAACTGCCCGCCGTACCGGCATTCTCCGGCAGATCAAACGGACGGAGGAACGTGTTCCAGAAGGTCTCCGTCGTACCGTAGCCGTTGAAGATGTTCGGCGTGAGGACTTTTTGATAACGGATACACGCGGAGCGCTCCAACGGACTGCCCATGGTGACGATGCCGTGGAGGGTCTCAAGGTTATAGCCTTGCCGCTCTTCCTCATCGGCGAGGCGCTCAAGGACTGTCGGCACACCGATGATGAACGTGATCTTATAGCGCTCGACATACTGCAGTGTCAGCTTGGCGTCGAACTTATTCATGATGACGAGGCAGGCACCGGCGTAGAATGTCGGACAGGGACCGGCACAGTGGATACCGCCACGGTGGAACCACGGCGTGGTGTTCATCGTCACGTCACGATAGTTCATCGGGAAATGAATCATCACGTCGTGGGCGGAGAGCACCTCGTTGATACTCGTCAATGGTACGGCTTTCGGACGGCCCGTCGTGCCGGAAGTAAAGAGGCGTGTCGTCTCTTCATAGATATTATAGTCGAGATGGTTCTCCGGCTCTGTCGCCGGCATGTCTATCATGAATTCGGTGAAGTTGAGGATCTTTCCCCGGCTCTCTCCGTCAATGATCAACAGGCGCTGCGGCTCGTAACCGGCGAGTTCGATAGCTTTCTCTACGACCTCACGGCGCTTCTCGTCGAAGATAAGATATTTCGGCTGTGACGTCTTGATCTGCCACGCCAGCTCTCCCGCACTGAGACGGAAACTGACGGGACAGCAGACGGTATGGGTCTTTTGGGCGGCGATATATGTGAAGACGAACTCGGCACAGTTGGGGAGTTGCAGCATCAATACGTCGCCTTTCTTCAGGTGATCGGCCATGATACGGTTTGCCATACGGTTACAATCGCCGTTGAGCTGTTCATAAGTCCAAGTCTTGTGTTGCAGAGGGTCGATCATTGCCATGCGGCGCCCATAACGGCGGACGTTGCGCATGAAACCTTCTATCCAAGTGTAATGTCTCTCAAATATAGTCTTAAAATCTTCCATACCTTATTATAATAGCTCTCTATAGAAATCTATAGCTCACTATAGATTCTATAGCGAGCTATGCATGATTTACAGTTCTCTGAAATGTTCGTAGTCGTCAATAACGATATCGGCGAGGGGAGCAAGGATGTCGCGGCTGTTTGTCGTTGCCAAAGCCACGGTATAGGCGCCGCTGGCCCGCAGACTCTTCAGGCCATTGATGCTGTCCTCAAAGCCAATACAGTCGCAAGGCTGCAGACCGAAGGAGTGGGCGGCACGGATATAACAGTCGGGATCGGGCTTCGAACGCTGGAAATCTTCAGCCGTAAGGATATGGTTGAAGAGCTGGTGTACCTCGGGATGATGGCGGTAGACATTCTCCATCTTCGCCTCATTGCTGCTCGTGACGATGGCCGTGGGGATGCCCTGCTGATGAAGGCGTTCCACGAACTGCTGAAGACCGGGGATATAAGGATAGTCCATCTGTCGCTCATAATCGTTGAGGCGCGCCGTGATCTGTTGCTGCAGTTTCTCATCGCCGGGGAAATAGCGGTCGTAGATCTGCGTGAGGGTCTGTCCCTTGATCTGATGGGCAAAGTCCGGCAACTCCGGTTTCAGTTCCTTGCCAATCTGTCCCCAGAAAATCGTGTACTGAGGCTCTGTATTAAAAACGACCCCATCGAGATCGAATAGGGCCGCCTGATATTGTTCAATAGATGAATTCATAAGCTAACGTCTTTTCATGTCTCACTGCTTTTCCGTGAGACCCATCAATTATTGCTTCTTCGCATGCAGATCACGAAGGGCAGAGAGGATGACATAGACGAGGATGATAGGCATCCAAGCCTCCAACACGCCTTTGGCACCGTCAGCGATAGAGAAGATGACGATCATCGCAAGGGTGAAGATGGCAAAGCTGTATTTCAGCTCATTGCCTTTCCAACTCCACTGTTTGAATTTCAAGGCGAACATCGGCATCTCGCAGATAAGCAGATAACTGCTGATACCGGCGAGGATGAGGATCATCAGCCAGCCCCAACTGTTGTTCTCGATGAAAGAGGGGCTGATCACGATGAGAGAGCCCCAGAAGAGGGCGTTGGCAGGAGTCGGCAGGCCGATGAACGATGTCGTCTGCCGCGTGTCGAGATTGAACTTCGCCAGTCGCAGAGCAGAAAAGGCTGCCATGATATAAGCCAGGAAAGGAATCAGCGTACTCACCGGCTGCAGGAAAGCAGGGTATTCGAGGACGCCGAGATACCAGAAGATCATCGTGGATGGCGCTACGCCGAACGTGACATCGTCAGCCAACGAGTCGAGTTCTTTGCCAATGGGCGAAGAGACCTTCAACAGTCGTGCGCTCATGCCGTCGAAGAAATCGAAGACGGCACCGATGATGATCCACAGTAATGCCCACAGCGGCTGACCGGCAAAGGCGAATGATGTCGCGATGCAACCGGAGATAAGGTTGCAGCAAGTCAGCGCGTTGGGAATATTGAGGAGTTTGAATGAATTTTCTGCCATTTTACTTTTTTAATTTTCCAATGATCGTCTGGTCACCGGTAGCTTTCTGGCCTACCTTCACGCAGATCTCCGTGCCAAGAGGCAGGAAGATATCCACACGAGAGCCGAGCTTGATGAAACCAAGATGCTCGTCAATATAACATTCCTCACCTTCCTGCGCGTAGGTGACGATGCGGCGCGCTACGGCTCCGGCAATCTGACGGCAGAGAATGTCCGTGCCGTCATCGGTGGTGATCATCACATCGGCATGCTCGTTCTCCTCACTGGCTTTCGGAAGCCATGCTTTATGATAGTTGCCATTGAAATGGCGCACCAGTTTCACTTTTCCATCAACGGGGAACCAGTTGGCATGGACGTTGAAGAGACTCATGAAAATGGAAACCTGGATACGACGGTCATGGAAATAGCGGTCCTCGTCGACTTCCTCGACGACAACGACCTTACCGTCTGCCGGAGCAACGACGATACCTTCCGTATCCTCCACATTCAGAAAACGCTTCGGACAACTGTAGAAGTTCAGGACCACGCCGTAGACAATAGCGGCGATGATGATGAAGCACCAAAAGGGAATGGTCGTATTGAAGCAGAACCACAATAATGCGGCGATGGCAATGATAGCTATGGCACCGCCAATGAGTTGGTTCGTTCCTTCACGATGTATTCTTATCTTCTTGATCTTCCTTATTTTCTTTCCCATTGATTTAGGATACTTAATTTTTTTGTTTGCAAAGTTATCAATTTTTTGCGTTTTCTGCAAATTTTTCTTCTCTTTCTTTTGGTAATGTCATGTTTTCGTAGTAACTTTGGCGTCCCAAAGACACGATTGCTAATGGAAGACTTTGTTCATTTACACGTTCACACTCACTATTCGATCCTCGATGGTCAGTCGAAAGTACCCCATCTCGTCGACAAAGCTATTGCCGACGGCATGAAAGGTATGGCGATCACCGATCACGGCGTGATGTATGGTATCAAGGAGTTTGCAGACTACTGTGCCGGCATCAACAAGAAGCGTAAGGCCGATGGTCTCGAGCCTTTCAAGCCGATCTTCGGTTGTGAGATGTATGTCGCTCATCATAAGATGACCGATAAAGTGAAGGAGCATGGTGATAATTCCGGTTACCACCTCATCGTATTGGCGAAGAACTATCACGGCTATAAGAATCTCATCAAACTCGTCTCTCATGCCTGGACGGAAGGTTATTACTACCGTCCGCGTACGGATCGTGAGGAGCTGGAGAAATATCATGAGGATCTTATCGTCTGTTCTGCCTGTATCGCCGGTGAGGTTCCTTCAAAGATCCTGAAAGGAGATATCGAGGGCGCCCGTGAGGCTTGCCAGTGGTATCACCGTGTCTTTGGCGATGATTATTACCTCGAACTGCAGCGTCACGAGGTGAAGGATCCCAATATCATTGCCAATCGTGAGACCTTCCCTTTGCAGCAGAAAGCCAACAAGGTGCTCATCCAGTTTGCTAAGGAGTATGGCATTAAGCTCATCTGCACGAACGACTGCCACTTCGAGGATAAGGAGACAGCAGAGGCCCACGACCATCTGCTCTGTCTGGCTACGGGAAAGGATCTCGATGATCCTAACCGTATGCGCTATTCCAAGCAGGAGTGGTTTAAGACGCGTGAGGAGATGAACGCTATCTTCAGCGATATCCCCGAGGCTTTGTCGAATACGCTGGAGATATTAAATAAGGTGGAGATCTATTCCATCGATCATGGTCCGATCATGCCGTTCTTCCCCATTCCCGAGTCTTTCGGTACTGAAGAGGAATGGCGGAAGAAGTTCACGAAGGAACAGCTCTATGAGGAGTTCACTACCGACGAGAACGGGCAGAACCCGCTGCCGCCGGAAGAGGGACAGAAAGTCATCGACCGTCTCGGTGGCTATGAGAAGATCTACCGTATCAAGTTCGAGGCCGACTATCTCGCCCATCTCGCCTATGCCGGCGCCAAGGAGCGTTACGGCGATCCGCTGCCGGAGAACGTGCATGAGCATATCAACTTCGAGCTTCATGTCATGAAGACGATGGGTTTCCCCGGTTACTTCCTTATCGTGCAGGACTTCATCAATGCCGCGCGTAACGAACTCGGCGTATGGGTAGGCCCGGGGCGTGGCTCCGCCGCCGGTAGTGTTGTAGCCTATTGCTTGGGTATCACGAAGATTGACCCGCTGACATACGACTTGCTGTTTGAGCGTTTCTTGAATCCTGACCGTGTGAACCTCCCGGATATCGATACCGACTTCGATGATGACGGCCGTGGCAAGGTGCTCAGATGGGTGATGGATAAGTATGGTCACGAGAACTGTGCCCATATCATTACGTACGGATCCATGGCGACGAAGAACTCCATCAAGGATGTTGCGCGCGTGGAGAAACTGCCGTTGGATCGTAGTAATGCGCTCTGTAAGGCTATTCCCGACCGACTGCCCGACGGTATGAAGATGAATCTTCCCAATGCCATCAAATGTACACCGGAACTCCAGGAGGCGGAGGTCAGCTCTGATCCCCGTGAGCGTAATACCATTAAGTATGCGCGCATGCTGGAGGGAACGATCCGTGGTATCGGCCTCCATGCCTGCGGCTTTATCATCTGTCGTGATAAGATCAGCGACTGGGTACCGGTATGTACGGCCGATGACCCCGATTTCCCCGAACTGAAATGTCAGGTGACGCAGTATGACGGCCATGTCATTGAGTCGACGGGACTGATCAAGATGGACTTCCTCGGTTTGAAGACACTATCGGAGTTGAAAGAGGCTTGTAAGGTTATCAAACAGACAACGGGCGACGAGATTGATCTTGACCATATTCCTATCGATGATGACCTTACTTATAAGCTCTATCAAGAGGGCCGCACGATCGGTACGTTCCAGTTTGAGTCTGCCGGTATGCAGAAATATCTCCGTGAACTTAAGCCGACGGTCTTCGAGGATCTTATCGCTATGAACGCCCTCTACCGTCCGGGACCTATGGATTATATCCCTGACTTCATCGCCCGAAAGAACGGTAAGCAGGAGATTACCTATCCGATCCCTTGTATGGAGAAATACCTTAAGGATACCTATGGCATTACTGTCTATCAGGAGCAGGTGATGCTCTTGAGCCGTCAGTTGGCGAACTTCACGCGCGGCCAGAGTGATGCGCTCCGTAAGGCCATGGGTAAGAAGAAAAAGGCGATCGTCGACAAGATGAAACCGCTGTTCCTTGAGGGCGGTAAGAAAAACGGACACGACCCGAAGATTCTTGAGAAGATTTGGAGTGACTGGGAGAAGTTTGCTTCTTATGCGTTCAATAAATCTCATGCTACGTGTTATTCGTGGGTCGCTTATCAGACAGCCTATCTGAAAGCACATTATCCGGCAGAGTATATGGCTGCACTGATGACGCGCCGCTTCTCGCAGATCACGGAGATCACGAAACTCATGGAGGAGTGCAAGTCGATGGGCATCAAAACCCTCGGCCCTGATGTCAACGAGAGCTACGCGCAGTTCGGTGTCAACAAAGCCGGTGAGATCCGTTTCGGCCTCTCTGCTATCAAAGGTATGGGCGCTGCCGCCGCTGAGGCAATCGTCAGTGAGCGTCAGAAGAACGGACCGTATAAGAGTATCTTTGACTTTGCCGAGCGTGTCGACTTCAGCTCCGTCAACCGAAAGGCGTTCGAGAGTCTCGCCCTCAGCGGCGGCTTTGATGGCTTCGGCATACCGCGAGAGAGCTACTTCGGCGTCAACTCGAAGAAAGAGATGTTCCTTGACCTCCTCGTCAGATATGGTCAGCGCTATCAGCAGGACAAGCGGGAACAGAGCAACTCCCTCTTCGGTGATATGATGGGCGATGTGGCTATCGCTACACCGCCGATTCCGAAAACAGAGAGCTGGAGCACGATTGAGAAACTCAATAAGGAGCGTGACCTCGTGGGTATCTATCTCTCGGCGCATCCCCTCGACGACTATAGCGTGGTGCTGAAGAATATGTGTAACACCCACTGTTCGGAGATCGGTCGTGATGCTGACAAAAAGGCATTGTCGGAACGTGACGAACTGACATTCGGCGGCATCGTCACTGCCGTTCAGTCGCGCTTCTCGTCAAAGACGGGCAAGCCGTTCGGCTTCGTGACGATAGAGGACTTCGAAGGCAGTGGCGAGCTCGCTCTCTTCGGTGATGACTGGGCCATGTGGCAGGGAAAGCTGACGCAGGGTTGTACGGTGTATGTCACGGCGAAGAGCGTACAGCGCTTCCGCAACAGCAACAGCTATGAGCTGAAGGTTCAGAACATTGAGTATCTGAGTGATGTGAAAGACAACCGCATCGAGAAGTTGACGATTGCCGTGGATAGTAAGGATATCGATGACACTATTGTCAACGACCTCACAACGGTGATGAACGATAATCCCGGTCATACGCAGGTGTTCCTGCAGATCAAGGATACGGAGCATCAGACTACGCTCACGCTCCGCTCCCGTGGCCGTCAGGTTACGGTGAACAAGAGTTTGGTACAGTATTTGGAAGGTACTGGCACAATGAAGTTCAAGATCAATTAGGCGTAGGGACTTGATTTATCATGTTCCGTAACAACGAATATTATCAATCAAATTATATACAACAATGGAAGTAACAATCACAACAGACAATTTCGAGCAGTACAAGAATGGTGAACTGCCGTTGGTAGTAGACTTGTGGGCAACATGGTGCGGCCCGTGCCGTTCCATCGCTCCGATCATCTCCGACCTTGCCAAGGAGTATGACGGTAAGATTACCGTAGGTAAGTGCGATGTCGAGGAGAATGATGACATCGTCGCTGAGTTCGGCGTCCGTAACATCCCTACGATCCTCTTCTTCAAGGGCGGCAAACTCGTTGACAAGTTCGTCGGCGCTGCCAACAAGACAACACTTGAGGAGAAGTTCAAGGCACTGCTGTAAGAAAAGTAAAAAAGTAAAGAAGTAAAAAATTAAAAAGTAGAGAAGTAAAAAGGTAAAAAAGTAAACGAAGGCGGATCAAACTGCCTACGTTTACTTTTTTACCTTTTTACTTCTCTACTTTTCTCAGAATTCTACAACGCGGCTACCATCATCCTGGACGGTGATAGTGACTTTCGTAGCATCTTCGGGGAGAAGGTCCTCAATGAGCTCAGGCCACTCGAGGAAACAGAGATTGCCACTGTCGAAATAATCCTCATAGCCCATGTCGTAGACTTCCTCGATCTTCTTGATACGATAGAAGTCGAAATGATAGATGCTGCTGCCGTCGCCGGCGGTATATTCGTTGACGAGGGAGAACGTCGGGGAGGTGATGACATCCTCCACGCCAAGGACCTCGCAGATGGCTTTGATGAATGTCGTCTTGCCGGCACCCATCTTACCATAGAATGCAAATACTTTACCTTTGCCCATGTTCTTGATGAACTCCTGGGCTGCCTGCTGGATATGATCCAGACTGTCAATTGTAATCTTCATATTTTTATTGGTCTTAATTTTCTAACTTCCCAAAATCGTTTATTTCTTCCTCGGCGTCATTGTGATGAGAGGAATCAGCATCTCTTCCATACTGATGCCGCCATGCTGGAACGTGTCCTTATAATAGGATACATAATAGTTGTAGTTGTTCGGATAGGCGAAGAAGGAGTTGCCGGTGGCGAATACATAGCTTGTGCTGAGATTCGGCGCGGGAAGCTGTGCCTCTGCGGGGTTCTTGATCGTAAAGACCTCCTTGGCATTATAGGCGAGGTTCTTACCGAGCTTATAGCGCAGGTTTGTGTTCGTGTTGCGGTCTCCGATGATCTTCACGGGCTTTGAGGCGCGGATACTGCCGTGGTCCGTCGTGATAATCACCTTACAGTCTTGTTGGGCCAGCATACGGAAGATATCGCTCATGCCGGAATGACGCAGCCAACTGAGGGTGATGGAGCGGTAGGCACTCTCGTTGTTGGCGAGTTCACGTACCATCTTCGACTCTGTACGGGCGTGGGAGAGCATGTCAATGAAGTTGATGACGAGGACATTGAAGTCATTCTTCTTTAGTTCGTTGAAATGTTCCAGAAAGCGTTCGGCACCTGTGCTGTCATTGATCTTATGATAGCTGAAAGTGTTATGACGACGGTAACGGTCGAGCTGCGTCTGAATGAGAGGTTCCTCATTGAGATTCTTTCCTTCCTCCTCATCCTCGTCAACCCACAGATCGGGGAACATCTTGGCGATCTTATCGGGCATCAGTCCGCTGAAGATGGCATTGCGGGCGTACTGCGTCGCAGTAGGGAGGATACTCATATACATATCTTCGTGGATGTCGAAGAGACTGCTGATCTCTTGCGACAGCACGCGCCACTGGTCATAGCGGAAGTTGTCGATGACAAGAAGATAGATTTTATCACCATTGTCAAGGGCAGGGAAGATTTTCTTCTTGAAGATATCCGGACTCATCAGTGGACGGCCTTCTATCTCGTGGGGCACACGCTGTGGCTCCACCCAACGGAGATAGTTCTTGCTGATATATTTCGCGAATCCGTTGTTGGCTTCTTCTTTCTGCATGGCAAGCATGTCGGTCATCTGACTGTCAGCACTGGAGAGTTCGAGCTCCCAGTGGACGAGGCGTTTGTATACCTCCATCCAGTCGTGATAATCGCGGCAGTCGGCAATCTGTGTGGCGATATCCATATAGCTCTGCTGATAGCCGCTCTGCGTGACTTCAGAGATAATCTCCTTGCGATGGATGTTCTTCTTCAGCGACAGAAGAATCTGCATTGGGTTGACAGGTTTGATGAGATAGTCGGCAATCTTGCTGCCGATAGCCTGATCCATGATATGTTCCTCCTCGCTCTTCGTACACATGACGACGGGCGTGGCCGGCTGTATCTCTTTGATCTGCTGTAGCGTCTCGAGGCCACTGAGACCGGGCATCATCTCATCGAGGAGAATGAGGTCGAATGTCTGTTGGCGACAGAGGTCGATGGCATCGGGACCATTGGATGCCGTGACCACTTCATACCCTTTCTTTTGGAGAAAGAGAATATGGGCCTTGAGGAGTTCTATCTCGTCATCGACCCAAAGTAATAATCCGTTGCTCATAGCTTATATCCTTTAGAAGCCGTCGAGGTCGTAATATTCGTCCTCGAGGTCATAGTCGTTACTATTATTATTGTTGTTCTGATTCTTCTTTTGCGTGTCCTGCTGCTGGGTGCCCGTGGGCTCACTGCCGAAACCGTCATCGAAATAGATGCCGGTGTCGTCGGGATTAGGCTTTGTGGGCACCGTAGGCTTCGTAGGCGCTGTGGGCTTCGTAGGCACTGTAGGCTTTGTGGGCGCAGCGGGCTTTGTGGGTGCTGTAGGCTTTGTGGGCGCAGCGGGCTTTGTAGGCTGCTCGGGCTCTACCGTGAAAGTGTCGTTTGTGGCGGGCGTCGTCGGCTTGGCGGCGGGCTTCTGAGGCTGCTCGGGCTCGATAAAGAAGCCGTCGTCAGAGGTAGGCGTCGTAGGCTGCTGATTTTCCTCTTCTGCGGGCTGCTCATTCTCGGAGGAAGATTTGCTTTCCGGCTCCGGGCTTTCCGCAGGCTCTATCGGCTCATCGAAGAGATCGACGTCGCGAACCTTGATGGGGGCGAAATGGCGGGAATAGAACTTATCGTAGTCGGCATAGCTGAAGCGGGAACCGATGAGGCTGAGGTTCTGTTCACTGATGATCAGCGCCCGCGTACGCCGGAGCAACGGCAGTAAAGGCCGCTGCTGATAGAGGCTGTGGGCATACTGCCAGGCTTCGTCGTAGGAACGGAAGCCACGGATGACCATACGATGCAGGTCGCCGTCCTCTTCAATGGCAATGTCGAAGTTACGCACGAGATACGTCGTGAAGTTGTATTTCGCCAGTTGGAAGAGCAGTTGATTCTCGTTGATACTGTCGGGATTGTACACGGCCATAAAGAGGAAGTTGGCGTTGCGGTCAACGGAGAACTGTGCTTTCTTGAGCTTATCACTGTCATTGAGTACTTCCGAGCGCCGCGTCCATACATCCTCAAGATTGAACTTTCCGCCATGGAGTTTCCTTCCGGCTTTCACGCCATTGACGATCATACCGGCGAGTTCACTGATACGACTGTTCGGGTATTTCTCCACGACTTCTTTCATATCGGCAACACATCCGTTGGCATCTCCGGCATTGAGCTTGCTCAGTCCGCCGATAAACAGAAACTTGTCACGGTTAGCCCCAAGAGGGAACCGGCTCTTTGACAGTGCCTCATTCTGGGCTACTTCCGTGTAACGGTCAGCCTTGAAAGCGTCGTAGGTGGCTGCATAGAGGGAGTCTTCGAGATGAACACCGTTGCGGGCGTTAGCGAAATAGTAAGGATCGGAGAGCATAACGGTCCAGGTACTCTTCGGATAGTCGTTCTTCAACTTGTTGAGATAGACATTCGCCGTATTCTCATCACCCTTACGCATATATAATAGGTATAGGTGATAGTACGCGTCATCCATGTGTTCGTAATCAGGATGATCATCGGAGAGTCTGCGGAGAAACTTCTCACTTAATGGCAGATTGTCGAGATCATCCTTGAAGATGACACCGGCATGATAGAGTCCGTCTTCAAGGAGCTTGTTGCTCTCTGCCAGCTGGTCTGTCGTCATCGGGATCTGTTTCAGATAATATTCCCGTTTATGTGGATCATTCTGTGCGGAGTCGTTGACTTGCTGGAGCGAGTCCTCATGTGCGGCAACTTGTGCGAGAGAGTCACGCATCTCATCCGTCATCTCACCATTCTGCAGACCGGCGACGACAGTAGTGTTTACGCGTTGCCAGTTATCGACATTCTCGCGCTTACCCCATTGCCGCTGGAAGGATTGCTTACCTTGCTGAACGGTCATCGGATTGTAGAAATACCAAGTCTGTGAAGAACCGGAAGAGGATGATGAAGTGGACGAAGAAGAACTGGAGGAGTTAGGCTGGTTCATACTGTTACCACCATACTGAGCCTCACGTTGAGCCACCTCGCTCTGAGCTTGGTTACGTTTCTCTTCTTTCTCCTTTTTCTTCAGCGCTTCGATGACACGGTCGATGGCGGCATTACGGTCTTTCTCGTCCATCTTGGCAAGAGCCTGGAGAGAGTCCTGCAGCTCAACGGCATCCGTATAGGGCGCTAACTTATCCAGGACTTTCGAGCGCCGGGAGAGCTGTTCATAATCTTTGCGGTCCTTATCGAGGAGTCCGATGGCCTCGTCATAACATCTGCGGGCATCGCCGTATTTCTCTTTCGCCCAGTAGAGATCACCGAGATGAAGGAGAAGCACGCCTTTCTCAATACCACTCTGCGTGGCTTTCTTGTTACCTTGTTCGTAGGCGTTTATGGCCTGCAGCGTATCTTTGTCGGCGAGATAGATATTACCGATGGCGTAATACACTTGGTCGAGATAGTCCTTGTTCTTATCAGACCGGGCCATCCGTTTCAGTTTCCCGATCATTTTCTTTGACTGTCCTTTTGCCAATACCTCCGTCATGGAGATACGTGCGTTGAACTCCAGCTCATAAGGCGGATTCATGCGAATGACATGACGGAAAGCCTGATAGGCCTCCTGTCGGCGGTTCAATGCGGCGTATACCTGTCCAAGGAGATAATATTCACGGGCTTTCTGCCGGTGGCGCATCTCGTGACGGATTACTTTCTGCAGATAGGGTACGGCTTTCGCGTAATCGCCGGTATGCACATAATAGTCAGCGAGCGTATAGTCCCATTCCTTACGGGCGCGCCAGTCGATGGAGTCACGCTGCATATTACGGATGACATCCTCCGCATCGTAGAGCCAGTCTTGTTCGATATAGCATTTAGCCAACCATGCACGCGCGCGCCCGTAGATAGCCGGTTGCGTGGCGTAAAGGCGACTCATATACGCAAAGGTGGAGGCAGCGTCCTCGAACGCGCCTTCGTGGAACTGTGACCGTCCCATGAGCATCCATACCTTCCACATAAACGGGTTGTATTCCCGTCGGCTGAGCCATTCAATATCTTTCTCCGTCTTTCTTCGACTCTTGTCCCAAACGGGCCGTTTCTTGATGGAGTGAAGTTGTATGGCTTTCTTGGCTTTCTCGATAGCTTTGTCGAAATTTCCTTTACCCAGTTCCCGGCTGTTCTTATTCCCGACGGTATAGAGAGGCAACATCTCTGTATAGTTGTCCTTGTTGCCTTGTTCCTTTTCCAGAGAACCGTCAATATACGCCTGTGCGCCGTTATAGTAGACATTATAACGCGTATTGAAGGCCTGCCACCATCGTGAGGTGGCGGTATTTGTCTTGTGCGTGCCGCAGGCGGCGAGGCAGAGGACGAAGAGAATGGTCAGGAAATATTTAAACTTATTCACGGTGAGAACGGATAATCATAATTTTAATGCCTCTGGCCAGGAGATACACGAGGATGCCCATGAAGATGATGGCGGCGCCGGAGGGGACATTAAGCTCGTAGCTCACGAGGAGTCCGAGGAGACAGTCGGCGAAGCCGATGGCGATACTGCCGATGATCATCTTCTTATAAGAATAGGTGAAGAGGTTGGCCGTGATCTGCGGAATGGTCAGCAGACTGATGGCGAGGACGATACCAACGAGGCGGAGTGTCGCCACGATTGTCATGGCGATGAGGGCCATCATACCATATTCGATGAAGTCCACGGGCAGATGTTGTGACCGTGCGAACGTGTTGTCAAAGGCTACGCAGACGATCGGCTGCAGGAAGAGTGCAAAGATTACGGTGACGATGACGGTGAGCACGGCCAACAGGCAGAGGTCTGCAGAGCCGATGGTGAGGATGCTGCCGAAGAGGAATGACGGCATGTCGGGCATGAATCCCGGCGTGAGGAAGCAGCAGATGATGCCCACGCTCATGCCAAAGGTCCAGAAGAGTGCGATGGCAGAGTCTTCCCGGACATCGGCGCGATGGGAGAGCCACTGCACGCCGAAGGCACTCAGCACGGCATAGACCATTGCCGAGAGGATCGGGTTCCATCCGCAGAGCACGCCGATGCCGATGCCGCCGAAGGAGGCGTGAGTGATACCGCCGCTGATGAGTACGAGTCGTCGCGTGACGATATACGTACCGATACATCCGCAGAGGATACTCGCCAGAAGGGCGCCCCAGAGGGCATTCTGAAAGAACGTATAATGCAGCAGTTCCATTATTATTGTTATACTATTATCTATTTGTTACCCCGAAGTTTCCGTCAGCCATTGATCAATGCGATGAGCTCGTCCTTGATTTGGTCGGGCACGTTGACACCACGCAGGATCAGACTTCTGTTCCAGTCTTTCACCTCTTCAGGTTTCATGGTGTACATCACTTCCGCAAACTGGTCGGCTTCTTCGTCCGTATATTGGTCGGAGGGTCTGCCTTTGAAAGCATCGAGTTCCTCGTCGTCGAAATATTCTATCGGTTGTGTGGCCGCCTCCATGACGCATTCTTGTTCGCATTTCGCGTTGACGCCGTCACAGGTGGCGCAGGAGGAAGGAGGCGGGATAACGACCTCATCCTTTTCTCCGCGGTGGTGGGAGACAAGGGCGAGGATGGCCGCAAAGAGTCCGAGGGCGACGAGCGCCAGAATGAGAATATACATGTTGTTTTATTTTTGTTCGGTAATTTGGAAGCCGACATTCTTGAGATCTTCCCAGTAATGAGGATAAGACTTCGTGACGACGTGCGGATTGTTGATCTTCAGGCCGGGATGGCGGAAAGCGGCGGGAGCGAAGGCCAGCGCCATACGATGGTCCTCGTAGGTATCTATCGGCGCGTCGGAAGTCTGGCAGCGCTCGCCGGTCCAGAATAGCGTCTCTCCGTTCTCGTCGTAGATCACGAAGCCCATTTTCCGCAGTTCGGCTTTCAGTGCCTCAATACGGTCCGTCTCTTTGATCTTCAGCGTCTGTAGTCCCGTGAAGCGGAACGGCAGTCCCATCTCACAGCAGCAGACGACGAATGTCTGTGCCAGATCGGGCGAGCCACTGAAGTCGTAATCGAGGCGCGGAAGGAGACAGCGGTGTTTCAGGAGCTTTACGGCTGTCGGCTTGCCGTCGCTTGTCGTGAAGGTAGTCTTCACGCCAAGGAGGGAGAAGAGGTATTTCACGACGGAGTCCCCTTGTTTCGATGCATCCATCAGTCCTTCCAATTGAATCTTCGGTTCCTCTTCGGGACACAGCGCAGCCATCTCATACCAATAGGAAGCGGCGCTCCAGTCGTTCTCGATGAGGTAAGGATGATCCTCGTAGGGCTTTGGCTTGACGGTGATCGTATCGACATCACTCCATTCAGCGTCAGCGCCAAACTCGTGCATCGTCCACAGCGTGAGATCGATGTAAGGGCGCGAGATAACCTCGCTCTTCAGTTTCAGTTCAAGGCCGTTCTTCATGACGGGGCCAATCATCAGAAGAGCGGAGATAAACTGTGAGCTTATATTGCCATCCACTTCTATAGAACCGCCGTCGAGCTGATGCCCACGAATACGCAGAGGAGGAAAGCCTTCCTCGCCCTCGTAGGAGATGTCTGCGCCGAGATATCGCAAGGCGTCGACGAGGATAGATATCGGCCGGTGCTTCATGCGCTCTGTTCCCGTGATGACATGCTCGCCCTCATTGACGGCGAGGTAAGCTGTGAGGAAGCGCATGGCCGTTCCGGCGGCCTTGATGTTGATGACCTCCGGCATGTCCTTCAACGCGTTGATCATGACTTCCGTGTCGTCACAGTCGCTGAGGTTCTTCGGAAGACAGGAGCCATGAGCAAGGGCGTGGATGATGAGCGCGCGGTTGCTGATGCTTTTCGATGCCGGCAGATCAATGTCTGCCTGAAGATGCTGGGGTGCAGTGAGTGTATAGTACATATTAATATTTTTATTTCGACATCAGGAGAGGTGTTTCCACCATCTCTTCTTCGGCCCGGGAGGCGGAACTGCGGTTGACACCGTTCTTCTTCGGTCCCGGAATCATCGGACTATAATAGAGCACATGGCGTACACGCTGCAGCTGTTCGGGAGTGAAGCGGAAGCCATAAGTGTAGTTGTAATCCATGAAGTTCTCCGACGTGAAAGTGAGGTTGTCACAGTTCGTCCGTTTCACGATATCGGCTACACTAAGGATCTTTCCCGTAGACTCGGCATTGGAGATGAGATCCCTGAGCTCTTGCTGGTATTCCTTCCGGTTGTACGACGGCGTGTCGTCACAGTAGTCGGTATCCGCACAACTGTCGAGCGTTTCCATGTCGGAGCCGTTGACTTTCTCTGTGAATGTATGGTGCAGTCCGAAGTAATGCCCAAGTTCATGAGCGAGCGTGACATTGATATCGAGAGAGATATCCGTACTGCTGAGGTATCCCGAAGTCTCTGTCGTCGTGTAACGCGGCCATTCGCAGTAGAGGATTCTCTTTCCGGCCGTTGTGTTATAGGCGCTGTTGATGCAAACGGCGGGGGTATAGGAAATCTTGTTCTTGGCGATATAGCGTGTCGTCGTCTTGTTGAGGCCGTCGAGCGGATTGTCGTTTGTTGTCAGTGGCATGCTCGTCTGTCCGAGCGTGAGACTGCCGTCAATGCCGGAGCTCTTGAAATCAAAGAGCATGATGTTGACATATTCGTTCGGGTCCCAGATATACTGGATGTTACTCTTCGACGTCAGGAAGTCGGAAGGAGAGATAGGCCACGATCCTTTATATATCTCGTAGTCGATCCCCGAAGTGGCGTTGCCGTTCTCGTCTCTGGAGGCGAGGACGAAGTCAACGCCCATATCCTCGCTCGCCGTCTGTCCGTCGGCGCCGGTATAGCGCCCGCTCTGATAGTAGACATTTCCTTTCCACAGCTCGTTGACCTGTGCGAGGATCGTCTTGATTCTCGCTTCCGTAATCGTGCTGATGTCGTCTCCTTGCTGATAGAGCACATGGAAGACAACGGGAATCTTATAACGGTAGCTGTCGTTGATCGTCGTCACGCTGTCCTCGTCCTGGTCGTTGTCGACGGGGATGTAGTCAGCGACGGCATGCTGACAAGCGCCGCACAGAAAGGCAATACTGCCGAGCAGTGCAGCGAGGCGTATCGTATGTTTCTTTTCCTTCATATTATATATGGTGCAAAAATACAAAATATTCCTGACATTCCCTTCCCTTGCTAAGAATTTTTAGGGAAAGGGCCCGTTTTATCCGTTTTCAGGTAACCCTAATGTTGTAAAAATGCTTACAGATTGAAACATTATTACAAAGACGTTACCATTTGGGGACTTTCGAAACGACAACGACAGGCTGACAGAGCGCAAAAAGACAAGGTAAACGGGATGTAAATGCGGATGGTGAAAAAGTGGCTGTATCAATTTGTAAGTTTTATGCAGAGATCTGTTAAGTTTTAAATTGAAAGCCGCACACAGAATTTCAGCTTTTTTCGGGCTAAAAATTATGTGAAAAATAATGTTAAAGGATTTGGAAGTTACAATTTTATGCACTAAATTTGCAAGTGAAAAGAACGAGGAACACAAAGTTCTGAGTTCAAGAAATGAACTATAAGTATAACAATTAAAAGACCTAAAGATATGAAACGTATCATTCTGTTATCCGTTATGTGCATGTTGGCCATCGCAAGTTTTGGCCGCAAGCATGTTGAGAATGCTACTGTAGTAGCCGACACCATTTATTATGCAGAAAACATGATGAATGTGAAGAGTGCTGATCAGGCAAGTTACTATCGCTTGTTGATGACTACGGGTCAGGGACTGGCGAAGGAAGATGTCTTCCAGGACTTCTATATGAATGGCAACTTAAAGGCTGAAGGCGGTTACAGTTTCATCGACCTGG
This sequence comes from Prevotellaceae bacterium, assembly GCA_029226205.1. Taxonomy (GTDB): domain Bacteria; phylum Bacteroidota; class Bacteroidia; order Bacteroidales; family Bacteroidaceae; genus Prevotella. The sequence continues at coordinate 32,715 of JAQXXT010000021.1, forward strand.
GCAATGACAAGAACACTGTGTTCAACGGTGAGGTCACTACCTATTATCCTAATGGCAAAGAGAAATGGCACGGCACCTATGTCAATGGCAAGCGCCAAGGCTATTTCACCCTTCAGCTCCGTGACGGCGGCGTCGCTGTCGTACAGTTCAAGGATGGCAAGTCCACCCACGACTACTTCACGGTGACGAAGAAGGACGGCACGGTAGAGAAGCATCATCTCTCTGAGATCCGCGCTTTGATGTAATAAGAAAAATTTCTCATCTCATAAGTAAAATAAAATCTCTCTTATAAATTAAATTTTTGTTGATACCACTAAGGAAAGGGACTTCGTGAGAAGTCCCTTTTCTCGTGTTGATGGAGGTTTAGGAAAAGCCCTTCCTTGCGCTTGCAAAGCGCAAGCACACGACGGCAGGCCATTCTCTGCCTCCGTAGGGTGCGGCCCTTGTGGCCGTCCTGATGGCGACGAGATTCGCGGTTAGGACGGCCACAAGGGCCGCCCCTACGGAGGGACGTTTCGCGGTTAGGACGGCCACAAGGGCCGCCCCTACGGAGGGACGTTTCGCGGTTAGGACGGCCACAAGGGCCGCCCCTACGGAGGGGTGTTTTGCGGTTAGGACGGCCACAAGGGCCGCCCCTACGGAGGGACGTTTTGCGGTTAGGACGGCCACAAGGGGCGCACCTACGGAGTTAGGACGGCCACAAGGGCCGCCCCTACGGAGGATCAGCGGTGGCGGAAGACGAGGAGGATATAGACGAGGCTGATGACGGCGATGACGGTCTCGATGAGGAAGAGGCCGCGATAGTCGAGCCATTGTCCTACGCCACCGGAGAGGACACCGATGATGGCGCCGCTGAAATGAGTGATGACGATCTGTACGGTGAAGTCCGTGCCTTCCCTTCCCGGGCGGACGCGCTCCATGGCTGTCGTATAAAGTACGGTTGCGGCGGAAGCCTCACAGGTTTTGATATAGAGGATACCGGCGATGATCAAAGCCAGGGAGAGCTTTATGAATGTCAGGGCATAGAAGTAGGCGGGTACGCCGATGATCAGTATAGCCACAAGGCGACGGGCGTTGAAGAGTCCGAGTTTTTTGACCCACCAACCGGCGAAGGCCGCCATGACGAAAGAGCAGGAAGTACCGATGATACCGGAGAGCAGACCAATCTGTTTCATGTTGTATCCCTGGTCTACGAGCCACGGTTTCAGCATGGACATCACGCCGACGAAGCCGGCGAAGAAGAGAAAGAGGAAACCTATCTGCGGATAGATCTTCCTCTGGCTGAAGAACCAGATGAAGTCGGTCACCTTCGCCCTTTGTTTCGGTTCCCGTGGCGTAATCTTGATACTCTTGTTGAGAATCAGCGGAATCATCAGCAGGATCGCGAAGAAGCCGAGGAAGGGCACGACGGTATGCCAGCCGTACTGGTGGAGAATCATGATGAGGATGCCGCTGCCGAGGATCGTGCCGGCATAGCGGCCCATGGACTTCACGGCATTGACGGCGCTGTGGTCGCCTTTGCCAAATGCTTTCACGGCCATAGCGTCGTTGGTGACATTCTGCACGGAGGCGGCGAAGGTGGAGAGAAGCACGAGGGCAATGATGAGGTTCAGGTCTGTCTTTACGTTGAAGAAGCCTGTAAGGAGGATTGCCAGAGCGAAGACGGTCTCTGTGGCGATGATTACTTTCTTGTAATCGCCGACGGTGACGCAGTGGCGGTCGATGAGCGGTGCCCACAGAAACTTAAACGACCACGGCAGACGGACGAGACTGAGCAGGCCTATCGTGGCGAGCCCGAAGCGTGCCTCACGCATGGATACCTGCAGCGCCGTCATAATGAACGTTGCTGGTATCGCACGGGCGAGATAGAGGGTGAAGAACGTTGTGAGGTTCAGCGCCCTGTCATTATCCCAGATTTTATTTGACATATCAGAATGGTTTTATAAGAAAAGCGGAACACAATAATTTATGTCCCTACAAAAGCTCTCCCTTCGGGGAAGGAGTGGGAGCGGCTTTCTACAGCGTGATGGAGAGCGTGGTGCCGACGGTGACGGGCTTGCCTTTCTGCGCGTAGGAGCCGGTGGATACCGTCATCACGTTAGCCAGATAATGCGTGTTGGTGAAGTTCTTCGTCCACAGTTCCCACGTGAATATTCCCTTGGAGAAGGCGACCTTTGCGTTAGCCACGGCGTAGAAGTTCTGCGTCACCTTGTTGTCTTCAGCCCAGTAGATCTTGCCGAGGCCGTTGACGCCGACATTGATCATCAGTCGGTCGAGCCATCCGAGATGATAGCGTGTGTAGTTGGCATTGATGCCGAGCGTGTTTGTAGGCACCATAGGTAGTCGGTTGCCCGTATAATCCAGTTTCTCACTCTTATGATAGGAGAGGAAGCGGGCGTAGGTATAGCCGTAGCTGACGTCGAAGCGCAGACCATCGATGGGACGAACGGAGAGGGACACCTCTGCACCTTTACTGTCGGTATGACCGGCGTTCGTTGTCAGCGTTCCCAGTCCTACGATGGTATAGGTAAGCTGCATGTGCCGCCAGTCGATATAGAAGAGGTCGGCATTCAGAGATACCTTGTTGTCGAAGAAGTTCAGTTGTGTACCGATCTCGTAGTTCCAACTGTATTCCGGATCGTAGCGCTGGTTATCCTCGTCGGCGATGCTGCGGTTGAAGCCGCCGGCCTTATAGCCACGTGTGATGGTGGCATAATAGCGGTTACCCTTTGTCGTAAGATATTGGATGGCGAACTTCGGCGTAACCTGTGTGAAGTCGAGGCCTTTGTCGAAGTCGTTGTTCTGTGTTGTCTTTCCCGTCTTTCCGCTGACTGTCTCACGGGTATAGCGGCTGTGGGTATGCTCGTAGTCGAAACGGATACCGGCAGAGAGCGACAGGCCTCGCCAGATGTTATAGCTGCTCTGATGATAGAGGGCTATGGAGCTTGTCGGTTCATGATAGTTGGAGAAACTCGTGGACAGCGTGGAAGGATGATCATTCGTGATGGCGCGATTCGTATGCTGATACATGCCAAAGGCACCGATGATCCACTGGTAGCGGCGGTTGTCATTCGACTTCAGCGTCAGTTCCTCCGTGAGCATGTTCTGATGACGGTCACTTGTGAGATATGTCTTATCCGCACTCGTATAATCCTGGTCAACGAACTGATGGGTTTTCAGAAACTGAAAAGCGGTCTGACTGTTGAAGCTCACGTGCGCGCCGTCATAGCGTGCCATTAATCCGTTGGTAGAGACGAGGCGACGGAAACCACTCGGACGGTTATAGTCGATGGCCGTGAGCTCACCCGTCTCTTTGTCGAGCGGAGAATAGGAATAACCACCCTGATCACTGTAAACGAAGGAACTCGTCAGACGCAGCAGCCAGCGTTCGGCAGGCTTCCAGTAGAGACCGAAATGTTCCTCCGTCTCATCCATCTGGTCTGTCTTCTTCCCGTCGTAGGCATTACGGAAGAAGCCGTCGTTGTGATGATAGACGGCACCGACGTTGAGGGCCCAGCGGTCGGAGAGGCGGCTGTAGTTGGATCCACGGACGCGGAAATCATTGTAGTTCCCGTAGCCGACGCTGAAGCGTGTGCCCTGGTAGTCGAACGGGTTCTGCGTATGGATGTTGATGATACCACCGATGGCGTTACGTCCGAAGAGCGTGCCCTGAGGACCGCGCAGCATCTCCACGGAAGCGATGTCGCCCATATCGATATCGAATGTCAGCGGCTCGTAATAGGGGATGCCGTCGACATAGAATGCTGCCGATGTACCGTCAGACTTCATGCCGACGCCACGGATATAGATCGGGGCTGTCGTACGGGGACCGAAGTCGGGCATGAAGAAGTTCGGTATGACGGCGCTTAGCTCTTTGAGGCTCGTCACTTCACCATTGTCAAGGTCTCGTGCCGTAAGCTGTGTGGAAGCGACGGGCACGAGGTCGTGGCGGTTGACGCGGAAGTCCTTGACGACGACTTCACTGAGGTCATAGGAATGGCGGATCGTCGTGTCCTTCGGGTCGGAAAGATCGGGTGTGTTCTCTTTTGTGGTTGTGCTGTTGTTACCCGCGAGCGTGTGAAGGGACACGCTGAGGAGGAGGGCTGTAAGGGTAAAATTTCTCATCTATTTCTCTCTGATTATTGTTTTCTGCTGTTAGGGCGCCCACAAGGGGTGTTAGGGCGCCCATAAGGGGTGCCCCTACGGTGGCAGTTTAGCTGAAAGCACCGTTGAGATAATCGCGTGTGAGTTGGTGTTGCGGGTTATGGAACACCTGCTGTGCGGAACCGGCCTCAATGACTTTACCCTCGTACATGAAGACGACGTAATCGGCGATGCGAAGGGCTTGACGAAGGGTATGCGTGACCATCACGATGGTATAGCGGTCTTTCAGTTCGGTGAAGAGTCCTTCCACCTTCTTGCTGCTGATGGGATCAAGGGCGCTCGTAGCCTCATCGGCAAGGATCACGCTCGGTTCTACGGCGAGGCTGCGGGCGAGGCAGAGGCGTTGCTGCTGACCACCGCTGAGCGCGGCGGGAGAGTCATGGAGACGGTCTTTCACCTCATCCCAGAGTCCTACGGCCTGAAGGTAATGACGTACGACGGCGTTGAGCTGATGACGGTTACGGATGCCATGGATGCGGCAGCCATAGGCAACGTTATCATAGATGCTCATCGGCAGCGGGCAGGGGCGCTGAGGCACGAGACCGATGTTGCGGCGCAGTTCCGTGATCTCCTTGCCGCGGGCTCCCGTGACATTGATGTCGCCGAGCGTCACGCTGCCGTTGATCTCCACGCCTTCCGTCCCGTCGATGAAGCGGTTGAACGTACGCAGCAGCGTTGACTTGCCACAGCCTGAAGGGCCGATGATGCACGTCACTTTGTTGCGCGGGATCCGGATATCCACACCTTTCAGGATGGGATTGCCCTGGATGGAGATCTTCAGGTCTTTCACCTCCAGCTGCGCGTTGTTGAGGGACTTGAACTTACGGTCAGCGCGGAAGGTTGTGCTGTGGCTCCACTCGTGTGCGATCGCTGTATGGAAGTGATTGCTGATGCTCTGTGATATCGTTGCTGCTATACTCATCATAATTCCTTTCTGTTTTACGGTTGCAAAGGTAAGGCAATATTTCGTTATGGGAAATACCATAAAAGCAGTAATCTTATACCATAAGTTAGGTATATTCGGCAAAAATGAAATTATAATTACCACAATGATGGTATACGAAATACCAATCTTTTCTGATAATCCTATGTTGTTTTTCTCTTTACCTTTGCAAACAAATTAGTAAGATAGCAAAGGAATAGCGTATGAGAGATTTCATTTTGGCAGATAATCAGGAACTCACGCGGCTCGGTCTGAAGAGCTTGTTGTCGGAAGAGAAAGGCAGCAGCGTGACCATTGTGGAAGATAAGTCGGCATTACTGGAGAAGCTCAAGGCTGACAGTCATGTTGTTGTTATCCTTGACTTTACCCTCTTCGACTTCGCCGATGAGGACAGTCTGCTCATTGTCAGCGAGCGTTTCCCCGATGCCATCTGGCTGTTGATCAGTGATGATCTTAATCATGCCACGATTAAGAAGTTCATCTATGAGTCGAAGCGCATCAGTATTGTTTTCAAGGATACACCTCTTTATATATTAAGGGAGGCCATCAAAGTGGCACAGACAGGCAGCCGATATATCTGTCAGCATGCTACGGAGACGCTTCTGGCGAATATCCAGGAGGAAGAGAAGGCGCCGGCGGCAGATCTTACGGCCACGGAACTAGCTATTCTGAAAGCTATTGCCCAGGGCCGTACGACAAAGGAGATTGCTGCCGAGCGCTGTTCGAGTATCCATACGATCAATACGCACCGGAAGAATATCTTCCGCAAGTTGGGCGTCAACACGGCGCACGAAGCCGTGAAGTATGCTTTCCGTGCGGGGCTGATCGATACGTCGGAGTTCTATATTTAAAGGGGCTGCGCCTTCCTTGCGCTTGCAAAGGAGAGGGCTGCGCCTTCCTTGCGCTTGCAAAGGAGAGGGCTGCGCCTTCCTTGCGCTTGCAAAGCGCAAGCACACGACGGCAGGCCATTCTCTGCCTCCGTAGGGGCGGCCATTGGCCATTCTCTGCCGTCGTAGGGGCGGCCCTTGTGGCCGTCCTAACCGCAAAGATGTAGGTTCATCATGTTCCGTAACGTCAACATTAGGACGGCCACAAGGGCCGCACCCTACGGAGGATTCATGGGAAATCTATCGACGAAATGCCACTCGTTTTTCGGGGCTCAAAATTCGCGGATTTTTCAGC
>JAQXXT010000022.1 GCA_029226205.1 Prevotellaceae bacterium
GTGCCGAGAAAGCGCCCGATTTGGATATCTAATTCCTCCCTCCGTAGGGTGCGGCCCTTGTGGCCGTCCTAATCACCACGACGATTTATCATGGTCAGTTCCCATTGTGGGGTTAGGACGGCCACAAGGGCCGCCCCTACGTTGGATCAATGGCGGAACATGATAAATCAAGTCCCTACGGAATAAGAAACTTTTTGCCGTTGCGGATGATGATACCATCCGTGAGCTGATAGTCCTCTCTTTGTTGCCGCTTGGCGTGTGGCAGGGAGAGGGCTGTTGCTGTCCGGTCCTTGGTTGTAACGACGATGTACTTGATGCGTAGGTCTCCGTCACCGGTTTCAATGATTTGGCTTGGCCCTTGGTAGCCTAAGGTCAGAAAGACGTCGCTACTTCCCGTTGTCGTCTGCCAGTAAGTGATGACATGTTTTTACCGGTCTCGCCGTAGCGTTGGCTATGACGATGACTCTCGCAGGCTGTTCCACGGAAGACACCATGAGTGGCGACAGCATGAGCAAGACTCTAACCATCAGTGTGAAGGATGGCGGCTTCGACGGCCAGAACAGTAAGGCGTCCAAGGTGACGTCGCGCGCGATGCCTACGGGTGATGACGGCCTTGGCACCGACTTCACGATGAATGACCAGATTGGTATTTTTGAGGTGAAAGACGGAAAGTTGACGAAGTCCAATGTCTGCTATATCAATGATGGTAGTTTGTGGAATGCCAGCAATACGATCCAGTATGACGCCAACGCCACTTACTTCGCTTATTATCCATATATCAGCGATGATGCGTTCAAGACGCTCACGGGTGCTACGGATATGAGCAGCGCTGTAGACGCTACGGCTGCCACGGACGCTTCTCTGACGACAGACCAAGCCAAGGCCGAGAAGTTCTTTGCCACACTGATTGACAAGTGGACGCCGAAGACCGATCAAACGAAAATGGAAGACTACAATGCCTCCGATCTCATGGTCGCCAAAGGCACGCTGCCTACGGATGCTGATGGCTACACGATGAGTTTCACGATGAATCATGAGATGGGCCTTTGTCTGACTACGTTGAGCCCAGTCACCTACAGGGTCGATAAGACTTATTCGTTCGTGATGTGGCCGGATTATAAGCTGTCTGGTGATGTGAAGCCTTGTCTTTATCAGAACAAATACCGTTACATCGTCAAGCCGAATGTTGCCTCGCAACTTCAGGTCTCTGCGGATGGCACTACTTATTCCATCAATTACTTTGTCAAGACCAAGGGTCACTATACCGACCATGTAGTTGGCGGAAAAGAGCAGGTATATCAGATGCGTATAGGTGACATCTTTTATGAAAATGGAGCCATGACGCATGCCGGCACACTGAATACCAATTATAAGCCCATCGGACTGGTAGGCTATATTGCCAATTCAGATAATCCATTGATGGACGGATATAGTCATGCGTTGGTGATCTGTGGAAAGCCTTATACGGTAAATCTAAGTGGTACTAATGCAAAGGTGACCGATGCTTTCACAACAAAGGCCCCACAGATTCAAAATTATTACGATGTCTTGTCTGATAAAGATGGTATCCAACGTACGAAGGATCTTGCAGATGTGCAGCTCTTTAAAAATCTAACAGACTTTACGGGCTCTTCCCTTATTAACAAGTTCAACGAACTGGCTCCATTGACAAATGATAAAACGACATCACCAAACTCCGGGTGGTTCTTACCTGTCGGTGCTCAGTTGTACGCCATCCTCAATCAACTCAATATTGCTGGTGGAGGCACAGACATCAATTTGGAAAGTCAAGAAAAAGAAACGTTTACCACATCAGTGACTGCCACGGGGGTGCAAGCGTCCTTGAAGAAGGCTTTCGAAAATCTTGGAGAGGGATATTATCAGTTTGTCACTAATAGTAATAAATATTGCTTTACGACAGCTTCCTGGGCGAAAGCAGGAAGTAATTATGGCTTTTCTTTCAAAATTGATACGAACCAGCTTATGGGAAGTACGACCTATTCGGATCCTATTGGATATTTTCCCATCTTGGCATTCTGATAACGTATAACATCTATATAGGGGCGGTCTTATGGCCGCCTTTTTTTTGTTGCTATGTTGGTGGCCGCCATGTTTTCCTTTATTTTATCCTATTCTAGTTGTCTGAGATTCGCACGATAATCACGACCTTGTCATCTGTCCGTAAATATGCGAGAAATGGGCATACTTGCTATCTGGTTGGAATACAATGAGATAGAATTTTTGCTTGTTTTTGTGGTGAATTATCCTGTATAATTATTCGTATAATGATACATTACGATTCGGTTTTGCTGATAATTATGCAAAAATCTATGGTCTTTTTCGATAATAAGTATGTCATTTACGAAAATATCTTACGGAGATAATTTTCTAAACAACGTGTTTATAAAATTATCTCTGTAAGATAGCCTCGCAAAGTGGCAAGATTGTCATTTCTGAATGACATTTACGAGTCTCCTCTTTCTAGAATGGGAGTTGGAAACGATGGATTTTTAGTGTCAATTTTCAGTCAGCGGGAACTAGGATTGACTGTTTTGGTTCTCTTGCAGAGTGCCCCTAAACCTATCTGACCGCACCCTGCAAGAGGATCTATTCCCTCACCAAATGTTTCATCGCGTGCCCGCCCCATTTTGCATCGTTCTTATAACGGAACCCGACATGGGTGTAGAGGCGCTCGGCCTTTGGATTGCCGTTGTCAACGAGAAGGCCGACACGGGGAATCTTCAACGCTTTGGCTTTTTCGGCGCAGGCTTTCAGCAAGGCAGAGGCGACGCCGTGACCACGGTAGTCGGACTTTGTGCAGAGACTGTCAACATACAGTTCTCCCGGTTCCGTCTCATCATCCATGTCACTGTAATCGATGCCAAAAGACTCCCGGGCCCCGTCAATGAACGGACGGCGGAGTTCATGGAGCTTGCCACCGTCATAGCTGACGACAGCGCCCATAAGATCGCCGTCATCGCTGACGGCCACGAGGGTGTTGCGGTAACTATACTGGCTGTCGTCACGACTGACGAGCTCCGTCATCAGACGTTCAAAGTCCTCAAGAGTATGTTCGGGACCGGCAAAATTCCGACAACATTCATGGTTCATGGCCTCCATGATGAGCAGCGCGATCTCATGCGCCTGCTCTTTCTTCGCTTGTTGTATCTTCATTTTTGTTGTATGTTATTGTGGAGAGGCGGAACATGATGAATCATGTCCCTACGATTGCCGTTATAGCTTTTCAAGATCTGTCAGACTCAATCCTGTAGCTTTGGCGATCTGTTCCTTGGACAACCCCATCGCAAAGAGGTTTTTGGCTGTCAGAAGAATCGCTTGCTTTCTTCCTTCAGTCAAGCCTTGCTGTCTTCCTTCAGTCAAACCTTGCTGTCTTCCTTCGGTCAAACCTTGCTGTCTTCCTTCGGTTAAGCCTTGCTGTCTTCCTTTTTGCAAGCCTTCTATCAATCCTTGCTGATGTCCTTTGTTTTCGGCCCCACGCATGACATTCAGTGTATCGCGATAATGACGCAGAGCAGCATCATACTTGATACGCTCATCCTTCGTCATATTACTCACTTCACCAATTTCTGCCAACTTACGGAAGACAGAATCTTTGGCAACCCACGGCATTCTATCTAATATTTCCATATTCTTCAAGACATAAATCCAACGTTCGAAATCATCATTACACTCCTCGGCTTCTTTATGGAAGACAGGGAGCTGAAGAAAAATAAACCGTTCCTTGTCAGAGAACACTTCATTTAGCTGTTTGTTCATCAGCACGACATCCGTACGGAAGTTATCTCCTAGACCGTCCATATGGAAGTTTACGAAAGCTACTAAATAAACGGCATTGATATGATAGTCCCAGTCAGCTCCCTTTTCTCCTTGCCGAGAGACAGCCTGAGAATAATAGTACAGACAGCGGTCGGCGAAATGGGGCTGTTCCTTGTTCTGCATCTCTACGATAATCTTCTCTCCGGTATCCGTCATACAGAAGATGTCATAGATAAGTGAACGGTCTTCACGATAATCTGCCGGTTGTTCCTTATCCAGGAAACGAAGATCCGTGATCGTTCTTTCCCCCTTCAAGAGATTATTCAGAAAATCCAGCAGAAGAGGTTTTGAAACTTCCTGACCAAAGATTCGCTTGAATCCAATGTCTGTAAAAGGATTGACAAACTTTCCCATACGCCACTATTTTTTGCAAAGATAGTTTTTTTCTTTGAAAACAGCAAGAAAAGAGATGCCTTTTTTTATTGTTTTCCTAACGTAGGGACATGATTTATCATGCTCCGTCTAAAACCTCACGCCGATTTTCGCGCCGAGCGTCATGATGTGCATGTATTCCCCGCTGTCCTTACTCTGCGGCGCCTGCAGATTATAGTTGAGAAAGAGACTGGCTTGGAGATGTTGATGTACCTGATAATCGATGCTGACACCCGTGCCGCAAGTCCAGCCACGGCGATGACCGAGATGGACATCGCCGATGGTCTTGGAAGGATACATGAACCTTCCACCGACGAGCTTGCTGCCAACACTCCAGCGGCGGGAGAGAGGAAGGGAGAAATAAGGACCGGCCATCAACTGATAGAAGTCTATGGTATTGTCAGCGGCTTCTGTGTCGTTGATGATATATCGTAAGTTAGAAATCGAACCTTGTTCGCCGATACCGATATAAGGCGTGAAAAACCAAGCCCCTTCCAGTCCCATCGTCGTTCCCGTAGCCGTTTGAAATACCGTTTTCTCATTGAGGTCGTAATGACTTAATGGAAGGTTGAAACCGGCATAGAGACTGAGGAACGACGGATTGCCGATGCCGAACTGTTCCCGTCTGCCATCGGTAGGCAGAGTGTTTCTGCCTTTATTTTTATAGATTGCATCCGTAATCCAGTAGGCCATCTCCGTAGATAGGATTCCCACGCCGGCACCGACCATGACGTCGCTGAGCCAGTGCTTGTTGTTGGCAATACGCATGAGGCCCGTCGTCGCGGCAACACCGTAAGCACCGACACTCACCCACGGACTGAGGTAGCCGTATTCCTTACTGAGCATGGTCGCCACCATGAATGCCGTCGCCGTATGGCCCGATGGAAAGCTGTGACTGTCACTGCCGTCAGGACGGTAGACCGTCGTGAGATGTTTCGTGGTCTGTACGGCTGTCGCCATCATCGCAGTGGCAATGGCATCGGTGGCGAGCATGCGGCCCCAAGAGCTGCGGCTCTTCACGCCTGCCGCCTTCAGTCCGACCATGACGGCGGCGGGAAGAAACTGCAGATAGTTGTCGAACGGACGCTTGAACTCCGGCAGGAAGTCGTTGCGCAACGTTCGGAACTTCTTATCCTGGTGCTTCTCAATGAGGCCGCCGACGATCAGCGGCACACCGACATAAGTTGTCTGGAAGAGTCGTGAGTCCGTGATTTTGTCAATGAGCGGCTCCTTGACGGCTGCCGTATCACGCAGAGGGATAGAGTCGACGTGGACTGTTGTGCTGTCCTTCTGGGCGTGCAGGGGAAGGACTGCCGCCAACAGGAGGAAGAAAATATTCGTTCTTTTCATTTATTATTGGTCTTTATTCACTTTCAACATGATCGTCGGCAGAACGACGAGTAACAAGGGCAGGGCAACACAGAAGCCGCCGATGACGGCAATAGCCAGTGGTTGTTGCATCTGTGCGCCAAGGCCGAAGCCAAGGGCCAGTGGCATGAGGGCGAGAATTGCGCTGATAGCCGTCATCAGCTTCGGACGGATACGCAGCGCAATGGCGTAATCGACAGCCTCACTGACGCTGCCGCCGGCTTTCCGGTTCATGTCATACTGGTTGAGCGTGAAAATGGCATTCTCGGCGATGATACCGACAACCATGATCATACCCGTATAACTGCTCACGTTTAGTGGCGTATTCGTGATGCCGAGAGCGATGAGGCTGCCGCAGAGTCCCATGACGGCGAGGATAAGGATGCCGGCTGACATCACCCATTTACGGATCAGGAAAAGCAGAACGGTGAATACGAGCAGGGCAGCGAGACCGAGGATCATGGCCAACTCTTGGAACGACTGCTGTTGCTGGGCGTAGGCGCCGCCGAACTGGAGCGTATAGCCTTGTGGCAGATGGAGACTCTTGTTGAGCCGCTGTTGCAAGTCGGCGACGGTAGTGCCGAGGTCGCGTTGGTCGAGGCGTGCCGTCAGCGTGATATCGCTCTTCAGGTTCTCACGTTTCTGCTCAATCTCGCCGGGAATCACCTCCCGCCAGGCGAAGAAGCTCACGGGGCGTGTCGTACCGTCGGGAAGGAAGATAGGCTGGTGCATGATCTTCTCGGGATCATTATCACTGTAGTTGACAAAGCGCAGGAGGACTCGCCGCATCTGTTCTCCGTCTTGTATAGAGCCGATCTGCAGTCCGCCAGTCATCGCTGCCTGCGACGGGTCTGGTTCAATGACATTATCGGGCTGACTCAAGGGAACACCACCGATATAGCACGACAGTTGTTCGGAGAAATCGTCGAGACTGATGCCGTACTGTTGGAGGCGCTGGGCGTCGGGATGAAAGACAATCGACGAGCCGGCGGGGACGAGGCCGTCATCGATATCCGTCACGCCGGGAGTCTGCTTCATAATCGTCTCCGCCTGGGCGGCAAGATGTTGCAACTGCGTATAGTCATCACCGAAAATCTTCACTTCGATCGGCTGCGCCGTACTCATCAAGTCACCGAGCAAGTCCGTGATACGCTGGCCGAAATCAATGGTCATGATTGGTACTTTGGCTGTGATCTGTTGACGGAGATCACTGATCACTTGTGGCGTCGTCTCCTTATGGTTCGGCTTCAACTGGAAGAGGTAATCACCATAGTTCGTGGGCTTCACGCTGAACGACATACCGAAGGCTGTACGACGTGTGTAGGTGGCTACCTCCGGATGAGCCATGATGATCTTCTCCATCTGTCGGCATAGCCGGTCGGTCTCTTCGAGGTTCGTGCCTGCCGGTGAATGATAGTCTAGCACGATTGAACCCTCATCAAGGTCCGGGAGAAATCCCGTCTGCAGATGAGAGTAGGAGAGCCATGCCCCCGTGATGATCAGAGCGACGAAGATAATCGCGATGGCGGGACGGCGGTAAGCCCATGTGAGGAAGTGAACTTTCTGAATGGCATCTTTCTCCATGGCTTCCTTACTGTCCCATTGATGATGAGGCTTGAAAACCTTGCCTTTCGTCAGTGTCAGATAGATGGTCGGCAGGAGAATCCATGTCACGAAGAAGGAGGCGATAAGCGTCAGCTCCATCGTCGTCGCCAGGTCGGAGAAGAAACTTCCCGCGAGGCCACTCATCAGTCGGAAGGGGAAATAGACGACGATCGTTGAGAGCGAGGACGCTACCATGGCCGGGAAGAGGTTATGGATAGCATCTTTCACCACATCAAGGCGACTCTTGTCGGGATATTCTTCTTGTTCCCGGTAGATCTGTTCGATGATCACGACGGCATCGTCGAGGACGAGACCCACAGAGGCGGCGATGGCACCAAGTGACATGACGTTGATACTGATCCCGGCGAGTGAGACGAGGAAGATGCTGAAGCAGAACGTTACGGGGATGGAGAGGATCACCGCGGTGCTCGCACGCCAGGAGCGAAGGGCGATGATCATGACGATGACAGCGAGGACGAGGCCTTCGATGATTGTGCGGATGGTACTGTTGATACTGTCGCCGACAAACTGGCTCTGGTTGTAATAAGGCTTCAGCTCATAACCGGGCGGCAGCGCTTTGTCCACTTCTTTCTTTTCGGCTTCCACATTCTTGGCGAATGTCAGCAAGTTGACACCGGGCTGCTTCACGAGGTCGATAATGACAGCCTCGTCGCCATCGGAGTTGATCTTGATGAATTCCTGTTGGTTCTGCACTTCTACGCGCGCGATATCCGAGAGACGGACACAGCGGTTCTGACTCCCGCGGATGATCGTACTGTCCAATTGCTGGAGATTATTGATTCGGGTATCGGTGAGCGTGAGGTACAGACGCTGGTATCCGGCAACCTGTCCTGAAGACGTGATGAAGTTCGTCTTCAGAAAGGCATCCTTGATGGCTTTGGGCGTAATGCCTAATGTCGACATCTTCTGCGCGTCAGGGATGATGACATACTCTTTGGCCTTACCGCCTTGTACGACGACATTACTGATACCATCTACCTGGGAGAAGAGGGGACGGACGATGAGGTTGGCAACATCGCGCATCTCGATCTGACTGTGGGGCTTGCTCTTCAGCGTATAGCCGTAGACAGGGTAGAGACTCTGGTTCATCACCTCCGTGGAGATAACGGTCCCGGCGGGAAGGAAGGTCTTGATCTCGTTGACACGACTCTCCAGCTGCGCTTTCTTGGCGTAGATGTCACCGCCCCACTGAAAGAAGACGTCAATCTGACTGCTGCCTCGACTCGTCGTACTCTTTACGAGTGTCACGCCCGGCACTTTCTTGACGGCACTCTCCAATGGCTTTGTCACCGTGATCATCATTCGGTCTACAGGCTGCTGGCCCGCATCGGCGATGAGGGTGATGCGCGGGAACTCTACTTCCGGGAAGAGGCCTTTCGTCATGTTCGTATAACTGTAGATTCCCATGAGCAAAAGGAGAACGCCGATGAAGAGGATCGGCTTTTGGAAAAGCTGATACCATGATGTTTTCAGTTTCTTCATGACTCACCTCCCTTCTGAAAGTCGGATTCGTGCCTGGTCGTCAAGGCCATAGGCTCCTTGAACAATGATACGCGTCGACGGCGAGAAATGCGGTGAGAGAATCTCTACCTCATCGCGGTTCTGATTGCCGATTGTCACGGGTACGCGTGTGGCCGTCGTGTCGTTGGCAGCGACCATGACCCAGAAAGAGGAGAGGTTGACATCACTCTGAACGGCCTCTTTCGGCAATACCTGGTGCTGGCCTGATGTACTGCCAATGGTGAAGATCACCTGTGCCGTGAGGCCTGCGGGGAGGAAGCCGACGGAGGCACGGGCGACATAGGCTACTGTCTGATCGTCGGTCTGGCGGATTCGCTCGTCCTGCGTCTTCATGAGTTGCAGCAGTTGGCGCAGGCGGGTCTGCCGTTGCTGATCAACGAAATGCTGTTGGTAGTCAAGGGTCTCTCGGGAAATTTCCATCTCACGGCGACGGCGCTTCAGCTGTTGTCCGTCCTGGAGTGTCCATGAGAGATGAAGACCGGCCGAGACGCCCCACCGTTTGTAGAAGTCGAGATAGGTACCTGTCTGACTGCCGGCGTCAGCATAGAAAGAGAGTTGAGGACGGTAGGCATCGAGACAGGACTGATATTGTGCTTCTGCCTCTTGTTTCTTCAGTTGGTATTGATGGAGAAAGGCGGAAGGCTGGTTCGTAGGAGCGGTAAGGGTGAGGGTGACGGGGGCAAGGGGCAGGGTGTCATGGGTACCACAGAGTACATTCAAGTCGGCGTAATGGTTCTCATAGTCCTGAAGGGCAGTGAGGCGTTGGTCAGCATTGTTTTTTCGCTCGATTTCCAGGAGATGGATATCGGTTGGACTGACAAGGCCTTGACGGGACAGGGCACGTACGGTACTCTCTTGTCGGAGAAGGAGACTGTCGATCGTATGACAGAGGGCAACATTCTGTTGGTCTAGGAGACAGAGGAGATATTGTTCGGTGACCTGGCGTTGCAGCTCATGGGTCGTCAGTTGAATATTGTCGTCGGAGAGCGCATCCTGGATACTGAGTATTTTCTGTGAATTGCGGTAAGCATATTGTCCCGTCAGTGGTTGTATGACCTGGATGCCGGCATTGAGATGACTGCTGCTCTGTCCGAGGTCATAGCCGTAATAATCTCCGGCACTCTGGGCATCGGCCTTGAAACGGGTCTTGCCATTATCGGTGGAGAGAATTGGGACAAAGAGCAAATCGCCCGTCAGCTCCCAACGGGCATGGGTGTACAGCGCTTTCAAGCGCAGCTGTTCCTGTTCGTTGAGGAGTTTCGACTGTTTGCTCGTCTTGATCATCGGACTTGTCAAGACGGCTTGATGCAGAAAGTCGTCGAGGCTGCGCTGGGCGTTGGCGCCGAGGACATATCCTAAAAACAATAACAATAATAGTCTTTTCATCACATTCTGTTTTTTGTCATGTTCTACTTGTTTTTGCGGCAAAATTAGAGAGGGATTTTGAATACTTTTGGGAGATTTCGACTAATTTCGACGACTTTTTCAACATCTTGTGTGTTATCCAAATTGTCTACAAAATGTAGCGATATTTTTGTCGCAAGTTTAAAATAATCTTCAAATGATGTCGTTATTTCAAAATATGAAAGTATTGATAATAGAAGATGAGCATCGGTTGTCCGATAATATTAAGGACTACCTCTCTACGCAGGGATATCTCTGTGAGCAGGCCTTCAACTTCAGTCAGGCAAAGATGATGTCGGGCAGTTATGACTATGACTGTGTCCTGTTGGACCTCATGCTCCCCGGCGGTGATGGCCTCGATATTCTGAAGAGTATCCGTTCTAAGAATAATGGTACGGGCGTGATCATTATCTCTGCCAAAGATTCCCTTGATGATAAGTTGAAGGGCTTGCGGATTGGTGCCGATGATTATCTGCCGAAGCCTTTCGCCTTGCCGGAGCTGTCGATGCGGATCTATGCCCTTATTCGTCGGAAAGACTTCAAGGCACATAACCAATTGGAGTCGAATGGCGTGGTCATCAACCTTCTCGATAAAGAGGTTACAGTGAAAGGGACGCCCGTCACGCTGACACATTCGGAATATGAATTGCTGCTCTTCTTTATTAGTAATGAGGGTAAGGTGCTGTCAAAGATGGCTATCGCTGAGCACCTCAGTGGGGAGATGGCCGATATGATGAATAACTTCGATTTCGTCTACAGCCATATCAAGAATCTCAAGGCCAAACTGGCGAAAGCCGGCGCCCCCGACTGTCTGAAGACAATTTATGCCACTGGTTATCAATGGAAAGTATGAGAAAATCTACCACACTCATCCGTCAGCTCGGCGTAAGGATTATCGGCAGTCTGCTCGTCTTACTCGTCCTTGTCACTCCTGTACTCTATTATATCACAACAAGTTATTATGCTGAGGATCTGATTCGTATCATTCACGAGAATGGTATTCAGAATCCTCATCTCGACTTGCAGAAGGACACGCTCACGGGTATGTTCATCCAATTCTTCGTCATTGTGATCGTCATCATGTTGGCTATGCTGTTTGTTATGCAGCATGTCCCGCAACGGCTGTGGCATCCTTTCCGTGTAACCCTCGACCGTATAGCGTCGTTTAAGGTGGAGAACGGGCAGATACCGGTTCTCCCTGAGACGAACGTCAAGGAGTTTCAACAGTTGAATGCCATCCTCACAAAGATGATGACGGAAAGCGCCAACAGCTACCAGGTGCAGAAAGAGTTTACGGAGAATGCGTCGCATGAGTTGCAGACACCTCTGGCTGTGGCAATGGTGGAGATCGATAATCTTCAGCAGGATCCAACGTTGACACCGAAGCAGGCTGCTGCCTTGCAGAATATCTATGTGGAACTGCGGCAGATGTCCCGCTTGAGCCGTAACTTACTTTTGCTTTCTAAAATTGAGAACAACCAGTACCGGCAAGGGACAAAAGTGAATCTCGTGGAGAAGATTAACGCCTTGCTGCCGCTGTGGCAGAATCTCTGCGTCGGGAGGCAATTGGATTTTGTCCATGAAAGCTCTCAGATGATGGTGGACTGCAATGAAGTGTTGCTCGAGAGTCTGTTGAACAATCTCGTCGTCAATGCCATCCGTCATAGTGATGATGGGGGAGCGATCGCGATCCAACTGAAGGATGGCTGTCTCGATGTCGCGAATACTTCCACGGAAGGACCTCTTGACAGTCAGAAGATCTTCTCCCGTTTTTATCGGAGTAAGTTAACACAGAAAGGCAATGGTCTCGGACTGGCTATTGTGAAGAGTATCTGTGATTATCATTATTGGCAGATTAATTATCAATATCTTTCTCAACAGCATCATTTCATCATCCGCTTCGTACGGACATGATTTTTCATGTTTCCCTCCCTATATATAATAATAGGTGTTAAATGGCATATTTCAAAAATATTGCATTTTTCTTGAATTTTCTTTCCGAAATATTTGGAGGTTTGGAAAAAAGTCAATACCTTTGCACTCGCTTTTGAAAACAAGCACACTGCTTCATGCGGAGTGAATGAGGATAAAGCACTGAGAAAGAGTTCTTTGAAAAGATTACATAAGACAGAAAGAAAGTAGTACAAGAAGGAAACCTGTCAATCACAGAAAAGGTTTTACGACTCAATACTTCGAGTATGGATATTCACCCTGAGAACAGACAAACAAGGGTAAGAAAGCGGAAGCGAAAGATAAAGGCTTAGGTTTTTAATTTTTTACTTCTTTACTTTTTTACTTCTACATAACATTTTACAATGGAGAGTTTGATCCTGGCTCAGGATGAACGCTAGCTACAGGCCTAAC
>JAQXXT010000023.1 GCA_029226205.1 Prevotellaceae bacterium
ATGGTAAGGTGATCCTCGTGAGTTTCATCCATCGTGTCCGTACGGAGAAGAAATTCAATACTCCCGAGGAACTGACTGCTCAGTTGAAGGAGGACCAGGAAACGATCGAGCGGTTGTTTGAAAGGGACGCGGAAGAATAGGGTAAAAGTAAGAAAGTAAAGAAGTAAAAGATTGAACGTAGGAAGATGAAGAATCCATATATAAAACTGATATTGGAGCTAGTGCTCTTTATCATTGTCTTTGCCGTACTCCAGGCGGTAATGATGGGACTGACAGCAACCGTGACAGCTCTTGTGGAGGCCTCGGGGTCGTTTGTCGCTACTTACACAGCTTGTGTTGGACAGCCGAAAGTCATCGCTATCTCCACAGCCCTGAGCAGTATCCTCACGGCGCTCATTTTTATACGGGTCCACTGGACGGTCATCGACAAGACATTCATGCAGAGCAAGCCATGGATGATGTTGTTCTGGGCTGTCTTCTGTACGCTCGGCGCCCTCCTGCCGCTGGAGGCTTTCGATGAGGGACTGAACAGTCTCTGCCAGAGTTGGTGGGGAACCCGTCCCTTCGATATGCCGGCGGACTATATGAAGCTCTTCTCCGGACTCATGAAAGAGCCGTGGGGCTATATCGCCGTTGGTGTCGTCGGTCCGGTAGCAGAAGAGGTGGTGTTCCGTGGCGCTATCCTTCGGAAGTTATTGGATATATGGGACGGAAATAAGCACTGGATCGCTATCGCCGTGTCTGCCTTGATCTTCGCCGCTGTCCATGGCAACCTCGCCCAAGGTATCAATGCCTTTATCATCGGTCTGTTGCTAGGCTGGATGTACTGGCGTACGCGGTCGCTGATTCCCGGCTTGATCGTGCATTTCATCACGAATACGACGAGTTATGTTATTTTCAATCTCATACCGGCAGCAAGGGATGGAGAGCTGATAGACCTCTTCCATGGCAGTACCCGCACGTTGGGTGCCGCCGTTATCTTCAGCCTGTTCATCTTCCTGCCGAGTATATATCAGTTGTATAAAGGATTAAAGCGGAATTAAAATATGGCACAAGAACAATGTTGGTATAGCGCAAAGGAGCGGACACGGTTCCGCGAACCTCGTAAATATAAGGTGACGATCTATAATGACGACTTCACGACGATGGACTTCGTTGTACATATCCTCGTTACTGTCTTCCATAAGACGGAAGAGGATGCGCAAGCGCTGATGCTTACGGTTCATAAGAGTGGCTCTTCCGTCGTGGGTGTCTACAGTTACGATATCGCCCGTACGAAAGTCGAGGCCGCTACCAAGGAAGCCCGTAATGAGGGTTTCCCTTTACGTTTAACTTATACACCGGAATAAATGGCACAGAATGACAATAGTAATACGCCTAACTTGGAGAAAGCTAAGGACGACTCCTTGATGCTCTGTAAGCGGTATCGCCATGAATATCTCATGCCGGAGCATCTCCTCTTCGGCTTTATCAAGCAGCCGGAGTTTCAAGGGCCTGTGATGCTTGAGGGTGGTAATCCTGATGACATGCTCAACGAACTGACCAACTGGCTTCAGGAACAGCCGCGTATGCCCGAGAATCAAGATTATAATATCACGCCGTCGTATCAGTATTGTGAACTGGTTCACCAAGCGTGTATGAGTCTCGTTGCCTCGGATGACAACTCTCTCGATGTTCCCCATTTCGTCAATGCCATGTTTGACCTTCAGGATTCTGAGGCTGCCTATCTGCTGAATGTGGCGACTAATGGTGACCGCAGCGACTTCATGTCTCTGCTCATTGATTTCTATACGCCGGATAATGGTGAGGATGATGACGATGAAGAGGAGGTTGTTGATCTTCCTTTTGGCGATGAGTATGTGGATGATAATGGAGAAGTGGACTCTCCTCAGGCTGAAAAGCAGAAAAACAAGCGTTGGCGGAAATATGTCACGTGTATCTCTGATATCGTCGACAAGCATAATCCTCTTATCGGAAGGGAGAAAGAGTTGGACCGTACGATACAGGTGCTCTGTCGCAAGGATAAGAATAACCCGCTTCATGTCGGTGAGGCCGGTGTCGGTAAGACAGCTCTCGTCTACGGTCTTGCCAAACTCATCAATGACGGGAAAGTGCCGGAGCGTTTGAAAGGCAGTAAGATCTATCAGATGGATATGGGCCAGATGCTTGCCGGCACACAGTACCGTGGAGACTTTGAAAAGCGTATCAAGATTGTGATGGATGGTGTCACGAAGGAGGGCAATGACATTGTTTATCTCGATGAAATCCATAATATCGTTGGTGCCGGAGCTGGCAGTGACGGTGGTCCTGATGCCTCCAATATGCTCAAGCCTTATCTCGAGAAAGGAGACATCCGTTTTATTGGTGCTACGACCTATGCGGAATACAACAAGCGTATCGCCCGTTCGAAGGCCCTCGTACGCCGTTTCCAGGAGATTGATATCCCCGAGCCGTCCGTTGATGAGGCGATACAGATTTTGAAGGGACTGCAGAAACAGTATGAGCAGTTCCATCATGTCTGTTACCGTCCCGAGGCCATCGAGTTTGCCGTCCGTGCGAGTGCAAAGTTCATCACCGACCGTTTCCTTCCCGATAAAGCCATCGACCTCATTGATGAGGCTGGTGCCTATCTCGAGCTTCATCCCAATAACCGATCGGTGCAATGGGTGACGAAACCGCTTATCGTGAAGATGCTGCAGCGTGTCTGCAAGATTGACGCCAGTGTGCTGCGTGAGGAGAGTAACAAGACGCTCAGAACGCTCCGTGAACGTATGAAAGCGAAGATCTTCGGTCAGGATGAGGCTGTCCAACAGGTCGTGGAAGCAGTCGAGATGGCGAAGGCCGGTTTGTCGGAAGAGGATAAGCCGTTGGCTTCACTCCTTTTCGTCGGTCCTACGGGTGTCGGCAAGACAGAAGTGGCGAAAGTATTGGCGAAGGAACTGGGCGTAGAACTTATCCGCTTTGATATGAGTGAGTATACAGAGAAGCATACGGTCGCCAAACTCATCGGCTCTCCTGCCGGATATGTCGGTTATGACGATGGCGGACTGCTCACGGATGCCGTACGCAAACATCCTAACTGCGTGCTCCTTCTCGATGAGATAGAGAAAGCGCACAGCGACATCTATAATATCCTGTTGCAGGTCATGGATTATGCTTCGCTGACCGATAACCACGGTCAGAAAGCAGACTTCCGTCAGGTGGTCCTCATCATGACTTCCAATGCCGGCGCACAGTATGCCTCCCAGGCTACCGTCGGTTTCAGCAGTCATATCAGCAGGGGAGAGGCCATGCTCAAACAGGTGAAGCGGACCTTCAAACCGGAGTTCCTCAACCGCTTGACGGCACAGGTAGTCTTCCACGATATGAATGAGCAGATGGCGACGATGGTCCTCGACAAGTTCCTCGGCATTCTCCGTCAGCAACTCGCCGCCCGTCATGTGGAACTGACGCTGACTCCCGCCGCCCATGCCTGGCTGTTGAAGAAAGGTTTCACGCCCGAGTATGGTGCCCGTGAGATGGAACGCACCGTCAACCACAGTCTCAAGCCTCTATTGACCCACGAGATCCTCTACGGAAAGCTGCAGAAAGGCGGAAAAGTCACTGCTGATGTTGAAGAGGGGAAGATTGTGCTGAAATAGGAGGATTGGCAGCAGAGAATGGTATTGTGCAGAGCCATTGCACAGTTTGTGCAGACGTTATGCACAAGTTGTGCAAGGGGTATGCACAAGTGATAAATGTCAAAAAGAAAACGACAGAGTAACAGATTGGGGGAGTCTGTTACCCTGTCGTTATTGTATTCGTATTGTTGACGTGCGGAACATCCACCGTAGGGTGCGGCCCTTGTGGCCGTCCTAACGTCACAATGGGCGGATCATGATAAATCATGTCCCTACTTGCGCCAGAGCTTCGTCATGTCTTCGAGGGTCTTGCCCTTCGTCTCGGGCACGAGCTTCCAGACGAAGAGGGCGGCGAGGACGCAGATGACGCCATAGAGGCCGTAGGTGAACCAATGACCGAAGTTGTCACCGGGTGTGAGGTGCATGTTGAACATCGGCACAAAGGAGGAACTGACGATGAAGTTGAAGATCCACTGGAAGGCTACGGCGATAGCCACGGCGGCACCACGGATCGTGTTCGGGAAGATCTCGGCGATGAGTACCCAGCAGATCGGTCCCCACGAGAACATGAAGCAGGCGGAGTAGACCATGATGGAGAGCATCGTGACCATACTCAGGGCGGGATTGCCGAAGGTAAGGGCTACGCCGAAAGCACCAATGGCCATGCCGATGGATCCCCAGATGAGCAACGGCTTACGCCCGAGTTTCTCTACCGTGAAGACAGCCACGAGTGTGAATGAGATGTTGACGACACCCATGATGACCGTCTGTACCATCGGGTTACTCATGCCCATATCCGAGAAGATACGTGGCGCATAGTAGAGTACGGCATTGATACCGATAGCCTGTTGGAAAACACTCAACATGATACCCACGAAGATACACATGAATCCATAGGAGAAGAGTTTCTCCGTCTTTGTCGTAATCGTATTCTTGATATCCGCAAGTGTCTTACGGGCGATGTCGATGCCATTGATGCGGCTGAGTACCTGCAGGGCTTTGTCGTCCTGATGGATCATTACGAGGTAGCGTGGTGTCTCCGGGACGAAACATATTAATAAGGTGAAGAGGCCTGCCGGCACACACTCAGAACCGAACATATAGCGCCAGCCTGTCGTGATCGTCCAGGGATCACTTCCCGGCATCAGTTTCGAGAAACCGTTGCCGATGGACTCAATGATCGGGTTCGTATGATCACCGAGGATCAGGAAGTTGACGAAGTATACCACCAACTGACCGAAGATGATGGCAAACTGGTTGAAGCTCACGAGCATGCCACGGATATTCGTCGGGGCGATCTCACCGATATACATCGGGCAGATTGCACTCGCCATTCCCACGCCGATACCACCAAGGATACGGTAGAGATTGAAGACGACGAGGAGTGTCCAACTCGGCTTGCCGTAGGGCAGAAGGCCGAACGTCTCCGGCTCCATACTTCCCCATGCGGAGAGGAAGAAGCAGATGCCGGCGAAGATCAAACTCTTCTTACGGCCCAGACGGGAGGCGAAGATGCCCGAGAGGGCGGAGCCGATGATACAGCCGATGAGGGCTGACGAAGAGGTGAAGCCGTGCATGAAATCACTATATTGGAAGTCGGGGGCACCGAGGAAGAAGGCCTGCAGACCTTTTTCCGCTCCCGAGATGACGGCGGTGTCGTAACCGAAGAGGAGGCCACCGAGGACAGCCACCATCACGATGGCTGTAAGATAGGCTTTGCTGCCTGTTTGATTTTGGTTCATAGTTTTCGTATTGATGATCAGTTGTAGTTGTCTTTTGTATGATTCCGTTACTGAGGCTGACAGGCGGTTATGCCATTTCTTTCTGCAGCACTTCCTTCCACCGCTCATACGCGGCTTGGTAGTCTTTCTCCAGTTTGTCATTTGGATCTATGACGGCGAGTTTCTTCAGTGAAGCGAAAGCCTCGTCATGATCCTTATAGATACCGGCACCGATACCTGCGCCTTTGGCGGCACCGGCGCTGCCATCCGTCTGATAGAGTTCGATGGCGGCGCCACTCGTTGTTGCCAGTGCTTCACGGAAGAGGGGAGAGAGGAACATATTCGCCTTACCGGCGTGAATATTCCGGATGTCCATACCCATGGCACGCATGATCTCCATGCCATAGCAGAAGGAGAAGACGATACCCTCCTGAGCGGCACGTACGAGGTGCGCACGGGAGTGCTTGTTGAAGTTCAGACCATGGATGCTGCAACCTGTTTCCTCATTCTCCAGTACACGCTCAGCGCCATTGCCGAAGGGAATGACGGTCACGCCGTCGGAGCCTACGGGAACAGTGGCGGCGAGGTCGTTCATCTCCGCGTAACCGACATCGGGTGTCACGTTACGATGCATCCAGGCATTGAGAATACCAGTACCGTTGATACAGAGCAGGACACCGAGACGGGTCAGATCGGGCGTGTAGTTGGCATGAGCGAATGTATTCACACGGCTCTTCGGATCGTAGTTAACTTCTCCAAGGACACCGTATACAACGCCAGACGTACCGGCCGTAGAGGCGATTTCACCGGGATTGAAGACATTGAGGGATACGGCATTGTTCGGCTGGTCACCGGCACGGTAGCTGATCGGCGTACCCTCTTTGAGACCGAGCTCTGCTGCTGCCTCCTTGCTGACGGTAGCTTGAACGCCGAAAGTCGGTACGATTGTTGGGAGGATATCCTCGGGGAAGCCGAAGTAGTCAAGCAGGAACTTTGCCGGTTTCTTCTCTTGGAAGTCCCACATGATACCCTCAGACAGACCGCCGATAGTCGTGTTCACCTGTCCGCTGAGGCGCATGGCGAGGTAGTCACCCGGCAGCATGATCTTATCGATGCTGTCGAAGAGCTGTGGCTCATTCTCTTTCACCCATGCCAGTTTGGCGGCCGTGAAGTTTCCCGGGGAGTTGAGCAGATGAGTCAGACAGCGGTCAGCACCGAGGTCTTCGAAGGCATGCTCGCCATAAGGTACGGCACGGGAGTCACACCAGATGATGGCGTCACGAAGTACTTGCTGGTTCTTATCAACACAGACGAGGCCGTGCATCTGATAGGAGATACCGATGGCGGCGATATCCTCCCCTTTGGCATTGGCATCGGCCATTGTCTTTTGCAGGGCGAGCTTGGCATTGTCCCACCACATCTGTGGATTCTGTTCCGCCCATCCGGCTTTCACGGCCTTGATAGGAGCTTCATGATCGGGGAAGAAGGCAGAGGCGACGATGTCACCATTGTCGATATCAGTCAGAGAGGCTTTCACGGAGGAAGAGCCGACGTCGAATCCAAGTAATAATCGCTTGTTCATTGTTTTATTTAGTTTTTAGTTGATCGTTTCTAATAATGTTGAGGCAAAGGTACGAAAAAAAACGGATACCTGGTAGAGTATCCGTTTCATTTTAGTGTATTTTCGTTTCATGTAGGGACATGATTGATCCTGTTCCTACATTCGTAGGTTTATTTGCAGTATACGAGGCAGTAGGTGGGGTTAGAGAACTGCTTGAAGTCATCCTTGTTCAGCTTATATCCTGCGAGGAGGCTCTGCAGTACAAGTGTCTTGTTGCTGTCCCAAGCAGCCTGATACTGGTTGAGCCAGAAGCTGAAGACGATCTTGTCGGAAGCTGTCGTGGAAGAGTAGGGAATGGTGAACGTGACATCTTGCGGTGTGAGGAAACAGTAGGTGGAGTTGTCACCACTGTAGGTATAATAAGACAGATGGATGTTCAGGTTGACGGTCTTCTCCGTAGCATTCTGGATGGCATGCTTGAGCTTCAGACCATCTGTTGTTGTAGAATCGACAGAGTTGGCGAAGACGGTATTGGGTACGTTATAGACCATGATCGTCGTATCGTTAGGCATATTCAGATACAGTCTGTCTGCTACGGAGTCTGTCGTCGTAGATTTATACCTCTTATAATAGAACTTACCGGTAGAGGTGAGGTAACTGCGGATCTGTGTAGCCTTAGCGGCGATCTCGGCACTGGTGGGCTTCATCCATGTGTCGTTGTCATCATCGTTACAAGAAGACAGTGTGAGCACCATGGCAGCAACGGCCAGGAGACTCAGAATCATTTTTTTTGCTTTCATCTTTAATTTGCTGTTTGTTTTTATAATCTGTTCCTATAACGGTGGATATTTGATTTCTTGCTTCTATGCAGTGTTAAAGAAATAAAAAAGCCCCGTCGGCCATCACTGACCAAGCGGGGCTTCTATCATCTATAGAAGAATTCTCTAATCTGATTCGGCGTTCCGCCGACGGGCCGCCACAAGGGACGGCCCCTACAATTGGATGAACGGATTATTCACCCTTCTGCTCGTTCTCTTTCTGCTCACGACGGGGACGACGGTCACCACGGTCGCGGCGGGGACGACGCTCACGCTCTACGTAGCCTTCCGGCTTCGGGAGGAGCACACGGTGGGAGAGCTTGTACTTACCCGTCTTAGGATCGATCTCAAGGAGTTTAACCTTGATCTTGTCACCCTCGTGGATACCGGCTTCCTCAACGGTGTTGAGGCGCTTCCAGTCGATCTCAGAGATATGGAGGAGTCCGTCCTTACCCGGCAGGATCTCTACGAAGCAGCCGTAAGGCATGATGCTGCGAACAGTACCCTCATAGACCTCACCGACCTCAGGAACGGCGACGATGGCCTTGATCTTTGCCAGTGCGGCATCGATGCTCTCCTTGTTAGGAGCGCTGACCTGTACATGACCCTTACCGTCGGCTTCATCGATGGTGATGGTAGCACCGGTCTCTTCCTGCATCTGCTGGATGATCTTTCCACCCGGGCCGATGACGGCACCGATGAACTCCTTAGGAATATCGAAGGCCTCGATACGCGGTACCTGCGGCTTGAGTTCCTTACGGGGCTCGGAGATCGTCTCCATCATCTTGTCGAGGATATACTCACGGCCGGCCTTAGCCTGCATAAGGGCTTTCTCGAGGATGTCGAAGCTCAGACCGTCACACTTGATATCCATCTGTGTGGCTGTCAGACCATCACGAGTACCGGTGGTCTTGAAGTCCATATCGCCGAGGTGGTCCTCATCGCCGAGAATATCGGAGAGGACGGCATACTTGTCTTCACCGGGGTTCTTGATCAGACCCATGGCGATACCGCTTACAGGTTTCTTAATAGGTACACCGGCGTCCATCAGGGCGAGGGTACCGGCACAAGTCGTAGCCATAGAAGAAGAGCCGTTAGACTCGAGGATCTGGCTGACGAGGCGGATCGTGTAGGGGAAGTCCTCAGGGATCTGACCCTTGAGGGCACGCCAAGCGAGGTGTCCATGACCGATCTCACGGCGGCCGACGCCACGCTGTGCTTTGGCCTCACCGGTACAGAACGGCGGGAAGTTATAATGGAGGAGGAAACGCTGATAGCCCTTGACGAGGACGTCATCAATCATCTTCTCATCGAGTTTCGTGCCGAGGGTACAGGTAGAGAGCGACATCGTCTCACCACGCTGGAAGATAGCACTTCCGTGGGGCATCGGCAGCGGACTAACCTCGCACCAGATCGGACGGATATCAGTCGGCTTACGGCCATCCATACGGAGGTTCTCGTCGAGGATGCAACGGCGCATAGCGTCACGCATCACATCACCATAGTAACGGGTAGCCTCGGCATGCTTCTCTTCGAGGTCTTCCTCGGAGAGGTCGGTATGAGCGGCATCATATTTCTCCAGGAAGTCAGCGAGGAGCTTGTCGAAGGCATCGTTGCGCTCCTGCTTCGGCAGTGCCTTGTGGTTGATCTCGTAGGCCGGCTTGTAGAGCTCGTCCTTGATCTGCTGACGGAGGTCCTCATCATTGATCTCATCGTCATACTCACGCTTCTTGTCCGTGCCGAGCTCCTTGGCAATCTCGTCCTGAAGCTCACACATCGGCTTGATAGCGGCGCAGGCAGCCTTCAGGGCTTCGATGAGGTCTTTCTCCTGAACCTCATCCATCTCACCCTCGACCATCATGATGTTGTCCTTCGTGGCACCGACCATGAGGTCCATGTCGGCATCTTTCATCTGGTCGAACGTCGGGTTGATCACGAACTCACCGTTGATACGTGCGACACGGCACTCGGAGATCGTGCACTCGAAAGGTATGGTAGAGCAAGCCATGGCAGCGGAGGCAGCGAAGCCGGCGAGGGCATCAGGCTGGTCCTTGCCGTCAGCAGACAGCAGCATGACCTGTACATAAACTTCACAGTGATAATCAGCGGGGAAGAGGGGACGCAGGGCGCGGTCCACGAGTCGAGAGGTTAAGATTTCGTCATCGTTAGCTTTGCCTTCACGCTTGGTGAAGCCTCCGGGGAAACGACCGGCAGCGCTGTACTGCTCGCGGTAGTCTACTTGCAAAGGCATAAAATCGGTACCCGGAACTGCTTCCTTTGCTGCGCAAACGGTTGCCAAGAGCACTGTGTTGCCCATGCGGAGGACCGCAGCACCATCAGCCTGTTTCGCAACTTTTCCGGTTTCAATTGTGATGGTTCTTCCATCAGGCAACTGAACACTTTTCGTAATTACGTTCATGAAAAAATTAAAACTTTATTGTTTTGACTAAACATCAGAATTTGTCCGGGCTTTTCCCCGACAAATATAAACGGCTACAAAGTTACGGAAAATAAAAAAGATGACAAAGATTTTTGTCATCTTTTTTTTGAAAACCTTCAAGAAGGGGACTTGCGCTTGCAAAGCGCAAGCACGCAACGGCAAGCCATATGTGGCTGTTTGAACCTCCCCGCCCTTTGAGGCGGGGTCGGGGGTGAGGCCTCTATTTCACGGGGATGCTGATGCTGCCCTGCAGACCGTGGCCTTTCACGGTGACGACGACGGGGGCTGTGGCGGTGCCGGCATGGACGGTGATGACGAGCTGGCCATGGAAGAGCTTCATGTGAGGAACCTTGAAGGACTCCAGACTTGTGGCGTCACCGTTGCAGACAGCCTCGAAGCCACCATTGCCGGAGACAGTAACATCGATCTCATCGTCAGCATCGGGACAGAGCGTGCCATCCTTATCGGTGAGGGAGACGGTGATATAAGCAAGGTCATTCTTGTCGCGGCGGAGACTCTCGCGGTCACTCTGCAGCATGAGTTTTGCGGCTGGCCCGGCTGTTTTTATCTCGGTGGAATCGGCGATATTCCCCTTTTCATCGTAGGCGACGACCTTCACGACTCCCGGCTCATAGCGGACGCTGTCCCACATCAGTCGGTAGCGTTCCAGCAGTGCCTTTGTCTCGAGGAGCGGTTTCTCGGTCTTGGCGTCAGCGACGGCAACACTATAGGCTTTCTTCGTCCGTCGGCCCTGACTCTTGCCGTTGATGAAGAGTTCGGCGGAGGGATAGTCGGTATAGACGAATACTGGCGTTACCTGTCCTTCCCTTCCCGGCCATGTCCAGTGGGGCAGCACATGAAGGGTGTGACTGCGCTTGTTCCATACTGACCGATAGAGATAATAGCGGTCTTTCGGCAGACCGGCGAGGTCACAGATACCGAAATAGCTGCTGCGGCTCGGCCAGTAGTTGTCGTAGGGTGTCGGCTCGCCAAGATAGTCGAAGCCCGTCCATACAAACTGTCCGATGGTATAAGGCCGGTCCTCCTGCATGAGAAAGTCGGCATCGGGGAGATTGCTCCAGGAACAGTATTCCGTATCGTAGCTTGAGCACTGTCCGTCGGGATAAGTGTTATGATCGGAGATTGTCACGGGGAACTTATAGACGCCACGGCTGCTGACGGTTGATGCCGTCTCTGAGCCCAGGAGGAAACCTTTCGGGAGTTGCCGGATGTTGGTGTCATATTTCTGTACGCGGTAGTTGAAGCCGGGAATATCCATCGTCTGTGCGAAGCCACTCTTCAGAGCGTCCTCGGCGCGGTCCATACCCTGAGTGACGGGACGTGTGGGATCCAGTTGGTGGCACAGACTCTGAAGGTGGGCAGCGATCTGCCGGCCTTCCTCACTCCATTGTTCGGGAATCTCGTTACCGATGGAATACATCACGAGTGACGGATGATTACGGTGGTTCAATACGAGGTTTGTGATATCCTTGTCAGCCCAACGGTCGAAGAAACGGGCATAGCCATTCTTGCATTTGGGATATTTCCACATGTCGAAACTCTCGGCCATGACCATCATGCCGAGGGAGTCATAGACCTCCATCTGCATCGTTGAGGGCATATTATGAGAGGTGCGGATGGCGTCGCAGCCCATATCCTTAAGAATTTTCACCTGACGGATGAGAGCGGCTTTGTTGACGGCGGCACCGAGGGGCCCGAGGTCATGATGGAGACAGACGCCCTGGAACTTTCGGCTCTTGCCGTTGAGCATGAAGCCATGGTCTTTGGAGAAAGAGATCGTGCGGATACCAATCTTGTCCTGTCGCTCGTCGATGAGCTTCCGTCCATGGAAGAGTTGCAGACGGGCCGTATAGAGATAAGGAGACTCTGGGCTCCAGAGGTTAGGATGGTCTACAGAGAAAGAAAAATCCGCCGTTCCATCGGAGATATCGGCTTTTTTCGTGGCTACGGACCGGCCGTTGGCATCGAGGAGCGTCAGTACTATCGCCAGACCTTTTTCTTTGCCGTCGGTAGCTGTCTGCAGATGCATCAGAGCCTTGTCACCCTGTACCTTGGTCGTCTGATAGAAGGTCTTCCATCGGTCGAGTCTTGTATTTCCCGTAAGAATGAGTGTCACGGGACGGTAGATGCCGCCACCGGGATACCAGCGGCTGCTCTCCTCCTCATTGCTGAGACTCACGGCAAGGGTGTTCGGCCGTCCGTCACGGTGGATAAACGGGGTGACATCGACGCGGAAGGCATTGTAGCCATAGGCCCAGTAACCGGCGCGGTGGCCGTTGACATAGACCGTCGGCTCACTCATGGCACCGTCGAAATGGAGGATGGCATGCTCATAACGCGATGGAACGGAGAAAGTACGGACATAGTAGCCTTTGCCGATCCATGGCAGAGCGCCTGACCGTCCGGATTTCTCGCTTTTCTCGGTCTCGCCGTTCTGGCTGATGGCGACATACTGCAGGTCCCATTTCTTATCGAAAGGACCGGCGATGGCCCAGTCATGGGGCACGGAGACCTCTTGCCAGTGGATACTGTCGCGGGAGAACTGCCAGTTGTCCCCGAGGGTGATCTCCTGTCGTATCTGTGCCGTGGCCGTCTCTGCCATCCCGAGGGGGAGGCAGAGGGCCGTGGCTATCGTGAGTAGTAGTTTGTGATTGAATGACATCGTGCGCCCTCCCTTACTTGAATTCCTGGAAGGCGGTGGTGGCGGAGCCGGTGGTGTCGAAGGCACCCTTTGTGTAAGCGTTCCAGCCTTTCGTGGTATAGTCAGCGGGCTTCCAGCCGCCATAGACCTCGGGTTCCCAGTAGAAGA
>JAQXXT010000024.1 GCA_029226205.1 Prevotellaceae bacterium
GTCAAGGCCTTTCTCCTGTGCCAGATAGCGTTTGATATGCTCTTCCGTATAAGCGGTCTGCGGCGTCACCCGCAGCTGATATTCATTTTCCATAATAAATGTATTTTTTCTTCGTAGGGGCACCCCTTGTGGGCGCCCTAACGCCACGATTCCCGGTTAGGACGGCCACAAGGGCCGCACCCTACGGTGGATCGGTCTGCCACCGTAGGGGCACCCCTTGTGGGCGCCCTAATTGCCACGATTCCCGGTTAGGACGGCCACAAGGGCCGCACCCTACGGTGGCAGAACGGGCCACAAGGGCCGCACCCTACGGTGGCAGAACGGGCCACAAGGGCCGCACCCTACGGTGGATTGAGGACGGGGAATGATGAAAAATTATTTTCAAAAACAAATAAACAACAATGGCAAGATTTAAGCGTATTCTGCTCAAGCTCTCCGGTGAGAGTCTCATGGGCAAACAAGGATTCGGCATTGACCCGGAGCGTCTCTCCGACTATGCCAAACAGATCAAGGAAGTACACGACATGGGTGTCGAGATCGGCATCGTCATCGGCGGTGGCAATATCTTCCGCGGCCTTAGCGGCTCACAGAAAGGCTTCGACCGCGTGAAAGGTGACCAGATGGGTATGTGCGCCACCGTCATCAACTCCCTCGCCCTGAGCAGTGCCCTCGGCGCCATCGGCGTGAAGACGAAAGTGATGACCGCCATCCGTATGGAACCCATCGGTGAGTTCTACAACAAATGGAAAGCCATTGAGGCTCTGGAGGCCGGTTATATCTGTATCTTCTCCGCCGGTACGGGTAACCCCTATTTCACCACCGATACAGGCTCTTCCCTCCGCGGCATCGAGATTGAGGCTGACGTCATGCTGAAAGGCACGCGTGTCGACGGCATCTATACCGCTGACCCGGAGAAAGACCCCACGGCCACGAAGTTCTCTGAGATCACGTATGATGAGATCTACAACAAGGGCTTGAAGGTCATGGACCTCACCGCTACGACGATGTGCAAGGAGAATGGTCTGCCGATCTATGTCTTCAACATGGACAAGTATGGCAACCTCAAGAAAGTCATGGAGGGTGAGAACATCGGTACACTTGTAAAGGCATAAAAAAGGAGGACGGCAGGGTCATAACGACTTCACCGTCCTCAAAATAATTCTTCAGTATAATTATTACTGCATGCAAATATACCTTTTTTTACGCAGAAAACCAAATATATAGAGGGAAAAACACGGGTATGATTTTATTTTGACAAAATAAGAGGAAGCGGTGTATTTTTCGTTGAAATAGAGGCATAAAAAAAGAGACTCACAAAATAGTGAATCTCTTTCTTCGTTGGGATACCCGGATTCGAACCAGGAATGACAGGACCAGAATCTGTAGTGTTACCATTACACCATATCCCAATGTTCTTTCGCAACCCTTATTGCTTGATTGCGAGTGCAAAGGTACGACTTTTTTTGAAACCTCCAAAACTTTTCACTACTTTTTTTCATAAAAACTCAAAAAAAATTCCTAATCCCTTTGTCAGTACCAATAAAAAGGGCTAAATTTGCAGTCGCATAAGAAAAGATTAAATGGAAGAAACAAAACAACTGGTGGAGACCATCACCGATGGAATCCAGGATAAGAAAGGACAGGACATCGTCATCGCTGACCTGCAGAAGATCGACGGCGCCATCGCCAAATATTTCGTGATCTGTCAGGGACAGTCACCGACACAGGTAGAGGCCATCGCCGAGTCTATCGGCGACAAGGTCCGCGAGAACCTCCACGAGAAACCCGTCAATGTCGCCGGTCTCGGCACTGACCAGTGGATCGCTATCGATTTCGTGGATGTCATGGTACATGTCTTCCTCCCCGAGACACGTAAGTTCTATGACCTCGAGAATCTGTGGGAGGATGCCAAACTGACGAAGATCCCCAACATCGCCTAACAAACCAAGCAAGTATGGACAATCTCAATACAGGAAATTCAGAAAAGCCCCAGGGTCCGAAGCGTCCCCGGTTCAATTTCACATGGCTCTATATCACGGTCCTCGTGGTAGCCATCTGGCTCTTCCTCTCCGGTAATGCCAACAGCATGGCCGGATCGGCTGCGCAGGATGCTACCTACACGAAGTTCAAGGAATATGTAGAGAAGGGCTATGCCGACCGTGTCGTTGTCAACAAGGACAAGGGTACGTTGCAGATGTATGTCAAGCCGGAGTGTATCCGTCTTGTCTTCTTCAAGTCCGCCAAAGAGGTAGGACCGAACCCTTATGTCGATGTCGACTACGGTTCCCTTGACGAGGTGGACAAGTATCTCACCGCTGAGCAACAGAAGGGAAAGATCAAAGACTTCAGTTATGAGAACGGGAAATCGAGTGATATCCTCTATTGGATTGGCAACCTCGCTCCCCTCGCCTTCTTCATCCTGATGTTCTGGTGGCTCGGCCGCAGTTTCAAAGGCGGCTCCGGCGGTGTCGGCGGCGTCTTCAATGTCGGTAAGTCGAAGGCGAAGATGTATGAGAAAGGCAACGACCTCGGCATCACGTTTAAGGACGTCGCCGGACAGGAAGGTGCCAAACAAGAGGTGCAGGAGATCGTAGACTTCCTGAAGAACCCGAAGAAATATACGGACCTCGGTGGTAAAATTCCCAAGGGCGCGCTGCTCATCGGTCCCCCTGGAACGGGTAAGACGTTGCTGGCGAAAGCCGTCGCCGGAGAAGCCGGCGTGCCGTTCTTCTCCATGAGTGGTTCCGACTTCGTCGAGATGTTCGTCGGTGTCGGTGCCTCCCGTGTCCGTGACCTCTTCCGTCAGGCCAAGGCCAAGGCTCCGTGTATCATCTTCATCGATGAGATCGATGCCGTCGGCCGTGCCCGTTCGAAGAATCCCGCCATGGGTGGTAACGACGAGCGTGAGAACACCCTTAACGCCTTGCTGACAGAGATGGACGGCTTCGGCACCAACTCCGGTGTCATCATCCTCGCTGCCACGAACCGTGTGGACATGCTCGACTCCGCCCTTCTCCGTGCCGGCCGTTTCGACCGTCAGATCCATGTTGATCTCCCCGACCTCACGGAGCGTAAGCAGATCTTCCAGGTTCATCTCAAGCCTGTGAAGACAAATGATACCGTTGATGTCGACCTGCTGGCCCGTCAGACCCCGGGCTTCTCGGGTGCTGATATCGCCAACGTATGTAATGAGGCCGCACTGATCGCTGCCCGTCATAATGAGAAATCAGTAGGCCGTCAGGACTTCCTCGATGCCGTCGACCGTATCGTCGGTGGTCTGGAGAAGAAGACGAAGGTGATGACTGCTGAGGAGAAGCGTACCATCGCCCTCCATGAGGCCGGTCACGCCACCATCAGCTGGTTCTGCCGTTATGCCAACCCGCTCGTGAAAGTCAGTATCGTGCCGCGTGGACAGGCCCTCGGCGCTGCCTGGTATCTCCCTGAGGAGCGTCAGATCACGACAAAGGAACAGATGCTCGACGAGATGTGCTCTCTCCTTGGCGGACGTGCCGCTGAGGAACTGTTCACGGGACATATCTCCACGGGTGCCATCAACGACCTTGAGCGTGCCACGAAGAGTGCCTATGGCATGATCGCCTATGCCGGTATGAGTGATAAGCTGCCGAATATCTGCTACTATAATAATAATGAGTATCAGTTCCAGCGTCCCTACTCTGAGACTACCGCCAAGGTGATGGATGACGAGGTGCTGAAAATGATCAACGAACAGTATGTCCGTGCCAAGAATATCCTCACGCAGCATAAAGAGGGCCATAACCAGCTCGCCCAACTGCTTCTGGAAAAAGAGGTGATCATGGCCGAGGATGTAGAGAAGATCTTCGGCAAACGGCCGTGGGTCAGTCGCACCCAGGAGATCATCAACGATGAGGAGCGCGAGCAGGAGGCTAAGGTCAAGGCTATGCCCGAGGTCCAGAAGGCTATCCAGGACCATGAGGACAGCAAGAAAGAAGAAGATAAAAGTAAAGAATAAAGATCCACTTGCAGGGGCCGTCCCTTGTGGCGGCCCGCCGTTTTTCGAAGGATAAATAGAAAAATAAAACAAAAGAATATGAGTGATAAGATGAAGAATCTCGTCGTCAGGGCCATCACCGGTGCCCTGTTCGTCATCGTTATGGTCGGAGGCTTCCTGTGGAGTCCTCTGTCCATGATTGTCCTCTTCGCCATCATCACGGGAATGACGATCTGGGAATATACGGGTCTCGTCAACGAGAAAGAAGGGGTGACCGTCAACCGGTTCATCACGACTCTCGCCGGCGTATACCTCTTCCTGGCTGTTGCCGGCTGGCGTATGGGACTGACGAGTGACTTCATCGTCTTTATCCCGTATATCCTGACGATCGTCTATCTCTTCATCTGTGAGCTCTACCTGAAACAGCAGGATCCTATCAACGACTGGGCCTATACAATGCTCTCACAGATGTACATTGCCCTGCCTTTCTCGTTGATCAATATCCTTGCCTTCCATGTAGGCAGCACGGATGCCATGGGCTATCCCGGTGGAATGATGGTGGACTACGACAGTCTGCTGCCGTTGAGCATCTTCATCTTCCTCTGGACGAATGACACAGGCGCATACTGCAGTGGCTCCCTCTTCGGGAAACATAAACTCTTCCCACGGATCAGTCCGGGAAAGAGTTGGGAAGGAAGTATCGGTGGTGGTATCCTCGTCCTCCTCGTGGCTGCCCTCATCGGTTATCTCGCCAACAACGGTGACAACCAGCATCTGCTCAATATGCCACAGTGGATCGGTCTCGGACTCGTCGTCGTATTCTTCGGTACATGGGGGGACCTCGTGGAGAGTCTCTTCAAACGTACCCTCGGTATCAAAGACAGCGGAAAGATCCTGCCGGGACATGGCGGTATGCTCGACCGGTTCGACTCGAGCCTCCTCGCCATCCCCGCCGCCGTAATCTATCTCTATACGCTGACACTGTAATCCACCGTAGGGTGCGGCCCTTGTGGCCGTCCTAACCGAGAATGATCCACCGTAGGGTGCGGCCCTTGTGGCCGTCCTAACCGGGAATTGTGGCGTTAGGACGGCTACAAGGGCCGCACCCTACGGTGGATATCTTTACTTTTTAAGGAGTGTGACTATCCATTGTGCCGTAAGATCGGGCGCGATATTCGTACCCAACTTCACGTTCACCTCCTGATAACCTTTCAACATCTCTTCCCGTCCGGGAGCGCCGGGAAGAATTTTCTGCAGCTCCTCTGTCAACAGATCCACGGAGAAACGGTCGGCCAGCATCTCCGGCACGACCTCCCTGTCAGCTATCAGATTGACGAGACTGATATATTTCACCTTGATGATATGGTTGAAGGCGAAACGGATCAGCTTCGGTACCGGCGTCTCATAACATACCACCTCGGGTACGCCGAAGAGCGCCGTCTCCAGCGTCGCCGTGCCACTCGTGACGAGAGCCGCCGTCGTATGCATGAGCAACGGATAGGTCGCATCGTAGACGATCGGACACGTCATATCCGGCGCGACCTTCTTATAATAGCTGTCGGGAATAGCGGGAGCTCCGGCTACGACGATCTGATAATCCTCGAAACGACTTGCTGCCTCGAGCATCGCCGGCAGATTGTCCTTGATCTCCTGTTTTCTGCTTCCCGGCAACAAGGCGATAATCTCCTGCTGACTGTTCAGTCCGTGGGCAGCACAGAAGTCTGCCCTACTCTCCCGATAACCCAGTTTAAACTCATGAACTTCCTGGGCCGTAGGATTGCCGACATAATGAATGGGATAATGATGCTTATCCTCATAAAACGGTACCTCGAAAGGCAGAATAGAGAACAGTTCCTTGACATCCCGTTTGATACTCTTGATGCGCCACTCCTTCCACGCCCATATCTTCGGTGAGATATAATAGTATACGGGGATTGCCGTATGCTTATGGACGAACTTCGCAATATTGAGGTTGAAACCCGGATAGTCGACAAGGATGACACAGTCCGGCTTCCACCGCAGGATATCCTCCTTACAGCGCTTCATATTCTTCAGAATCGTTCCGGCATGGAGGAGCACAGGCACAAAGCCCATATAAGCCAGTTCCTTATAATGCTTCACGCGCTCGCCACCGACGGCTGACATCTCGTCACCACCATAGAAACGAAACTCTGCCGCCGCATCATATTGCTTCAGCGAACGCATCAGCCTGCTCGCATGGAGATCTCCCGAGGCCTCTCCAACAATGAGATAGTATTTCATCAGTCTCTGTCCTCCTTTTTGTCCTTATCGTTCTTACGCAGCTGTTCCAGGAAATGATAGTCGGTCACATCCATCGTCGTCGGTGTGATAGCCACATAGCCATGGGTCAGTGCCCACTGGTCCGTATCCGTCGACTCCGGTTCATCATTACGATATTTTCCTACCATCCAGTAATACGGATAGCCACGGGGATGACGCTCCTCGACGACCTCATTGATCCAACTGCCCATTGTCATGCGGCAGAACTTCACGCCCTTGAAAGGCGGCTCCTTCGGGAAGTTGACATTCAGACACGTACCCTTCGGCAGGCCCTCCTTCAACACCTTCTCCACGATCGGACGGATATATTCACTGAGATAGCTCAGATCGGCTTCCGTGTCGTAGTTGCAACTGGAGAAAGCCACCGACGGCAGATATTTCATGCAGCCCTCCATGGCAGCGCCCATCGTTCCCGAATAATGCTCATTGACGGTGGAGTTGTCGCCATGATTGATTCCCGAAAGGATCAGATCCGGGAGACGGTGATAGCCGAGATTGATCGTCGGCACCTCATCGGGATGAGCCAGACCGGCCAGCGCCAGTTTGATACAGTCCACCGGCGTGCCGTTACACGACCACAGAGAGACACCCTCTATGGTATGGCGGCGCTTCAGCCGCAGCGGCGTCGTCGCCGAGAAGGCACCGGAGAAACCGGAGCGGGCACTCTCGGGAGCCACTACGAGGACGTCATAATCGTCCCGCAGCATCTCACAGAGATAGCGGATACCACCGGCGTGATAGCCGTCATCATTGGAAATCAATATCAATGGTTTTTCTTCTTTCTTCATATCAAATCTATATGTTTCACGCGTTTCACAATTTTTCAGTGCAAATTTACTAAAAAAAGGAGAATTAGGCGCATATCTCATTTAAAATGTGTATCTTTGCAATCAAAAGGTATTAGAACACGAAGAAAAATGGGCAAAATCATTGCTTTAGCAAATCAGAAAGGAGGCGTCGGCAAGACGACGACGACCATTAATCTGGCGGCCTCTCTGGCCACTCTGGAGAAGACCGTGCTCGTCGTTGATGCCGATCCGCAGGCCAATGCCTCCAGCGGTCTTGGCGTGGATATCAAGGAAGTGGACTGTTCGCTCTATGAGTGTATCATCGACCATGCCGATGTCCGCGACGCCATCTATACCACTGATATCGACGGCCTCGACATCATCCCGAGTCATATCGACCTCGTCGGTGCCGAGATAGAGATGCTGAACCTTGAGAACCGTGAGAAAGTCATCAAGAACCTTCTTGAGCCAATCCGCGACGACTATGACTTTATCCTCATCGACTGTTCTCCTTCCCTGGGCCTCATCACCGTCAACGCCCTCACAGCTGCTGACTCCGTCATCATCCCCGTACAGTGTGAGTATTTCGCCCTCGAGGGTATCAGCAAACTGCTGAACACCATCAAGATCATCAAGAGCAAGCTCAACCCGAAACTGGAGATCGAAGGCTTCCTGCTGACGATGTACGACAGCCGTCTGCGTCTGGCCAACCAGATCTACGACGAGGTGAAGCGCCATTTCCAGGAACTCGTCTTCAAGACCGTCATCCAGCGTAATGTCAAGCTCTCCGAGAGTCCGTCGCACGGTCTCCCCGTCATCCTCTATGATGCCGACAGCACGGGAGCCCGCAATCACCTGGCACTAGCAAAAGAAATTATTGAAAAGAATTCATAATGGCAGTACATAAGAAATATAATCTCAACACAAAGACCAACGCCCTGGGACGTGGTCTGGATGCCCTCATCTCTACGGAGGCTGTGAGCACGTCTGGCAGCAGCACCATCAACGAGATCCCCATCGATGAGATAGAGCCGAACCCCAACCAGCCACGCCGTGACTTCGATCCCGACGGTCTGCAGGAGTTGGCCAACAGTATCTCTCAGATCGGCATCATCCAGCCTATCACCCTCCGTCAGGTCAGTGAGAACCGTTTTCAACTCATCGCCGGCGAGCGCCGCTGGCGTGCCTCTCAGCTGGCCGGTCTGAAAGCCATCCCCGCTTATATCCGTACCATCAAGGACGAGAATGTGATGGAGATGGCCCTCGTGGAGAATATCCAGCGTGAGGACCTCAACGCCATAGAGATCGCCCTGGCCTACGAGCATCTTCTTGAGAATACGGGAATGACCCAGGAGAAAGTCGCTGAGCGTGTCGGCAAGAGCCGTGCCGCCATCACAAACTATCTCCGTCTCCTCAAACTCCCGGCACAGGTGCAGATGGCCCTGCAGAAGAAAGAGATCGACATGGGACATGCCCGTGCCCTCCTGGCCCTCGACTCCCCGAGCCTGCAGATTAAGCTCTTCAAGGAGATCCAGAAGAACGGCTATTCCGTCCGTAAGGTTGAGGAACTCGTCAAGCGCCTCAACAGTGGTGAGGATATCGAGACGAGTAAGAAGAAGATCCAGTCACAGACGAAGCTCCCCGAGGAGTTCAATGTCTTAAAAGACCGCCTGTCCTCCTTCCTGAATACGAAAGTACAGATGACCTGCTCCGCCAAGGGCAAGGGCCGTATCTCCATCCCCTTCAACAACGAGGAGGAGCTGGAGCATATCATGAATGTCTTTGACAAACTCAACCAGCAAGGATGAAAGGATTACTGATCATACTGATGTCCCTCTGCTCTTTCTCCGTGATGGCAGAAGAGACGGGACCGACCTTACTGGCTGATGAGCCGTCGCAGGAGCAGACGGCGGCGGCAGAACCGGCGGCACCGCGTGACAGTGTCGTGACGACAGACACCGTCAGGACTATGAAGGCCGCTGAAGGAAAGGCAGCGCACAAGGTGCATCAGAAACGAGACTGGACGACATGGCGTCCTGACGTGAAGAAAGCGATGTGGTATGCCATCGTCCTCCCCGGTGCCGGTCAGATCTACAACCGGAAATACTGGAAGCTGCCGATCATCTACGGAGGTATCGTCGGCTGTATCTATGCCCTGAGCTGGAACGGCCAACAATATAAGGACTATTCCCAGGCCTATATCGACCTCATGGATGACGACCCGAACACGAAGAGCTACGAGGAGTTCCTGCATCTCGGCAACAAGATCGACTCGTCAAACCTGAGTTACTATCAGCAAGTGTTCAAGAACAGAAAGGACAAGTTCCGCCGGTGGCGAGACCTCAGCGCCTTCGTCCTCATCGGTGTCTACGCCATCAGCGTCATCGATGCCTACGTCGACGCCTCCCTCTCCGACTTCGATATCTCTAAGGACCTGTCCCTGCATATCGAACCGGCAGTCATCCACGGCGGCGGCGCTTATAGCACACCCCTCCAAAACAACGCACTGGGAATTAATTGTTGTATCACCTTTTAAAAATGAAGAAACTTTATCTACTTCTGGTCACGGCACTCTTCGCCGCCCCGCTGACGATGGCAGGACAGGAAGACAACGATGATCATGACGACGACGTCATCACAGTGACCGATGAGCATGGAAAGAAAGAAGAGCTGGATGTGCCGGAGGGTATGACCTACAGCCTCGACTCCCTGCTCTCTCAATATAACGCCAAGATGTATCTCCAGCCCGACACCACCTGTCATTTCAAGGATGAGAATCCCTACTATGACAAAGAGGTGTATATCGAGCGCCTGCGTCGCATGCCGACGATCATGGAGATGCCCTATAATGATATCGTACAGAAATTCATCGACCGTTACAGCGGCCAGCTGCGCCACAGCGTGAGCTACATGCTTGGTGCCAGTAATTTCTATATGCCGATCTTCGAACAAGCCTTGGAGACCTACAACCTCCCGCTTGAGCTGAAGTATCTGCCCGTCATCGAGTCGGCACTGAACCCGAAAGCCGTCTCACGCGTCGGCGCCACAGGCCTCTGGCAGTTCATGCTCTCCACGGGCAAGCGCTACGGACTGGAAGTCAACTCCCTCGTCGACGAGCGCCGCGATCCGGTGAAAGCATCTTTCGCCGCCGCCCATTACCTCTCTGATCTGTATAAGATCTATGGTGACTGGAACCTCGTCATCGCCGCCTATAACTGCGGCCCCCAGAAACTCAACAAGGCGATCCACCGTGCTAAGGGAAGCACGGACTACTGGGAGATCTATCCCTATCTGCCACGGGAGACAAGGGGTTATGTCCCGGCATTCATCGCCGCCAACTATATCATGACCTACTACTGCGATCACAACAT
Organism: Prevotellaceae bacterium; assembly: GCA_029226205.1. Taxonomy (GTDB): domain Bacteria; phylum Bacteroidota; class Bacteroidia; order Bacteroidales; family Bacteroidaceae; genus Prevotella. Next base: position 10,431 of record JAQXXT010000024.1, read on the forward strand.
CTGTCCAATGCTCACCCAGCTACCGGCAAAGTCCGACACAGTTGTCGTCAACCAGGATGTTCACTTCGAACAGATCTCCGCCATCCTCGGCATCAGCACGGATGAACTGGCAGCGCTGAACCCGCAGTACCGTCATAGCATCGTCAACGGCCTCACGGAGCCGCGTGCCCTGCGCCTTCCGGCATCCCTCATCGGGCCGTTTATCGATCACGAGGACTCGATCTACCACTATAAGGCTGACGAATATCTGCAGAAACGCTCTGTCGTGGATGTCGATACCCATCGCAGCTCTTACAGCAGAAGCAAGAGCCGCCGCTCACGGAGAAACCGCAATATGAATGACGACAGTCAGGATGCGACGACGGATCTGTCGTCGAGCAGTTCCTCTGAGTCCTCCGACTCTTCGGATACCTCCAGTTCTTCAGAGTCCTCCGACTCCTCAGAAAGCCGGGAGTATTCGGAGAACACGGAAACAACAGAGCGTACGGAAGAGTCCGACTCTTCTTCGTCGACGCGCAGCTCACGGCATACCCGTCGTTCCCGCCGTTCTGCAAGTCATTCGAAGTCAAGCAACCGTTCGAAGGCCACTGACCAGTCAGACTCGTCTAACAACACGAAGTCAAACAGTCGTTCAAAGTCAAGCAGCCGTTCGAAGTCAAGTAATAACAGCAGCAAGTCTGACTCTTCCAGCCGTTCCAAGAAGAACAAGAAGCAGAAGAAAGATGACCAGAATGACAATACGACGAGTGTGAAGATCCGCAAAGGAGACACGCTCAGTGAGATCGCCGAGCGCAACCACACCACGGTGAAGAAGCTCAAGCAGCTCAACGGAATCAAAGGTTCCACCATTCAGCAGGGCAAAAAGCTGAAAATTAATTAGTATTACGCCTATGGACAACCAGAACATCAAAGACTTGGAAAGAGAGCAAGCCGATAACAAGATGATCAATGATGCTTTTCAGCATCTGTTGGATACCTATCTCGCGTCACGCCATCGGAAGAAAGTGGATATCGTCACGAAGGCTTTCCACTTCGCCAACCAGGCGCATAAAGGCGTGCGCCGTCTATCTGGTGAGCCCTATATCATGCACCCCATCGCCGTAGCACAGATTGCCTGTGAGGAGATGGGCCTCGGCAGCACATCCATCTGTGCCGCCCTCCTCCATGATGTCGTGGAGGATACCGACTATACCGTTGAGGATATCGAGAATATCTTTGGACCGAAGATCGCGCAGATCGTCGACGGACTGACGAAGATCAGTGGCGGCATCTTCGGTGACAAGGCGTCGGCACAGGCAGAGAACTTCAAGAAGCTCCTGCTGACGATGAGTGATGATATCCGTGTCATCCTTATCAAGATCTGCGACCGGCTGCACAATATGCGTACCCTCGCCTCCCAGCCTGCCAACAAACAGTATAAGATTGCCGGGGAGACGCTCTATATCTATGCGCCACTGGCCAACCGCCTCGGCCTGAACAAGATCAAGACGGAACTCGAAGATCTCAGTTTCCGTTATGACCATCCCCAGGAATATGCGAACATCGAGGCGAAACTCGCTTCCACACAGGCTCAGCGTGACACGCTCTTCAAGGCTTTCACAGATCCGATCCGTAAAGCCCTTGATGCAATGGGCGTGAAATATATCATCAAAGCCCGTGTAAAGAGTCCTTATTCCATCTGGATGAAGATGCAGAACAAGCATGTCACCTTCGAAGAAATCTATGACATCCTTGCCGTTCGTATCATCTATACTCCTGATAAACGAGAGAACGAGATCAACGAATGTTTCCAGATCTATGTCGCCCTCAACAAGCTCTATAAGAGTCATCCCGACCGTATCCGTGACTGGGTGAACCACCCGAAAGCCAACGGTTACCAGGCCCTTCATGTCACACTGATGAGTAAACAAGGCCGCTGGATCGAAGTACAGATTCGTAGTGACCGAATGGACGAGATTGCCGAACAGGGCTTTGCCGCCCACTGGAAATATAAAGAAGGTGGCGGTGAATATACGGAGGATGAGAATGAGCTCAACGACTGGCTCGGCACCATCAAGGAGATCCTCGACGACCCGCAGCCCGATGCCATGGACTTCCTCGACTCCATCAAACTAAACCTCTTCGCTTCCGAGATCTTCGTCTTTACACCGAAAGGAGAGATCAAGACGATGCCCGCCGGGTGTACGGCCCTCGACTTCGCCTTCCAGATCCATACATTCCTCGGCAGCCATTGTATCGGCGCGAAAGTGAACCATAAACTCGTGCCGCTGAGCCATCAGCTGCAGAGTGGTGATCAGGTGGAAATCCTCACGTCAAAGAGCCAGCATGTACAGGCCAACTGGCTGAACTTCGCCACGACGGCGAAAGCGAAGTCAAAGATTCAGGCTATCCTCCGCCGTGACAACCGAGAGATTCAGAAGAAGGGCGAGGAGATCTTCAATGACTGGTTGAAGAAGAACGACCTCGAGCTCTCCAACTCCATCGTCGACAAGCTCTGTGATTTCCACGACCTGCAGAAGCATGATTCTTTCTTCCAGGCTATCGGTGACCGCAGTCTGTTGCTCGGCGAGAAAGACCTCGACGAGCTCCAGGGCCGGAACCGCAAACCTACCGGTGGCGGCTGGCGCCGTTATGTTCCCTTCCTGAAGCCGAAGAATAAGGAGGAAAAGGAGCCCGAAGTCAAGAAACTCATCGTCAACAAGGACTTCAACAAGAAACAGCCGATCATCATCACCGAAGAGAATATCGATACATTCATCTTCCCCGACTGCTGTCACCCTATTCCCGGTGATGATATCATGGGATATATCGACAACAAGAATCATATCGAGATTCATAAACGTGCCTGTCCCGTTGCTGCCAAACTGAAGAGCAGTTTCGGTAACCGTATCGTCGATGCGAAATGGGACATGCACCGCCGTCTTTATTTCGATGCCACGATACAGATTCAGGGTATCGACCGCAAAGGTATGCTCCTTGATGTGGCGAAAGTGATCTCAGGAGAACTGAACGTGAACATCAAGAAGGTGACGATCTCCACGAATGAGGGCATCTTCGACGGCAGTCTCGAGCTTCGTGTCCATGAACGTGCCGATATGAAAGTCATCATCGACAACCTCAAAGGTATCGACGGCCTACAGGAAGTACAGCAGATCCTTTAATGGATCTGCTTTCCCTCCGCTGTTACAAGTAAACTATCTAAACAAAATATGCACAAACTACTTACTCTACTATTATTCTTTATGCCCCTCATGGCCTCTGCTGCCAATCCGTATGATAACCCCGACACATTGTATGTCGCACAAGACGGCAATGCCCCATTTCATTCCATCGGTGATGCCGTGGAAGTCTGTCGGGCTTTCATGGATTATCATAAGGTGATCTTTATCAAGAAAGGAACGTATCACGAGAAACTCATCATTCCTTCCTGGCTGACGAACATCGAGCTCTGCGGTGAGGACCGTGACTCAACGATCATCACGTGGAGCGACCACGCCAACATGCCCATCCCCGGCACAGAGAAGAAGATGGGAACGTTCCGCACCTATACCGTACGCGTTGACGGTAATGCCATCACACTGAAGAACCTCACCATTGAGAACAACGCCCCACGACTCGGACAGGCTGTTGCCTTACATACGCAGGGCAGTCATCTTGTATTCCGTAACTGCTGCTTCCTTGGCAATCAGGATACCGTCTATACCGGCGGCATCGGCGCTACCCTCCTCTTCGACCATTGCTATATTGAAGGTACAACAGACTTTATCTTCGGTCCCAGTGAGGCCTGGTTCGAACACTGTACCCTCTACAGTAAGATCAACAGTTATATTACTGCTGCCAGTACTCCGAAAGGACAGGCCCGCGGCTATGTATTCGATCACTGTACATTGACGGCTGCTCCTGGCGTCACACAGTGTTATCTCGGTCGTCCGTGGCGTCCGTATGCGAAGACGGTATTCCAATATTGTAACATGGGTTCCCACATCCGCCCCGAAGGCTGGTACAACTGGGATGATCCCCGCAATGAGAAGACCGCCTTCTACGCCGAATACAAAAACACGGGAAAGGGTTATCAACCACAGTCCCGTGTTTCCTGGAGCCATCAATTAACCGCACCGGTTAATTGATCTCCCTCCGTAGGGGCGGCCCTTGTGGCCGTCCTAACCCCACGGTCCCGGTTAGGGCGCCCACATGGGGTGCCCCTTAGGAGAGGGCGCCCACACGGGGTGCCCCTACGGTGGCATCAGCCACGGAGCGCCCGTGCCGCGTTGAGGACACAGAGGATCATCACGCCGACATCACCGAAGACGGCAAACGGCATGGCTAAGCTACCGAGGAGGCCGAGGGCAACGAGTACGAGAATCGCAATCTTGACCAAGATAGCAAACGTAACATTCTGTTTTGCGATGGCAATGGTATGCCGGGAGATGCGGATTGCCGTTGCAATCTTGCTCGGTTTGTCATCCATCAATACGACATCGGCAGCCTCGATAGCAGCATCACTACCCAGGGCACCCATGGCAATGCCGACATCAGCACGTGCGAGGACGGGCGCGTCGTTGATACCATCACCGACGAAAGCCAGACTCTCGCCTTCAGGTTTCTCCTTAATATATTTCTCTACCTGATCAACCTTATCCGCCGGCAACAGTTCGGCATGCCAGGCATCGAGGCCGAGCTCACCGGCCACATGCTCTGCTACGGCTTTCTTATCTCCCGTGAGCATCACCGTCTTCTTTACACCGATGGCTTTCAGATTTCTGATTGCTTCTTTGGAATCATCCTTAATCTGATCATTGATAACGACATGACCGGCATAAACGCCGTCGATGGCAACATGGATCGTCGTGCCCTGAAGATGACAAGGATGCCACTTGGCGCCGATACTATCCATGAGTTTCTCATTACCAACATACACTTTCTTACCGTTGACATCAGCAACGATACCCTTACCGGCGATCTCTTCCGTATGTTCCACCTGACATTTCGTACACGGTTTCCCGTAAGCCTGTCGGAGTGCCATAGCAATGGGATGCGTGGAGAACTGTTCCACATGGGCAGCGAGATGGAGGAGCTCCTTCTGGTCGAGCTTCTCCGGATGGACGGCCTCAACGGCAAAGACACCCTTCGTCAATGTTCCCGTCTTATCGAAGACGATGATGCCGAGCTTGGCCAATACATCCATATAATTACCGCCCTTGATGAGGATACCCTTGCGGGAGGCACCGCCGATGCCACCGAAGAAAGCCAGAGGCACGGAGATGACGAGGGCACAGGGGCAACTGACGACGAGGAAGCTCAGTGCACGGTAGAGCCATACCGTGAAACCACTCTCATAGGAAGGATAGAAAAATGGCGGGATAAATGCCAGAGCAATAGCCAGGAATACGACGATCGGCGTATAGACTTTCGCAAAACGATGGATGAACGTCTCACTCTTACTCTTGTTCTGTGAGGACGTCTCCACGAGTTTGATGATCTTCGATGCCGTCGACTCTCCGAAGGACTTCGTCACACGGACACGGAGCACACCACTGATATTCACGCAGCCACTGAGGACGGCATCGCCGACGCTACAATTGCGCGGCATGCTCTCACCTGTCAGCGCCACCGTGTTCAGACTTGACTGTCCCTCGATGATCTCGCCATCCAATGGAATCTTGCCACCGGGCTTGACGACAACGACGTCACCGATCTTCACTTCCTCGGGATTCACTTCTTTCACTTTGCCGCCTTTCTCTAAGAACGCCGTGTCGGGGCGCAAGTCCATCATCGCAGAGATTGACTTCCGGCTCTTGTCCTCGGCATAATCCTCGAAGAGCTCACCAACTTGGAAGAAGAGCATCACAAAGACAGCCTCGAGCATCTGATTCTCCGCTCCCGGCAGAAAACCGATGAGCAAGGCGCCGATGGTAGCGATGGACATCAGAAAGTCTTCATCGAAAGGATCACCTTCCTTGATACCCTCCCACGCCTCGCCGAGGACGTCATAGCTTATATATATATAAGGTATAAGATATACCAACAACAACTGCCACGTCGGCAAACCGGCATAGCGTTCTTCGAGCCAGGCGATGAAAAGAAGCACCGCCGTGATGAGAATTCTTAGAAGTTTCTTATTCATATCTGTTTCATTTTTGTTTTCTAGGGTGCAAAATTACGGGTTTTTGCATGCAACTTGGTTGCAATGTTGCGCAAAGTCCATTTTGTGCTCTTTTTTTGTAACATTTGTGCCACTATCGAGAACAAATAAAATGATAACTTTGCACTCGGTTTCCAGAACAAACTGTCATGCTGTTGCCGAAAACAGTTTGACAACTAAAACAAAATATCACAAACTACAGTATTATAGAAAAATGATTCACAGAAAATTCAGGATGAACGAATCAGAGAGCACGTTCATCAAACACCTGGGGAGAGAGATCTCCTCAGGTTTCCTTTGCCTCCTGCTCCTCTGCATGGCTCTGCCAGTAGCAGCGAGCGGTTTGAAGGCTGCACCCAATCAGGATAAAACGTCTTCCTCACCGAGGAAGACGTATATCTACTTCGTCGATGCCAAGGGCAACGAAGCGCATGAGCAGAGTGTGTATAAGTACAACCCTGCCACAAGCTACGCTTTTGTTCCTTATCAGCCCCATATTATTGATGCTGAAACAGGAAACGATGTCACGAGTTATTATGATATCACTTATCAAAATGACATCAATTCTTTGTATGGCTGTAAGGCATTAAATGCATTTAAATATTCTACAGATCCCGCTGATAACGGATCACTTTATTCTGGTAATAATAATACTGACGGTAATTACACTTTAGACAATACAAAAATTGTATATGTTTACAGCCTTTCAAATGCCCAAACTCCCGGACGCCCCGATGACTATATTCTTACTGTTAACGCTACTGTCAAGCAAGACTATAAGAACAACTATGAAGCTACACCCGAGAATCAGAAGAGTGACATCACTGTAAAAGGTCAGTTCTATGCATATAATAAAGCCAATGTTTATAAAATTGCCAGCAACCAGTATGTCCTTCACGTGCTGAAACGTGTACCCCAGTTGGTGTTTACTCCCGATCCAAGTAAGACGACTTTCAAGAGTGGAGAGTCTCTCTCTGCCGGAAACCGTTTCATTCCGAAAGGGTATTTCACGGACGACCTGGACGGAAAGAACACAAAAGACAGCACATCCTATACTAAATATTTCGATGCGAACGGTTTTGTCTATGGTCTCTTCATTCCCGATTCCTTAAAATACAATGGTAAAGAGCCTGTAGAAGGTGAAGTCAGTCTGGAAATGACTGGCAAAGACAACACAAACTGCTGGGTAAAAGAGAATGTACAGACTGCTGTCTATGTCTATAATCCCGATGGAAGTATCAAGAAAGATGCCAACGGAAATATTGTTACGCGTCTTACTACGGGAACACTCTATCTAACCCAAGACGGTTGGAATAATGACAATTCATGGATCATGAAGTTCCATGGCAATGGTAAATATCCTCTGTATTATGTCACAATTCCGTATACTATTCAGAAGTGGGACATCAGCGCTGCCCAGGCCGCTACGTTCAGCGTCAACGACAACGAGGGCGCTTATGAGGTGATCTATGATAACGACACGACGGCAGGACATGTCAACCGGATGGGTAAGCTGCACTTCATCAAGGCCGGTAAGTTCATCCCGGGTACCGTCTCCAAGTATGAAGTGCCGGGAATGAACATCACGTTCGGCGCAAGTACCGATAAGGCCAACACATGGACAGTGGAGCGCTCACAGGGCAAGAACGATGTCAAGGATAATGACAACGAAGACACTGAGAATGGCGTTACCTATAAGGACTTTATCCATACTCCGAAGGTCACGCTCGACGGCAATAAGCCTATCGCCGGTGGTTTCTTCAAACTCGAGGCTATCACCGACGGCTTCCTCACCGTTGATGCCAAATACAACGATAACTACAGCTATATTCTCTATTGTCCCACGAACAATAAGACAGATCATCTCGACGCAAAGACAGGTGATATCTATGGCGAGCGTACGTTCCGCTATCCACTCATCGCCGGTCGCACCTATTATCTCTACTCTACCGCTGATCAGTTCAACGTCCACGGTCTGAGTTTTGAGCCTGCTTTCCTCTCTACGGAGAATGATACGAAGGCTATCGACAAGGCTACCGTCGCTAAGCGCGGTTACAGTGAACTGCTTCCTCAGCTCATGGAATATAAGACCAACGAGGAAGTCAGCTATAAGATGAAGGACTATCAGAGCAACAACGAGGTGAACAGCAGCAACTATGCCGCCATCAACGGCAGCACCGGTGTCATCTCCCCGCTCACAGGTACCTATCCTCATTATGTGACGATCCTCGCCCATGTGAATGGTATCTGCTACAATGGTGGCAAACAAGTGACGAAGACTCCGTCTTACAAACTCTACATCACCGATATCCCCGAGTATATCGTCAAGAAAGGCGAGACACCGAAGGTCGGTGAGCGCATCTCAACAACCAATATCCCGACCCGAATCTTCATGACCATGGGCGGCTGGAAATATAACGACGCCGCTTATCCTTACTACAGCAAGACCGACAAAGACCAGCAGACGCTTCTCACCGACAGTTGGAAGCAAGCCAAGATGGACTCCGTAGGCCGTGATAACATGTTCATCAATGGTTTCAAGATGTACAGCAGTGGCGCACAGAACGCTACCGATGAGAACTCGCAGACATGGTCTCAGACCAACCGTTACTCTTACAACCTCCCCGTACGTGGTGACTACTTGAAGTTCGAGCCCGAGGAGAATGGTAAGCTCTTCGTCTATGTGCTGCAGAACGGACTGACGGATCTCGCTGAAGGCGATGATCTCGAGGCCAAGGCAGAAGCCAAGAACAAGAGTGTCGCTGACATGAAGTTCGACAACCTCCGCCGTCGTGCCCTTTATATCACCGACGAGACCGGCGCTGCCGTAGACGTGAAGAACCAAAGTTCTTTCTGGGACACCGGCAATGATCCTGGTAAGTATATCTTCGAAGGAAGAAAGACGGCCAGCTCAGACCATAAGGACTATTACACTGAGGGTCTGCTGCGCTGCAAGTGGAATTCCCACGATCTGACTTTTAACTTCGACGGCTGGGCCAGCAACTACAAGGACAGCACGAAGCTCGCTGAGGACGAGAAGAAGATCACAGACTGGTGGTCAGCCCAAAACAGTGGGTTCGTCGACAACAAACAGCCCGACAATGACGTGCTGATGCTGAGTGACTCCAGCTTCGTCGTACCTACAAAGGCTTATGTGCGCTACTCCTTCGATGTCATCTCCGGCAAGACCTACTATGTCTTCCAGAATGGTTCAAAGCTCGGCTTCTGCGGTTTCGCCTTTATACCTTATAAATATGATAAGAAGACGGATGGTAAGGCCAATATGGATCTTTGGACGAACTATATGGACGATAAGAAAGATAAGGATGGTCAGTTCACCGCTGATACCCGCGCAAATCTCCCTGACTGCGACAATAAGATCTACGGTCATGAGGGAGGTATCTCTCTCGATGCCAACAGCAAGGACAATGCCGCACTAAAAGAAAAGGCAGAGTTCGTCAAGGTCAGCATCCCTGCCAAGAACTACCGCAACCATCGCTGGGCCGGTATCTGTCTTCCCTTCGCCGTCAACGAGCATCAGGTTCATGAGCTCTTCGGTGACAGCTGTGACGTCATCACCTTCGACTCTGTCCGTTTCGCTTCCGGCGTTGAGCATACGATCCACTTTACGAAGCATGTGAATCAGATGATTGAGGCTGGTCGTCCTTACTTCATCCGCCCGTCCTGGGATAACCTTGCTGATGGTGAGAAGAAGACCATTGATTTCTCCCGCGTCTCTCTCGAGGGTGTCGATGCCAAGACGATCATCAACTACAACGAGGCCGTGAAGGAGTATAATGATAACGAGAAGAACACCGACAAGATCGATGCCTTCACTTATCAGACCATCGGCTTCTACAATTCTTACGACATGCAGCCGTACAGCTACTTCATGTCAAATACAGAAGACAAGGAGACCAATAAGCTCCGTCGTTGGGAAGGAAACGAAGTAACCATTCCTGGATTCAACGTTCTCCTTGTTCCCTACTCCTCTGACGCATCCGGTAAGGATAAGTTGGAAGTAACGAGTAATACTGTTGAAGATCCCGCAACGAAAGCCAAGATGGCGAACTTCTGGATTACCGGTGGTGAAGTCAAGGGTGGCGACGCAACGGGTATCCGCCAGCTTGTAGAGGAAGTGAACACCGGCATGACGACCTTCGTCAAGGGTGTCTACACGCTCGATGGCCAGCAGGTCCGCGCTACTAATGATCTCCGGAATCTCGCTCCCGGCATCTATGTCATGGGTGGCAAGAAATATAATGTCAAATAAATGAACTTATAAACGATTAGAAAGATGAAAACAACATATATGCGCCCCAGCATCCACATCACAAGCCTCAGCGTGGAGAACACGCTGCTGGCTGCATCTAATGATGCAAAAAATTCCCTCTTTGACCAAACCCAAAAGACGGGAAAAGACGCACCGAATACCGGCGGCAGTACCAGCGATGCGTCTAAGGTAGAGACCGCCAAGGGCTATGCCTTTGAGGATTGGGGTGATTGCTGGGGCGAGTAAAAAGAGTACATTCATTCGAAATAGCATTTCAACCGACCATAAAAACACACGTGTTAAAGAGAATAGCATTTCTCTATAGTATAGTTAGAAAGAAGAGTCTTGCCGTGAGGCAAGACTCTTTTTTTATGATCCACCGTAGGGTGAATATCTGCCATCGTAGGGGCACCCCTTGTGGGCGCCCTAATTGCCACGATTACCGGTTAGGACGGCCACAAGGGCCGCACCCTACGGAGGCAGGACGGCCACAAGGGCCGCACCCTACGGAGGCAGGACGGCCACAAGGGCCGCACCCTACGGTGGATCATTTGCTGTTAGGACGGCCACAAGGGCCGCACCCTACGGTGGATTAAAGGCCGAAAAACCACTGCACAAAAGAAAAAGATTGTGCAAACATCTGCACAAAAGAAAGAGATATGTGCATTTATATGCCTTTTTATTTGTTCAAGACGTAAAAAGTTAGTAATTTTGCACCCGGTTTTAGTTGTCGTGAAGATGACAAGACCGATCAATTTGCAAATTAATTATCATTTTTATATTATATGAAATTGAAAATCGTTGTACTTGCCAAGCAGGTACCAGACACAAGAAATGTGGGAAAGGACGCCATGACTGCCGAAGGAACGGTCAACCGTGCAGCCCTTCCCGCTATTTTCAATCCTGAAGACTTAAACGCTCTGGAGCAGGCGCTTCGTATCAAGGAGCAGAATCCCGGTACGACAGTGACGATGCTCACCATGGGTCCTCCCCGTGCCGGTGAGATCATCCGCCAGGGCCTTTACCGTGGTGCCGACGACGGTATCCTTCTTACCGACCGCAAGAGTGCCGGTGCCGATACCCTCGCCACCTCTTATTTCCTTGCTAAAGCTATTGAGAAGATCGACAAAGAGATCGGTCATGTAGACCTCGTCCTCGGTGGCCGTCAGGCTATCGATGGTAATACCGCCCAGGTAGGTCCGCAGGTTGCCCAGAAGCTCGGTTTGAACCAGGTAACCTATGCCGAGGAAGTACTGAAGATCGAGGATGGCAAGGCTACGATCCGCCGTCATATCGATGGTGGCGTAGAGACTGTCGTCGCTCCCCTGCCCGTTGTCATCACCGTCAACGGCAGTGCTGCTCCCGCCCGTCCCTGCAATGCCCGCCTCGTGATGAAATACAAGTATGCCACCTGTCCGATGGAGCGCAAAGGTGACGAGCCGTGGGCAGCCCTCTATGAGAGCCGTCCCTACCTCACGTTGGGACAGTGGAGCATCGCCGACTGTGGTGCCGACTACAACCAGTGTGGTCTCGCCGGCAGTCCTACGAAGGTGAGTGCCGTGAAGAGCATTGTCTTCCAGGCCAAGGAGAGTGTCAGCCTGACGAGTGCTGATGCCGACATCGAAGGACTGGTGAAAGAATTGTTGGACAAAAATATTATTGGCTAATCAAAAGATATGAACAACGTTTTTGTATATTGTGAAGTAGAAGGAACCACCGTTCAGGAGGTCTCCCAGGAACTTCTTACCAAAGGTCGCAAATTGGCCAATAAGTTGGGCGTAGACCTCGAGGCTGTTGTCGCCGGCACCGGTATCAAAGGTAAGGTAGAGGATCAGATTCTTCCTTACGGCGTCGACACACTGTATGTCTTCGATGGTGAGGGCCTCTTCCCTTACACCTCCGCGCCTCATACGGATATCGTCGTGAAACTCTTCCAGGAGGAGAAGCCGCAGATCGCCCTCATGGGTGCAACGGTCATCGGCCGTGATCTCGGTCCGCGTGTCTCTGCCGCCCTTACCTCCGGTCTTACCGCCGACTGTACGCAGTTGGAGATCGGCAGCTATGACGACAAGAAGAGTGGCAAGCACTATGAGAATATGCTCCACGCCATCCGTCCCGCCTTCGGTGGTAACATCGTCGCTACCATCGTCAACCCCGAGCACCGTCCGCAGATGGCTACCGTCCGCAGCGGCGTCATGCAGAAAGCACTCTACGACGGCAAGGCCAAGGGCCAGGTCGTTTATAAGGACCCGAAGGACTATGTCGCTCCCACGTCTTATGCCGTACAGGTCATCGACCGTCATGTCGAGGCAGCGAAGAACAACCTTAAGGGCGCTCCTATCGTTGTCGCCGGTGGTTACGGCATGAGCTCAAAGGAAGGTTTCGATATGCTCTTCGAGCTCGCTAAGGAACTTCACGGTGAGGTCGGCGCCAGCCGTGCCGCCGTCGATGCCGGTTGGGTAGACCACGACCGTCAGATCGGTCAGACGGGTGTCACCGTCCATCCGAAGGTTTATATCGCCTGCGGTATCAGTGGCCAGATCCAGCACATCGCCGGAATGCAGGATGCCGGTATTATCATCTCCATCAATACCGATCCCGACGCACCGATCAACAAGATCGCCGACTATGTCATCACGGGTTCCGTAGAGGACGTCGTGCCGAAGCTCATCAAATATTACAAACAGAATACGAAGTAAAAAATATGGCTAATTATTATAGCGATCATCCGGAGATAGCGTTCCATCTGAACCATCCGTTGATGAAGCGTATCGTAGAACTGAAAGAAAGAAACTACGCTGACGCAGCAACCTATCCTGATGCACCGGTCAACTACGACGATGCCATCGAGAACTACAAGCGCATCCTCGAGATCACGGGCGATGTGGCTGCCAATATCATCGAGCCGAACAGTGAGGCTGTAGACCTTGAAGGTCCGCATCTCGTCGACGGCCGTATGCATTACGCCAGCAAGACTTACGAGAACCTCGACGCTACGCGCAAGGCCGGTCTGTGGGGTGTCTCCATGCCGCGCCGTTACAAAGGTCTGAACCTCCCGAACACGGTCTTCTCCATGCTCTCCGAGGTCATCTCCGCTGCTGACGCAGGCTTCCAGAACATCTGGTCGCTGCAGAGCTGTATCGACACCCTCTATGAGTTCGGCAGCGAGGAGCAGCGCCAGAAGTATATTCCGCGCGTCGCTGAGGGCGCTTCCATGTCCATGGACCTCACGGAGCCTGATGCCGGTAGTGACCTGCAGCGTGTGATGCTGAAAGCCACCCAGGATGCCGATGGCACGTGGCGTCTGAATGGCGTGAAGCGTTTCATCACCAATGGTGACAGCGATATCCACCTCGTCCTCGCCCGCAGCGAGGCCGGCACGCACGATGGCCGTGGCCTCTCCATGTTCATCTACGACAAGCAGAACGGTGGCGTCACCGTCCGTCATATCGAGAACAAGCTCGGTATCCACGGCTCTCCTACCTGTGAGCTCGTCTTCAAAAATGCCAAGGCAGAGCTCTGCGGCAGCACACGTCTCGGCCTGATCAAGTATGTCATGGCTCTGATGAACGGTGCCCGTCTCGGTATCGCCGCACAGAGTGTCGGTGTAGAGCAGGAAGCCTACAATGAAGGCCTCGCCTATGCCCGTGAGCGTCAGCAGTTTGGTGAGAAGATCATCAACTTCCCCGCCGTCTACGATATGCTGAGCCGTATGAAGGCCAAGCTCGACGCCGGCCGCAGCCTCCTCTATCAGACTGCCCGTTACGTCGATGTCTACAAGGCCCTTGAGGATATCAGCCGTGACCGCAAGCTTACGCCGGAGGAGCGTCAGGAGATGAAGAAATACTCCCGTCTCGCCGATGCCTTCACGCCGATCGCCAAAGGAATGAACTCCGAGTATGCCAACCAGAACGCCTATGATGCCATCAGCATCCACGGTGGTAGTGGTTTCATCATGGAGTATAAGAGTCAGCGCCTCTACCGCGATGCCCGTATCTTCTCTATCTACGAGGGTACGACACAGCTGCAGGTCGTCGCTGCCGTACGTTATATCACCAACGGCACCTACCTGAACATTATCAAGGAGATGCTCGAGCAGCCCGTCAGCGACGACCTCAAGCCGCTGCAGGACCGCGTCCGCAAGATGACGGAGCAGTATGAGGCTTCTGTAGAGTATGTCAAGGCTGCCGGCAACCAGGATCTCCATGACTTCCTCGCCCGTCGTCTCTACGACATGACGGCAGAGATCATCATGAGTCTCCTGATTCTCGACGACGCCACACGTGCCCCCGAGCTCTTCAAGAAGAGCGCCGAAGTCTATGTACGTGCTGCCGAAGAGGCTGTCATCGGTAAGGCTGCCTATGTTCAGAACTTCAAGGTAGAGGATCTGGACAGCTTCAAGGCTGAATAATATTTATCACTCTATCCTATTATAAGGTGGCCGCCACGTTGCGGCCACGCACCTCAGTTGACTTTATCTCTCCAACGTGGCTGCGTGGCCGCAACATGGCGGCCACCTACATTTTAAATACCCCCAAGCCTATGATCACCATCTCCCACGTCTCTAAACATTATTCCGGCCATACGGCCCTCGATGATGTCTCCCTGGAAATTCCCAAGGGACAGATCTTCGGACTCCTCGGTCCCAATGGTGCCGGAAAGACAACCCTCATCCGTATTCTCAACCGTATCACGATGCCCGACGAAGGGACGATCACGTTCAACGGACATGTCATCACTGATGATGACGTATTGAATATCGGCTACCTCCCCGAGGAGCGCGGCCTCTATCCGAAGATGAAGGTCGGCGAACAAGCCGTCTATCTCGCACGGCTGAAAGGTCTCTCGCGTGCGGAAGCCGTGAAGCGTCTGAAGGAATGGTTCGAGAAATTCGATATCCTCTCGTGGTGGAACAAGAAGGTGGAGGAGCTGTCGAAGGGTATGGCCCAGAAGATTCAGTTTATCACGACCGTACTCCATGACCCTGACCTGCTGATCTTCGACGAGCCGTTCTCCGGCTTCGATCCCGTCAATGCCAACCTTCTTAAACAGGAGATTCTCCAACTGAAAGAGAAAGGCCATACCATTATCTTCTCAACCCATAACATGGAGAGTGTGGAAGAAATCTGCGACCATATCGCACTGATCAATCATAGTAAGGTCGTATTGCAAGGAAAAGTCAGTGAGGTGAAACAACAATTCGCCACCGAAAGCTATGAGCTGACGACGCGTGAGCCTTTGCCACAAGATTTTTCCACCTATAAGATCATGACGGATACCGTAGAGGACGGTATGCATCACTATGAGCTACGGAAACTGCCGTCGATGAATGATATTTTCCTCAAAGTTGTCAACCCTCAATAAGCCCCGCCCCATGAACAAGACTCCTATTATCATTGAGACAGAATATCTCCAGCGTGTGCGGAAGAAGAGTTTCATCCTCCTCACGCTCCTCATGCCCGTCATCATCGCCGCCACGATATTTATCCCTATCTGGCTCGGCTCCTTCAACAGCAATGAACAGAAGGATATCGCCGTCATCGACAGTACTTACCAGTATGCCCAGGCGCTGAAGGACAATGAGCAATATCATTTCATTACCGTACCGGCCATTCTGCCGGAGATGAAGACCGACTCTTCGAATTTCGAGGCCGTCGTTCAGATCCGTGGAGACCTCGTTAAAGGAACAGGCTCCGTAGCTGTGTACAGTCGTAAGGAAGTACCGCAGAGCCTCACAAGCTATATCGACGACAAGCTCAACGCGAAGGTCTATCACGAGCGCCTCGCCGAGACGGGTATCCCGCAGATCGCAGAGGTCGTGAAGAACGCGGAGAAAGAGATTACGCTGAAGACATATAAATGGTCGGACAACGGCAAAGAGGGCAGCTCTGACTCTGCGGCAGCCATGGCGATCGGCTTGATCACGATGTTACTCATCTATATGTTCGTCATGATGTATGGCGCGATGGTCATGAACAGTGTCACGCAGGAGAAGACGAACCGCATCGTGGAAGTCATCATCAGCAGCGTGAAACCGTTCCAGCTCATGATGGGAAAGATCATCGCCATCTTCCTCGTGGGAATGACGCAGATGGTCATCTGGGGCATTCTTCTGGTGCTGATTCTGATGATTGCCGGCGCGGTCTTCGGTATCTCTTCGGATCCGAACATGCTCGCGCAACAGAGTATGATGGCACAACAGGGAATGACGGCGGCCGGGGGCCTCGATGCCGACACGCTGTCCATGATCCACTCGTTTATGAATCTGCCGTACACGGAGATTTTCATCTGTTTCCTGCTTTTCTTCCTCGGAGGCTATCTCCTCTTCGCCAGTTTCTTTGCCGCCACGGGTGCCAGCGTGAGCAACGCCGACGATGCGGGACAGTTTGTCTTTCCCGTCACGCTGATCATGGTCTTCGGCCTCTATGCCGCGTCAGCGAGTATCAACAACCCCGACGGACCATTGGCATTCTGGACGAGTATCATCCCTATCACCTCACCGATCGTGATGATGGTCCGTCTGCCCTTCGGTGTTCCGATGTGGCAGGTCATCCTCTCCATCGTCCTCCTCTTCGCCACCGCCATCGGCATGGTATGGGTCAGCGGAAAGATCTACCGCACGGGTATCCTCATGTATGGTAAGAAACCGAGCCTGAAGGAAATGATCCGCTGGGCAAAGAAATAATCATCCTTCGTAGGGGCGGCCCGTGTGGCCGCCCTTATTGTATAAATATACTGAATTATCGCATAAATAAATGTTTGTTAAATTGAAAATAAGGTTTATTTTGGCGATAGTTTTCAAGGGACAAGGATATCGGAGGAAATTCGCGAATTTTGGCGGGATTACGCAAGTACTTGGATATCAACAATATGCAAAAACAGTACATAAAACCACTGTATGAATATACCGTAAAAGCCGCATAATCCTCCGTTTTATGCGATTTATTCCGCAAGAATATCCAATTCTGTACGTCATTTCCACCTCGTAAATATGTAAGATAGAAGAATATCTCACGTGCAGAATTTTTTATCTCCCATATTTCCGTCCGCTAACCAACATCCCCACCCCATTTTCGATGAAAAATCCCGAATTTTCTCTCTAGAACGAGAATCGCGTTTGTCAAGATTTCAGAAAATCAACGATGCATAAATATGTAGGGACATGATTCATCATGTTCCGCCCGAGCAAAAAACTGGAAGAAAGCCATTCGCAAATTTGTGAATATCAAATATTATCTTTATCTTTGCAACAAAGTAATTAATATGCAAGTAATATTTAGGCAAAAATATCTCAAAGAACTCTATGAAAAAGGACGATCAAGTGATAAGAAACATCGCTTTCAACAAGCCATCATAAAAAAATATGGTCGGGTTGTTAATCTGATGATTGCCGTAGATAATGTCCTAGGGCTCAATAAATACGGTTCTCTGCATTACGAACATCTCCACGGAGATAAGGAAGGACTCTCATCTGTTAGGGTTAACGACCAATACCGAATAGAATTTGAAGAGTCCATAAAAGACGGAGAGACCATCGCCTCTATTTGCGAAATAATAGAATTGAGTAACCACTATAAATAAAATCGATATGATACACGTTAATGGAATAGAAGATAATATGATCGCCAACAACCTCGAATCTTTTGAGCCTACTCACCCTGGGGAGGTCATCAAGGACGAGATTGAATACCGTGGCATCCCACAGCGTAAACTTGCTACTGAGATCGGCGTATCCTATAGTCAACTGAATGAAGTCCTCAATGGCAAGAGGCCATTAAATACAGAACTTGCTCTTCTTATTTCTAAAGCTCTTGACATTGATGCCGAGCCTCTTTTGCGCCTTCAAGCGAAATATGACATGCAGATAGCGAAGCGAAACAAGTCCTTTATCAAACGATTGGATGGAATCAGAAAAATCGCCGCTGTATTTTAACAAACTATCGTAGGGACATGATTTATCATGATCCAAAAAAAGACAGAGTAACAAATAAAACATATGCTGCGCTATGTTTGATCTGTTATTCTGTCCTTTCATCCGATCCGAGGCGGAACATAAAAAACAATGTCCCTACTGTTCCGGATACTGCTGATAGATCTTGAGGCCGAAGGAAGGGATGATGGCGTAAAGATATTCAAAGACGGCAGCCTGGGTATGCTCGTAGCGAACCCATGCCTTCTCTTTCAGGAAGAAATAGAACTCGATAGGCAGTCCGCACTGTGTCGGCTCCAATTGCCGAACCATCAGCGTCATCTGCGCGTTGACATCCTCACGGTGGCTCAGCCAGTGTTCCACGAAGGCACGGAAGACGGTGAGGTTCACTTCGCCCTCTTTCGCCAATGGCTGAGCCTCCTTCGGCAGCCGTGCGATATCATCAGCCGACAGCGGCTTGATACTGCGGAAGTCGAGATAAAGGATACGCTTCACGCGCCGGCCGCCACCCTCCTGCATATTCCGCCAGTTCTGAAACGAGCCATTGATCAGGCTCAGCGGTGATACCGTCGTGATCGTATTATCGAAGTTACGGATTTTCACCGTTGAGAGCGTCATCTCCTGTACGATACCATTGGCATTCGCCGACGGCACCGTGATCCAGTCACCGGCGTGCAACATGTCGTTACTCGTCAGACGGATACCGGCGACGAGTCCCTCTATCGTATCCTTAAAGACCAACATCAGGATGGCGGAGGTAGCGCCCAAGCCGGCGAAGAGATGCAACGGACTCTTGTCAAGGGCAATAGCGACGACGATGATCACGGACACGAAGATCGCGACGATCTTCAACACGCCACAGAACGACTTCAGATATTGCCGTGCCGCCGAACGGCCCTCCGAAATCCCCATCTGCGGTCCTTCGAGATCATCAAACGAACCAATGAAGATCGTGACGGCACGCGTCGCCATGACCGTGATATAAATAGCTGTAGCACGGGCGAGCAGTTCACGAACGAGTGGAAACTGATAGAACACCATCGGCAGGAATTTCCAAATCACGATGGCCGGCACGATGGCACACAAGGCCCTCAGCACGCGCTCATTGAAGATAATCTCATCCCATGTCGCCTCCGTCTTCGCCGTGATCTTTTGTGCCAATGGCAGCAAGACTTTCCGACAGAACCACCCCGCAAGGGCAGCGAGTAAGATGGCGACGAGGATCAGCAGCACATGTCTGAGGATATGTACTGCAGGCCCGTGGACTCCCGCGAGCGTGATCGCCCGCTCTATCAATATTCGAATTTTTTCCATAATTATTGTGGCATGAATGATCCATTGCAGGGGCCGTACCGTGTGGCGGCCCGAATCCCGTAACGGGCATAAGTAATCGGCGTTGCCCCGACGGGCCGCCACAAGGGACGGCCCCTGCAAAGGGCGTTTATTGTGGCATACACATCGCCTCGCAGACACGGTCGGCAAATGTGCGGGCAT
Organism: Prevotellaceae bacterium; assembly: GCA_029226205.1. Taxonomy (GTDB): domain Bacteria; phylum Bacteroidota; class Bacteroidia; order Bacteroidales; family Bacteroidaceae; genus Prevotella. Next base: position 30,270 of record JAQXXT010000024.1, read on the forward strand.
TATTGCCGTGCATGATACCGTTGTTGATGATGGCGAAACAGAGGTCATCACCATTCGACGCCTTACAATAGCCCGCCAAAGAGATGATCCCCTCGAGCGTACCCGTCTTCGCGTGGACATTACCACAAGTGAAAGATCCCTTCATACGTTTCTTCAGCGTGCCGTCGACACCGGCAATTGGCAGTGACTGATAGAGATGATAAAAGATACTTCCCTGTTGATAGGCATAACGAAGCAGACGGACGAGGAGTTCGGCACTGACATAATTATATAAGGAGAGACCGCTGCCATCGGCGAGACGATAACGGGACGGATCGAGTCCGATGCGCTGAATCAGCTGCCGCTCTACCTGACGGGCACTGCGCGCTGACGCCGGCCGGTTTCCCGTTGAGGCAGCAATCTGATAGTAAGTTGATTCAGCATAGAGGTTATCACTCTCCTTCAGCATCTTCCCAAGGACCTGATCGATGGAGTGCGTACGTGTGGAGATCGTAAAGGCATCCGAAGGACAACGGCGCTCTTTGGCGCTGTAGGAGGTATAATAGATTCCGGCCTCATCGAGCTTCTTCAGAAAACGGTCCATAAAGTCGTCCTTCCGGGAGAGGAGGAGCGGCGTGAGTGTGGGGTTCTTGTCATCCCAGCACCAACCCTCGCCATAGGGATCGCTGTCCTTCATGCTCTTGTCGGCATAGAGGTTTCCACGGATGGTATCGATACCCATCTCCTTAATACTGTTGACGAAAGAAGTAAGGTCATCGCTGTTGAAACGAGGATCCATACCACCGATGACATAGATGTCGCCATTGAGCACGTGATTCTCCACATGGCCGGTATATTTCAGCGTTGTCTTAAACTGATAGGAGCCGCCGAGCTTGTCGAGAGCGGTAATCGCCGTGACGAGTTTCATGCAGGAAGCGGGGCGCATAAGCTGGCGCTGACGATAGACATAGATACACGAGTCCGCCTTCAGGTCCCATACCATCAGGCCCACCTGTGACGTCTCAAACATCTTTGACTCTAAGAGCTTACTAATCTTTCTCTGTACCGATACAGGCCAGGGAAGGCTCTTCAGCGTATCCTCCCCAAGGGAGACGATATCCGCCGAGTCAACCTTCTCATCGTCATCCTGTTGTACTTCAACCTCTTCATTATTGACCTGTGCCATCAACGGCAGCGTCAACAGCCATACGAGGAATACGGCTATACATCTCATTGTTTTCATCTTCTTTCGTTATTTCCCTTTCTCAGGGCGCACGGACTATTCTTCTGTATTGTCAGTTTTGTTTTCTTTACTTGCGGACTTCATGTTGTTGACAGACGGATCAGCGGCGGTCTTGCGCCATGTGGCGAGGAAAGCATCCTCGTCGACGGGCTGGACACCGAACACATTGCCGGGACCATAAGTGATAAGCAGGAAATGGCTCATCTTCATCGGCGTCGGCATCTCCCGGATACTCTTGATCTCCTCCACGGGAATCGTCACGCGACGGGAGAAACGGCCGCGGTTGATGATGAGGAACCAGTGCTCCTCCTCACGGTCTACGGGCTTGACCTTCTTGAACGTATACTCCGTATGCAGCACACGCTCGATCATACCGATGACGATGATCATCACCAGTAAGCCCACGGCAGCCTGGCGCTCCCAGAAAAACCAGAAAGCGAGGCCCGAGAAAACCATGATTCCACATTTTGATGCCAGCGTAAAACGCTGATGAAAAGTCCGTTCTGTCATAACGCCTGCAAAATTACAAAAAAATTGACGAACATGACGGATGTTTCACAGAATTTGATTAATTTTGCACATAAATTATAATAAGACCATCAACTTTATGGTATACAAGTATGATTTCCTGATTATCGGCGCTGGTATTGCCGGTATGAGCTACGCGTTGAAGGTAGCCCGCGCACACAAAGGAAAGGTGTGCATGATCTGTAAGACTTCTTTGGAAGAAGCCAATACCTCTTTTGCGCAAGGCGGTGTGGCAAGTGTCACCAACCTTGAAGTAGACAATTTCGAGAAACATATTCAGGACACGATGATTGCCGGCGATTACATCAGTGATCCCGCCGCCGTCCGTCAGGTTGTCACCCATGCTCCCGAACAGATTAAGGAACTCGTCGGCTGGGGCACCCATTTCGACAAGATGCAGGACGGCCGTTATGATCTCCACCGCGAGGGCGGTCATTCTGAGTTCCGTATTCTCCATCATGCCGACGATACCGGTGCGGAGATCCAGCGCGCCCTCATGGCTGCCGTCCGTGCCAATCCCGATATCGAAGTCAAGGAAAATCATTTCGCCGTGGAGATCATCACGCAGCATCACCTCGGTGCCCGTGTGACACGCCGCTCTCCTTACATCTATTGCTACGGTGCCTATATCCTCAATCCCGAAGGAAAGGTAGATACTTATCTCAGCAAGGTCACCGTGATGTGTACCGGCGGCTGCGGTGCCGTCTATCAGACGACGACGAACCCGATCATCGCTACAGGCGACGGTGAGGCTATGGTCTATCGTGCCAAGGGAGAAATCAAGGATATGGAGTTTGTACAGTTCCATCCTACGAGTCTCTACCATCCCGGTGAGACGCATCCCGCCTTCCTCATCACGGAAGCCATGCGTGGCTACGGCGGCATTCTGAAACTGCCGAATGGAGAGACTTTCATGGAGAAATATGACAAGCGACTGAGCCTTGCTCCGCGTGACATCGTCGCCCGTGCCATCGATAAGGAGATGAAAATCCATGGTATCGATCATGTATACCTCGACGTGACACATAAGAATCCCGAAGAGACAAAGCATCACTTCCCGAATATCTATGAGAAATGCAAGTCCATCGGTATCGATATCACAAAGGATATGATCCCCGTACGTCCCGCTGCCCATTATATGTGTGGTGGTATCAAGGTCGACCTCAACGGCTGCTCAAGCATCGAGCGCCTCTATGCCCTCGGCGAGTGCAGTTGCACGGGACTCCATGGCGGCAACCGTCTGGCCAGCAACTCCCTTATCGAGGCTGTCGTCTATGCTGATGCCGCTGCCAAGCACAGTGTGCAGCATGTTGACGAATATGACTTCAACGAGAAAGTGCCGGAGTGGAACGACGAGGGTACGATGACGAACGAGGAGAAAGTCCTTATCACGCAGAGCGTCAAGGAAGTTGGTGAAGTCATGTCGAATTATGTCGGCATCGTCCGCTCCGACCTTCGTCTGAAGCGTGCGTGGGACCGCCTCGATCTGCTCTATGAAGAGACGGAGCGCCTCTTCAAGCGTGTGAAGATCAGCCGTGACCTCTGTGAGCTCCGTAATATGATCAATGTCGGTTACCTCATCACGCGTATGGCGATCGAGCGCAAGGAGAGCCGCGGTCTCCACTACACCGTCGACTATCCCGTACATGCCTACGACAAAAAGTAAAAGTAAAAAAGTAAAGAAGTAATTCTTTACTTTTTTACTTTTTTACTTTTACCTCGTGAGGCTGAACTTTACGCTCAGGCCGAAGTCATGCGTCGTCGTCGGATAGCTGCTGCTGGAGAGCAACGGTTTGTTCATCTGCATGTCATAATAGAAACTCATGGTGAGCATACGACTCAGCGTATAGTCGGCCATGAAACTAATCTTAAAGGCACTGTTGCCACTGCTGGCCTGGCTGACCATCGTCGCGATATCGCGCGTGATGGCACTCTGACTGCGGTAACTGGCATCAAGGCGCAGATTCATAGAGTGGTTATAACCATTGTTGCGGTTATTATTGTTATTGTTCTGGCCGTTCTTCTGATTACTCTTGCTCTTCTGCTTACTCTTATGGGCGCGAGGTCCCGTGAAGAGGTCGAAGAGGTTGAAGTTATTCAACTTATATCCCATACCAATCACGAGGTCGTTGCTGCGGGCCTCATTGATCTGAACACTCGTCATACTCAACGTGACGACACGCGTCTTCCGGTACTCGAGTTTTGCCGTGAGGTTATTGTTAAACGTCATATCGACACCGAGCAACGGCGCAAAACTCTCACTGAGGCTCACGGACGACACGTCGAACATCGAACTCGGGATCGGATAATCCGAAGATGTCTTCTCGATAAAGCCCAAGCCGTTCATATACTCCTGATAGGTAGAGTAACTACTGTAGGAGCCGATAGAGAAGATGCTCTTATAGGCATGGTTGATATTGAAACTCTTGAAGACATCCCGGAACCACGGCAGCTTGCTCAGTCCACTGTAGCGCAGCGACCAGTTCGGCAGCATCTTCGTCAGTGCCGGGAAAATCTCCAGGCCATGTCCGCCGATAGACGTATAGCTATGGAGGAAGGCCGGAATCATCACGTCGGCAGAGTATTTATCCACCGTACTCTGGTCAGCAGACCACAGCTCACCGCCATGATTCATCCCCGACGGATAACGGCTGCCGGCATAACGGGCCTGCACACGCTGCTGATAGGCATCGAGGGAGTTGACGAACTTATCGAACGTCTTACTGTGATAACCGCTCGTGGCATTGCCCGTTGACTCGAAGGCAGAGCCGAGGGAGATCGTCGTCATCGTCAGACTACCGCTCTGCGTCGTCGTAAAGGCACCATCGATGAGGATGCTGCGGTTACGTGTCATCTGTCGTGATGCCGTGAGGTCAATCTTCAGATTCTTCACAGGCTCAAGAGTGGCGCGGATCTCCACATTCTCCGTCTTACTCGTCGTTGCCGGCGTGGAGATAGAGTCGTTGTTCAACAGCCAGCCATTATCGTAAGCCTTATGGATATAGCTGTCACCCGTGAGTCCAAAGGCGAAGTCAAGACCCGGCGCCAGCGTGTTCATACCTTTCTGTCCGAAGGCATTGCCGACGGAAGGCAGATAGCCCGGCAGCACCATCTGATACTGGTTGGTGTAGGAGATATTGATGTTACGGACCATCATCGCCAGACGGGCCACGGCCTGCGCGACCTTATACCAGCCCTTATCCTCCAACGGCGACTTGGCGAGGACGCTGATCTTCACACGCATGGCACTGTCCACCTTATTCTTAATAATGATCCTGTTCTGATCTACCTTTTTATATTTAATCTTCAGCGCCTTGCCGTCCATCGTCTTGGCGGAGACGATGAGCCGCTTCGTCTTCTTACCGTGGTTCACCGTCACCGTCGTATCGGGACGGAGGACGATCTCACGCTCAAAGGCACGCTTGTTCATCGGCAGGGCAGCCTTCTGCTTCTTCGCCTGCTGCTCGGCACGCCATTTCTTCTCTGCCTCATCGGGATCCTTCCCGGCTTTCACGGCATCGTCACGGAGCTTCTTCAGTTCCAGTTGCTCCTTCGCCTTCTCCTGTTGCTGACGGGCCTTCTCCTTTTTCTTTTGCTGATACTGGTAGTTGCTCGTCTCCTTATTGAACTTGTCGTTAGCCTTCTTCAGGAATGGGATATGGTTGTAGAGCCGCTCCATATTGAAGGTTCCCGTGATGGCGAGGTTACGGCTGTTGTTGATCGTGTTGCCGAGCGTCGTACTGTCCTCCAGCTCCGTACCACGCTGCCAGCCGTAGTTGGCCGAATAGGTGGCACTGGTATTCACCCAGTCGAAGACGGGGATGAGATTCAGCGGCAACTGGTAAGATGCCGTGAACTGCTGGTTATAGGTCAGCGGCGTTCCCATGCGCTTGATACTTGTCCACACGGAATCTTTCCAGGCCTGGTAACGGTCGGGATAGAGATCCTTGTTCACGGGCGTATACGGCTCCTCGATCTCTGCGTTGGTGGCACTATGGAAGTTCATGTGCAGATTTCGCGTGAGATCCCAGCGCATGCTGAAGTCACGGTTCCAGAGAAACTGCTCATTGAAGGTCAATGGCAGTTTCTCACCGTTGAGATCCTCGAGGTCACGCTCCTGAAGCTCATAGTAACTGCGCGTCATCTCGGTGTTGAAAGAGATATTCTGCGGCAGATAGTTGAAGCCAAAGCGCTTGAAGAGATCGAGCCATTTCGTCTTCGACTTGAGTTTACGGAACGGCTCCCAGGTCTTATAGACCGGTGTCCAGCTATAGCTCAGGGCACCGCGCCAGTTGTCCTGACGCTCATAGACCGTTGTCTCTCCGGCTGAATAGTCATGGGAGTGACTGTAGGAGAACGACCAGTTGGCCGGATCGTAAGGCATGGGGTGTCCCTTCGTCGCGATACCGATACGGGCATTGGAGACAGAGAAGTTGGTCTGTGTCGTACGGGTCACGGCTATATCCTCTATGGAGTCACGCTCTTGCTTCGACGCGGCGGCATCGAGGGCATCCTTGAGTTCCATATCCGTATCCAACGGGTTGTAACGCGGCGTATGGCGCTCTTTCGACACACTGTAATAAACAGGGATGGAGACCTTCGCCTTATCGGGGAAGAACTTTCCAAGTTCCACACTCGTCGTCACGCTGTAGCTCGATGTCGTCTCCGTAGACCGGCTGGAGGCACCATCTTCCAGGCCGCCGAAACCGTCAGTGACATACTTACCTTGTACGTTCACGCTACCGAGATCGGAGAGCTGCATATTCAGCGTGCCCTGTGCGGCCCAGCCACCTTTATTATTATAGTCGAAGAGACGGAGCTCGTTGACCCATACCTCCCCACTGCGGATCTCACTGCTCTTGTTGCGCACACCGATCATCATCGTCGTGATGTCACCAAGCGACGGGTTACCCACGATGGTCACCTTGTCGCTCGGATGGTCAGCGTCGTAGATGGAGAACGGCGTCGTGAAGGATGCCGTACCGACGGCCTTGGCTTTGTTGCGCGCCTTCTTCAGTGACGTAAAGACGCTCAGCGGGATATCGAGCATGTTCGCCGTAGGCCATACCTGAGATGCCGAGGCTGCGGTATATTTACCGGCGGCCGTAACGGTCAACGGAATCTCATATTCATAGTAGTTGTTCTTATAATCACTACCGAAACGGATGAAGACAGCGAGCTGGTTGTCTTTCAGAAGGCCCGTCTGGTCGACATCATCGGCATGGACGAACATCTGGATACGCTTATACGGCGTGAGGTCTACGGTCTGGTTCTTATACACGGCTTTCGACTCTCCGGGAGAGAGGTTGGAGACAGTGAGGTTCAACGCCTGCTCATCGCTCTCCACGATCTGCGACTGCGTAGGATCGGTCTCACGCTCAATACCCGGCGGCAAGACATAGTTGACCGGCGTCTTGTCGCTGTTCTCTTCAAGGCCGACAGAGCTGGCTGTCAGCGAGCCCGTTCCCGTAGCATTGTCAAGATCCTGCTCGTAGACACGCCAAGTACCACTGACGAGGTCGAGATTGGCGAAACGCAGCACGATGGGTTTCTTGAAGTTCGTCAGGAACATACGCATGAAACGGATGGACGTGAAGTCACTGATACCGCCGACACGGGAGTCGTAATCCTTCAACGGGATACGGAACTGATACCACGTGACATCACCATGCTGCCCATTGCGCAGTACGGGACGTGTCTCACGACTGTCTACGATATAGCCTTTGCCAACCTGCATATCCTCCGGACGGAGACTGACATGATACTGATAGTATTTCTCGTATTCGTTCAGGGTATAATCCTGGTTGATATCCTCCACATCCGGCGTTGTCTTATAAGAGGTATCCATACCACCACTGTTATCGGGAGAGTTCCCTTGCGGGTTGTTGATATACTTATAACGGTCGAGGATGGACGTTTTGTTGGCATCCCAGTCAGCGCCACGGAAATAATGATAGTCATCACCGGCGGGATCGGCAAAGATACTGTCAAAGACTGCCTGCGTCACCTTGCCCTGGATCTGATCGAGATAAGCGCTCTTATAGAATTCCTGCTCCTGCTCGTCGGTGAGACCGTTGAAACCAACATCCTGGAGGGCACGGGCGCCGGAGGTCGTGGCGAAAGCATAAGTGACGACGGAGGTTGTCGGCACACGGCCCCACTGCGTCGTCGTCCACGCGTTACTGCCGTCGACGGGCATACCACTCTCGAAGAACTTCTTGCCATCCTTCAAGACATCCTCACTGATATCACCGAGGTTGATATAGAAGTCACCACCGTAGTCGCTCTTGTCCGTCTGCTGGTTACTGTAGACAAAGGGATCCATGAGCCAGAACTCGATATAGGCGATATTCGAAGCCTCGAAATCATTCGTGTCGAGCTTTCGCATCATACCGCCCCAGTGTCTCGTGGGGTTGGCTAGCTTACCATTCTGCTGCAGATCCGTGACATTGAAGTTGTAAGGACCACGCTCATCAGGATAATAAGCGAGGTTGAGGACGGAGATCGTACTCGTCGTTCCACTGTACGTGCTCTGATCACGATAAGGGAAGAGCTCCTGCGTATAGACCTCACGGACAAAATAGTTGGACAACTGGTCAAGGTCACTCTTGATATGCGCAGGCGTCAGTGATGAGGTACGGCGCGTAAAGAGCGGGTCAATGTTATACCAGGCGAGACGACTGCGGTTGAAACCACTTGTCAGACCCGTCTTATCCTTCGACTCGGCAAACATCGACGGCACACTGGAGATAATCCACGACTGCGGCGTGGAGACATCGATCGTCGTCTTCGTACTCTCGAAGTCATCGAGATAGGAGGCGTTGTCCTGTACGCCACTGGCCTTGCCGGCGATGAGCTGGGCAAACTCTCCCGTAAACGACAGCTGCGAGGGCTGCGTGAGATGGAGGCCGGGGAGTTTGTCGAGCATGTTCGTCAGCCACTGGCTCTCCTTCTTCCAGTTCAGATTAACGCCCCAGATGGTGTTGTTCAGCGGCTCCGCACCCATGGCGACCTTATTCGTCAGCGCCTGTTCGGAGAGATGCTGCAACGTACCGCTGAGCTGGAAGTTCTTGGAGAAGTCATATTCCCAATTAACACCGAACATCGTCTTACGCGTCTGTCCGTAATCGGTATTACTCTCAAGCGATACGTTGACCGACGTACCGGCGTCGATGATACTCTGGTTGAGGATCGTCACCTCACCGGCACTGTAGTCGACACTATAGTCAACGCCTTCCGTCAGCGTGACACCGCCGGCGGTGACGACGACGGAGCCCTGCGGCACATTATACGCGCCGAGGGAGATGACATTGGCCGACGTGCCACGGAACTGTCCCGTCAGGATATACTTGTCTTTCTCCGCGATCTGCTTGGCAACCGTCTTTGTGGAGTCATAGAGTTCAGTGAAAGCATATTTCTGCGCCTGCGTGGCAGGGACGCCCTTACTGATGAGGTAGTTGTACATATAACTACCGAACGGCTCGGCCTTCGGCAGGAAGACACGGCCGTCACTGACCGTATAGCCGTCGACATAATCGAAGTAGCCATTCGGATGGGCCTTGTTGTTATTGTCGAGGCGGTCGGCATCGATGACCTTCAGCAACGTCGTTCCTTTTACCTGTTGCTCAGGGATATAGGAGACATACGTTCCCGTCGTGTCACTCTTGTATTTCACGTCAAGGCGGAACTTGTCCTTCTCCACCGACGAGGCGAGATAGTACACGTTCTTCATCATCAACCGCCAGTTGCCCTGCGCCGGACTGTTGCTCGTGTTCTTCAACGACTTCACATAGAGTGCCTTGGTAGCATCGGTGTTATCGGTGGAGAACTCACCGACCTGATACGTCACGCCGTGGTAAGTATACTCGAAAGCGACGGCAAGGACCTGGTCGGTCTGCAGACTCGTCTTCAACGACACATAGCCGAGGGCGTTGTTGACGGTATACTCCGACGAACTCAGCAGACGGGCATTCTGCACCTTCTCAAAATCCGTACCACCGACGAGGCCGGCGCCTTCGAGCGTGGAAGCTGTCTGGTCGATGTCACGAGCGGCGGCGTAAGTGCCGTTCATCATGCTGTACTCGCTGTTCGCCTGGTTGGAGGGAGCCGCTCCGGCGGTGCCGCCCCACACCTTATTACTTGGTGACGGCTCACCGAGATCGGTGAGGGCAATGATGTTTCGGGTATTTGTCGTCGTTCCCGTCTTGTTCGTCACCCAGATCTCCACACGGTTGATCTTCACGCCCGACGAGATATTCGGCAGCGTCTTCATGGCGGCATCGTAATGGGTACGGAAATAATCGGCGAGGAAGAAGTGGCGGTTCTCTTCGTAGTTGGCGACATTGATCTCAAAAGGTGTCAGCTGTACGCCGCCCTTGGCGCTGACGCTCTTCGAGTTGCTCTTCTTCTGAGAGGCGACGAGCTGCAACTTGAGTTTACCAAACTGCAGATCCGTACGGAGACCGAAGAGGCTGCTGGCACCGGGGATCAACGAGGAGTTGGAGGGGAACGAGATATTTCCGGCCTCCACGAGCTTGACAATCTCATCCTCCTTGCCGTCATACTTCAATTTCAGATTCTGCGTATCGAAGTCGAAGGTGGCGTCGGTGTTGTAGTTCAAGTTCATGTTCACCTTGTCGCCGACCTTACCATTGACATTGAGGTTGATCTTCTCATCGAAATCCATCGACGTCGTCTTTCGGTTGCTGATCGGCAAGGCCGGGTTATCGACATTCTTAATCGTTCCGCCGAACTTCAGCTCTGCCGTTCCCTGCGTCTTCACACGCACGCCACCGGGACCGAAGATCTTCTCTGCCGGTCCGAGATCAAAGTGCATATCGGTGAAGTCAAACTTCTCCTTCCCTTTCTTCTGGAAAATCTCGTCATTCTGTTTACGGAAATAGTCAGCCCAGTTACGACTGTTCTGCCAGTTCCAGTATTCTTCCGACGTCATCATGATCGGCGCGGAGATCCATGTGCCTCCGATCTTGTTACCAATGATATAGCGGTCCAAGGAGTCATTATACTCCACGGTCTGCTTCAAGTTGTCAGGGCGCTGAAGATCAAGGGGACTCTGATAGAGGTCTTCATCGGAAATAGGTACCGTCCGCTGGATCTTCCAACGCGGATGGAGCAGGGAGTCCGGGATAGAATCCTCGTCGACAAGGATCGGCTGGGCCATCATTCCTTTCTTTGAGGTAGTCGTTCCATTCCTTGTCGTCGTTCCCTTTCCGGCTTGTCTCTGCTGAGTAGTAGCATTTCCATTTCTCCGCTGACGGTTGTCCTGCAGAGAAGGCATGGCAAGGGCATAACTGACAGCCATCACCATCAGTATAACAAGAACGGAGGAAAAGGAAAACTTGATTCTCAAAATTCTGTTTTTATCATTTTTTCTACCTTGCGTAGCCGCAACATGGCGGCCACCTACAAGAGAGAATATAGGATCATTTGATCTTCTTTAATGCTAATTTCACCACCTGCTCCACAGGAATCGTGGGCTGTTCGGTGAGAATCTCCACGACAACTTTCGCCGACGGCGCGGGAGAGAAGCCGAGCATCGTCAGAGCGGCGACGGCCTCATCCTTCACGTCATTATTCACGGCTGTCTGACTGCCACCAGTGGCATGGAGCTCATCGGCGATACCGAGGGTGACAATCTTGTCCTTCAGATCGAGGATGATCCGCTGCGCCGTCTTCAGGCCGATACCCTTCACGCTCTTCAGCAGCTTCTCGTCACCGGAAGTGATGACGTTACAGAGTTCTGAGGGTGACATCGAGCTGAGGATCATCCGTGCCGTATTCGAGCCCACACCACTCACGGTGATCAACTGGCGGTAGAGGGCACGCTCCTGCTTGGAGGCAAAGCCATAGAGGGTGAAGCCATCATCACGGCCACCCGTCAGCAAGACCTCATGAACATAGAGTTTGACATCTTTTTTTCCTTGTATAGCGGTATAGGTGTTAAGGGATATGTTCAACAGATAACCGATACCGGCAGCCTCCACCACGGCGGCGGCAGGTGTCAGTTCTGTTAATTCTCCCTTGATATAGTCTAACATCATAATATGCGAATTCTTTCTTTCACTTCTTTATTAACGAGCGATTTATTATAATATTGTATATCCCCGTCATCGGAACATGATAATCATGGCCCTGCTTTTACTTCTTTACATTTTTACTTCTCGCTTATAGATTATTATTTTTTATAAAAATGAATATAAAAAATTGCGCATTGATGACGAAATGTCATTGAGAAATTGTATTTTTGCAGAACAATATTTATTCAACCAATAAAAGAAATAAAAAATGAAGAAGATCAGAGCCGCCGTCGTTGGTTACGGCAACATCGGGCACTATAGTGTCCAGGCACTTGAGGCTGCCCCCGATTTTGAGATTGCTGGTATCGTCCGTCGTCAGGGTGACAAGGACAAGCCCGCAGAACTGGCACCGTATGATGTCGTCGATGACATTGCCAAACTGAAGGATGTCGATGTCGCTATCCTCGCCACACCGACACGCAGCTGCCCCGAGTATGCCGAGAAGATCACGAAGCTCGGCATCAACACCGTCGACAGCTTCGATATCCACACGTCCATCCTCGACTACCGCACGAAGCAGATGGAGAACAACAAGAAGACGAATACCGTCTCCGTCATCTCAGCCGGCTGGGATCCGGGCTCGGACTCCGTCGTACGTGTCATGCTCCAGGCCCTCGCACCGAAAGGACTGAGCTATACGAACTTCGGTCCCGGTATGTCCATGGGTCACAGCGTCGTCGCCCGTTCCAAGAAAGGTGTGAAGAACGCTCTGTCTATGACAATTCCTTTGGGTGAGGGCATTCACCGTCGTATGGTCTATGTAGAACTCGAAGACGGCTACACCGTTGACCAGGTCTATGATGAGCTGAAGGCCGACGACTACTTCGCTCACGACGAGCTCCATGTCTTCGCAGTGAAGAGTGTCGACGAGGTCCGCGATATGGGTCACGGCGTTCACATGACCCGTAAAGGTGTCAGCGGAAAGACGCAGAACCAGCGCTTCTCCTTCGACATGAGCATCAACAACCCCGCCCTCACCGGTCAGGTCCTCGTTGATGTCGCCCGTGCTACCATGCGTCTGCAGCCCGGCTGCTACACCATGCCCGAGATCCCTGTCATCGATCTCCTTCCCGAGAGCCGTGAAGAGATCATCGGCACGCTGGTATAAATAAGGGCCTGCCGCCTTGTGCTTGCGCTTTGTAAGCGCAAGGCGGCACGTTTCCCATCAAGGCGCCTTTTATTTTTCCAGCGTGATGATGCTGATTTCCGGCCAGGCGCCGATACGAAAGGGAACGGTACCGCCGACGCCCGTGCTGACATAGAGCATACTGCCTCCTTCCACATATTTTCCTCCCCATTCATTATACGCCCATTTAGCCGGAGAGAACCGGCCGATCTGAATCTGTCCGGCATGTGTATGTCCGCTGAGTGTCAGCGCAATATCCGTCTGATGGAGAACGCCACGGCGCCAATGACTCGGATCATGGCTGAGCAGCACTTTGAACATTCCTTTCGGCAGATCACCGAGGGCTTTCTTCAAATCACCATAGTCGGGGAATGGCGGCCGACTGATATTCTCCACACCGATGACGGCAATGGCGGCATCGCCACGACGGATCACCGTATGATCGTTAAGCAACAGGTGCCAGCCCATCCGTTCCTCCATATACTGCAACACATTCTGGTTACGACGGACATTCTTCTCGCTCTTGTCCGGGAGATATTCACAATAGTCATGATTGCCCATCACGGAATAGATACCGTCACGGGCCTGCAACTGATGTAGTACGGGAAGGAAGGGAATGACCTCCTCGGCACCGACATTGACAAGATCACCCGTAAAAACGATCAGGTCAGGATGCTGCGCGTTGCAGACCTCCACGAGATGATTGATAAAACGACGGTTACGCAGGAATGTACCGATATGGATATCAGAAAGCTGAAGGATACGATAGCCACGGAAAGCCTCGGGGAGGAGCGGTGAGGAACAGACCGCCGTACGTACCTTGATACGGCGCCAGCCAAAGACAAAGCCGTAGACATCCGTCAGCAGCATGACAGCGACACCGACAAGTCCTACTTTCCAACTGAAGCAGAGCGTAAGGACGGCGAAGAGGAGTGCCGGGAGCGCCAGCACCAGCATAGCCCCGAAGAGGAGCCGCATCCGTGTATTATGTTTAATTCCCATAGTGAATGCATAAAAGACACTGCAAAAATAGTAAAACAATCTGATACCCGTTCGTTTTCTAAAAAATATTTGTATCTTTGCAACGTTATTTACCAATTGGGTTTCATGGATCAAAAGAAATACGGACTTCTTAGTCATATTCAATATCCTAAGGATCTCCGGCAACTGTCGGTTGACCAACTGCCGGAAGTCTGTAAGGAACTGCGACAGGATATCATCGACGAGGTGTCGGTGAATCCCGGACATTTCGCGTCCTCTCTCGGGGTCGTGGAGATCACCGTGGCCTTACATTATGTCTTCAACACGCCCGAGGACCGCATCGTCTGGGATGTGGGCCATCAGGCTTACGGCCATAAAATTCTTACGGGACGGCAGGATCAGTTCTGCACGAACCGCCAGCTCCATGGCATACGTCCCTTCCCCACCCCGCTGGAGAGCGAATACGACACGTTCACCTGCGGACATGCCTCCAACTCTATCTCTGCCGCCCTCGGCATGGCCGTGGCAGCGCGGAAGACGGGGCATGAAGACCGGCATATCGTCGCCGTCATCGGCGATGGTGCCATGAGTGGCGGTCTGGCTTTCGAGGGACTGAATAATGTCAGTTCCACGCCCAACGACCTGCTCATCATCCTCAACGACAACGACATGTCCATCGACCGCGCCGTCGGTGGCATGGAGAAATATCTGCTGAACCTCGATACCAACGAGACTTACAACCGGCTGCGCTTCAAGGCCTCGCAGTGGCTCTTCTCCAAAGGCTATCTCAATGACGAGCGGAAGAAAGGCATCCTGCGACTGAACAACGCCCTGAAATCGGCGATCAGCCATCAGCAGAATATCTTCGAGGGCATGAACATCCGCTATTTCGGACCTTTCGACGGTCATGACGTGAAGAATATCGTCAGGATCCTCCGTCAGTTGAAGGATATGAAAGGTCCGAAACTCCTGCATCTCCATACGAAGAAAGGCAAAGGCTACAAACCGGCAGAGGAACATGCCACGGTATGGCACGCTCCCGGGAAGTTCAATCCCGTCACCGGTGCCCGTATCGTCGACGATACGACGAACCAGCCGCCGAAATATCAGGAGGTGTTCGGAGAGACGCTCCTCGAACTCGCCAAACAGAACCCGAAGATTGTCGGTGTCACTCCCGCCATGCCAACGGGTTGTTCGATGAATATCATGATGAAAGCGATGCCCGACCGCTGTTTCGATGTCGGCATCGCCGAGGGACATGCCGTCACGTTCTCCGGAGGAATGGCGAAAGACGGTCTGCAGCCGTTCTGTAACATCTACAGCTCCTTCGCCCAGCGAGCTTACGATAATATCATCCACGACCTCGCCATCCTCAACCTCCCCGTCGTCCTCTGTCTCGACAGAGCCGGCCTCGTCGGTCCCGACGGCCCGACACACCATGGTGTCTTCGACCTCGCCGCCCTGCGGCCGATCCCGAACCTGACGATAGCCTCTCCGATGGATGAGCACCAGCTGCGGCGACTGATGTATACGGCTCAGCTGCCGGGGAAAGGGACATTCGTCATCCGTTATCCCCGTGGCCGTGGCGTCCTCACCAACTGGCGCTGTCCGCTGACAGAGATTCCCGTGGGCACAGGACGACGGCTTCATGACGGCCGTAAGGTGGCGGTCATCACCCTCGGTCCCCTTGGCAATAATGTCGAAGCCATCATCAAGGACCTCGAACAGACGGGTGACTGCAAGGAGAATACCATCGCCCATTATGACCTGCGGTTCCTCAAGCCCCTCGACGACCAGCTGCTGGCAGAGATCGGTGAACGGTTCAAGACCGTCATCACCATAGAGGATGGTATCCGTACGGGAGGCATGGGAACGGCAGTCCTCGAATGGATGTCCGACCATGGTTATACACCACGAATCATCCGCATGGGTATCCCTGATCATTTCGTCGAACACGGCACCATCCTGCAGTTGCGGGAGATCTGCGGCTACAGTGATGACCAGATCCGGCAACAGATTTTGAATGTTTTAAAATGACGGTCATCAAGACCTGAATGAAATATGAAAATTATTATTTCCGGCGCTTTCGCCATCGGTAAACATCTCGCCCGACTGCTGTCACGCAATCATGAGGACATCACCCTCATCGACAGTGACGCAGAACGCCTCGCCAAAGTCGGCATCGACTACGATCTGATGACCCTCGAAGGACATCCGGGGAGCATCGAGACACTGAAAGAGGCCGGTGCCGAAGAGGCTGACCTGTATATCTCCGTCACCCCCGACGAGGCTCTGAACCTCAACTCCTGCATCCTCGCCCATGCCCTCGGCACGAAGAAGACGGTGGCGAAGATCGACAATCCAGAATACGTGAAGCCCGAGAACCAGGAGTTCTTCGAACAGCTCGGCGTCAACAGCCTCATCTATCCGGAGATGCTCGCTGCCGTAGATATCAACAACGGTCTGAAGATGAGCTGGGTGCGCCAGCGTTGGGATGTGCACAACGGCGCCCTCGTCATGCTCGGCATCAAGCTCCGTGAGACCTGTACGATCCTCGACAAGCCCCTGAAGGAAATCTCCGGTCCTGATGATCCCTATCATATCGTGGCCATCAAGCGCCATGACGAGACGATCATCCCGGGAGGTAATGACTGTCTGAAACTCTATGACCTCGCCTATTTCATGACGACAAAGGAATATATCCCTTATATCCGCAAGATCGTGGGTAAGGAACATTATGTCGACGTGAAGAACGTGATGGTCATGGGAGGCGGCCGTACGGCAGTGAGAGCTATCAACACCATGCCGGAATATCTCAACGTGAAAGTCATCGAGATCGACAATGACCGCTGTGAGAAGCTCAATGACCTCATCAATGGCGACAAAGCCCTGGTCATCAATGGTGACGGCAGAGATATCCAACTGCTCATCGACGAGGGCATCCGCAACACCCAGGCTTTCGTAGCCCTGACGGCCAGTGCGGAGACGAATATCCTCGCCTGTCTGACGGCGAAACGCCTCGGTGTCCGTAAGACGGTCGCCATGGTGGAGAATATCGACTATGCCACGATGGCCGAGAGTCTCGACATCGGTACCATCATCAACAAGAAGGTCATCGCCGCCAGCCATATCTATCAGATGTTGCTCGACGCCGATGTCTTCAATGTCCGGTTCCTCACTTCCGCCAATGCCGATGTCGCCGAGTTCGTCGCCAAGTCGGGCAGTAAGGTCACCCAACATCTCGTGAAAGACCTCGGCCTTCCCGTCGGTGTCACCATCGGTGGTCTCGTACGCAACGACAAAGGTATGCTCGTATCCGGTAACACACAGATCCTCCCCGAGGATACCGTCGTCATCTTCTGTCATAACATCAATATGAAGAAGATAGAGAAATTCTTTAAGTAAAATGATCAATTGGAAAATCATATTTAAGGTCATCGGCCAGTTGCTGTTCATCGAGGCTTTCATGATGCTCATCTGCTGTGGCGTCGCCTCCTACTGCCATGCCGATGATATGGCGGCCTTCCTCATCTCCGCCGTCCTGACGATCATGACGGGATCGGTGCTGCAGGTCTTTGGCCGTAACGCCACGAATATGCTGTCACGCCGTGACGCCTACCTCGTCGTCACCCTCACCTGGCTCATCTTCAGTCTCTTCGGCTCCCTGCCCTTTATCATCAGCGGTTATCTGCCGAACTTCACGGATGCCTATTTCGAGACGATGTCGGGCTTCACGACGACGGGAGCCACCGTTATAGATAATGTGGAGATTCTGCCCCATGGCCTTCTCTTCTGGCGTTCCTTCACCCATTTCATCGGTGGTCTGGGTATCGTGTTCTTCACCATCGCCATCCTCCCGAATACCGACAGTGGCGGCCTCCGCCTCTATACGGCAGAGTCGACGGGCCCGCTGAACACCAAGCTGCAGCCACGACTGACGACGAGTGCCAAATGGATCTGGATGATCTACGGCGTCCTCACAGCAAGCTGCATCGTGGCCTATTATCTCCAGGGCATGGATCTCTTCGACAGTATCAACTACGCTCTGTCGACGACGGCGACGGGAGGTTTCTCTACGCATAACTCCAGTACCGTAGGCTTCCACTCGCCCTCTTTGGAGTATACGTGTACGATATTCATGCTCCTCAGCAGTATAAACTTCCCACTCCTCTATATGGCTGTCTGCAAGGGAAAGATCCGTGACCTGTTTCATAACTCCGAGTTCCGCTTCTTCATCTCCCTCGCCGCAATTTTCACCTTCATCATCATGATCGAGCTGATCATCCACAATGGCTACACGGTGGAACATGCCTTCCGCAGCGGTATCTTCCAGGTCATCTCGTTCATGTCAACGACAGGTTTGTTCAATGATGATGCTGCCAAATGGCCCCATGTCACGTGGGTCATCCTGGCTATGTGCATGTTCTTCGGCGCTTGCTCAGGGAGTACGTGCGGTGGCTTCAAATGCGTCCGTGGCGTGATGGTGCTGAAGATTATCAAGAACCAGTTCCGGCAGATGCTCCATCCGAATGCCGTACTGCCACTGAAGATCGACGGTGTCAACGTGTCGACGCAGAAGCGCGTGACGCTCCTGGCCTTCCTCGCCACCTATCTGATATTATGCCTCGTCATTTCCTTTACAATGATCGCTATGGGCATCGACAACACGAACGCCATCACGATCACGCTGAGTGCCCTCGGCAATGTCGGTCCGTCTCTCGGTCTGGAGATTGGTCCTACGATGTCATGGAGCATGCTCCCCGCAGCCGCCAAATGGATGTGCTCGATCATGATGCTCCTCGGTCGTCTGGAGATCTTCACCGTACTCATCCTCTTCACGCCGCAGTTCTGGAAAGGGAATTAAGCAAGAAAGAGAAAGAAAACGTACTATACTATATCAACAAAAATTTTTATGAAACCATTTACATTTAAACCTTTACTGAAGTCTACCCTCTGGGGTGGCGACAAGATCATTCCATTCAAGCACCTCGACGTCAAACAAGAAAATGTCGGCGAGAGTTGGGAGATTTCCGGTGTTCCGGGCAACGAGACCGTTGTCGCCGATGGTCCTTATGCCGGATACTGGCTCAACGAACTTGTGAAAGAACTCAAGGGTAATCTCGTCGGTCAGGAGAACTACAAGCGCTTCGGTGATGAGTTTCCCCTGCTCATCAAGTTCATCGATGCCCGTCAGCAGTTGTCCATCCAGGTACATCCCAATGATGAGATTGCCCACAAGCAGGGTAAGGAACGCGGCAAGACAGAGATGTGGTATGCCCTTGACTCTGATCCCGATGCTCATCTGATGTGTGGACTGAAGAAACAGATCACGCCGGAAGAGTATAAGGAGATGGTTGCCAACGATACCATCGTCGACGCCCTTGCCAACTACAGCGTAAAAGAGGGTGACTGCTTCTTCATCCCCGCCGGTCGTATCCATGCCATCGGCGCCGGTTGCTTCGTCACGGAGATCCAGCAGACGAGCGATGTCACCTACCGTATCTATGACTTCAAGCGGAAGGATAAGAACGGTAACTACCGACAGCTGCATACCGAACAGGCTGCGGAGTGCATCGACTACCATGTACAGGACAACTACCGCCAGCAGTATGTCCCGGCAAAGGACAAAGGCGTGAAGCTCGTCAGCTGCCCGTATTTCACCACTTCCGTCTACGATCTCACCGAGCCGCATACCATCGACTACAGTGAGCTCGACAGTTTCGTCATCCTCATCTGTACGAAGGGCCATGCCGAGATGTCCGACAACGAGGGTAACACCTGGACGCTCTCCGCCGGTCAGACAATCCTCATCCCCGCTACGACAAAGACGATCCACATCGAGGGTGTCGTGAAGTTTGTGGAGACATATATTTAAGCCCCACCCAACGTAGGGGCACCCCTTGTGGGCGCCCTACTTTCGCCGACGAGCGCTTCCTTGCGCTTGCAAAGCGCAAGCACACAACGGACACGCCCTGCCTTCCCTCATAGAGGAAAAGCAGGGCGTGTCCGTTATATCATAGATCCATTTGCAAAGGCGGACGACCACAAGGGCCGAAAAGGCTTTACAGCAACGTCTTAATGCACCAATAGCAGATGATGCCGAGAAGATATCCAACGAAGGCGATCCAACTGACATGTTTCATATACCAGCCGAACGTGATCTTCTCCAAGCCCATGACGACAACACCGGCAGCAGAGCCGATGATCAGCATGGAGCCACCGACACCGGCGCAGTAGGCCAGCAACTGCCAGAAGATGCCATCGGTAGCAAAGTCACCGACAGCCTGTACAGGATACATTCCCATACAACCGGCCACGAGGGGCACGTTGTCTATAATACTGGAGAGAACACCAATGATACCCGTCACCATATAGTGGTTGCCGTTGAAGGTAACATTCAGACCCTTTCCGAGAGAGGTCAGTACGCCGATCTCCTCCAGGCAGGCGACAGCCATCAGGATACCGAGGAAGAAGAGGATCGTACTCATATCGACGCGACGCAACAGACTCGTCACACGCTTCTGGAACGTCAGACCCTTATGACCATGTTCCAGATTACGGTAGAAAATCTCTGTCGTGATCCACAGTACACTCAATACCAGGAGGACACCGACGAACGGCGGCAGATGGGTGAGGGTCTTGAAGATCGGGACGAACATCAGACCACCGACACCGATGAAGAACACGGCCTTGCGCTGACCACTATTGAACTCCATGACTTCTTTCTCGGCGGCACCGTCGAGGAGAATCGTCTCGTTGGAGTCAGCGAGCTCACCCTTGAGCTGTGTCTGCAGGATCAGAGCGGGAACGACGAGGGAAACGACAGATGGGATGAAGATCTCAGAGAGTACGCCACCGGCAGTGATGAGGTTCTTGTTCCACAACATGATCGTCGTCACGTCACCGATCGGAGAGAAGGCGCCACCACTGTTGGCAGCGATGATGACGAGGGAGGCATAGATGATCCGGTCCTTATGTTCTGGCACGAGTTTACGGAGAATCATAATCATCACGATAGCCGTTGTCAGGTTATCGAGGATCGCCGAGAGGAAGAAGGTCATGAAAGCAATCTTCCACAGCAACGACCGCTTACTCTTCGTGTGCATCACCTTACGAACCCAGTCGAAACCACCATTCTGGTCAACGATCTCCACGATCGTCATCGCACCCATAAGGAAGAAGAGGGTTGTAGAAGTACTGCCGAGATGTTTCTCGATAATGTCACTCACGGCCTGTGGGATAGCACTGGCGACTACACCACTGATATAGCTGCCGGGATCGACCATGTAAAGGGTCCAGCACGCTACGAACATCAGCAGCGCCACGGCTGCCTTGTTCACCTTCGTCACGCTCTCCAAGGCTATGAAAAGATAGCCGATCACGAAGACCGCAACAATCACTGTTGTTAATGTTGTCATATCTAAATTGTTTTATCGTTATCTTTTTACCTTATCATGGAAACAATCCTCCGTAGGGCGCGGCCCTTGTGGCCGTCCTAATATCCACGATTCCCGGTTAGGGCGCCCACAAGGGGTGCCCCTACGGTGGCAGATGATCCTCCGTAGGGCCGACGGATAATTGTTAAATCTTTTGCAAAGATACGAAAAAAGGCTCGTAAAAGATACATGGTATGATTTTTTTTTTGTATTTTTGTCTTGTAATTGTAACAATCTATCACAATGATGCAGAAATACGCTGACTATATCGAACAAATTGAAATTGAGTCACTGTGGAGCGGCCGCAAGCATATCCTCTGGGACCTCGACCGGAAAGTGAATATCCTCAGTGGTATCAATGGCGTGGGCAAGAGTACCATTTTAAATAAGGTGGTGAAAGGTCTCGCCCAGGGTGGTGAGTTCCCGAGTCATCTCATCAAAGGTGTACATCTGAAAGTCCATCCCGAGGATGCCAAATGGATCCGTTTCGATGTGATCCGTTCCTTCGACCGTCCACTCATCAACTCCGAGAGTATCTCGAAAGTAGACACTGCCCTCGTCACTGAACTCGACTGGCAGCTCTTCCAGCTCCAACGCAAGTATCTCGACTATCAGGTGAACATCGGCAACCGCATCATCTCCACGCTGCAGAGCGGAGAGGCCGACGCTGCCAAAAAAGCCCAGGAGATCAGTGCGCCGAAGAAACTCTTCCAGGATATGATCGATGACCTCTTCAAGGAGACGGGAAAGAAACTCATCCGTACGGAGAACGAGATCTACTTCACGCAGATCGGCGAGAAGCTCACGCCTTACCAGCTCTCCAGTGGTGAGAAACAGATGCTCTGTATCCTCCTCACTGTTCTTGTTGAGGACCAGAAGCCATACGTTCTCTTCATGGACGAGCCCGAGGTGAGTCTGCATTTCGAATGGCAGAAACGTCTCATCAATCTTATCCTCAAACTCAATCCACAGGTACAGCTGATCATGACGACCCATAGTCCTGCCGTTGTCATGGACGGATGGATGGACCATGTCACGGAAGTAACGGACATCACGGTCTGATGAACAATGGATAATGGAAAACGGAAAATGGATAATTATGGAGGATAAAGTATGTCACATCGGCTAAGAGATCATATCAATTCAAAATACTTCGAGGCGGCGAACGCGCTGACCTCGAAGAAGGCACGACGGAAGATCGTAGTGTATGTGGAGAGTTATGATGACATCCTCTTCTGGCGCCAGGTACTCGGCCGTTTCGAGGACAGTCATCGCTATTTCGAAATCATGCTCCCCTCCCGTGACCGCTATCTGCAGCGTGGCAAGAAGGCGGCTATCGCCCAACTCCTCAACGCTGTGGGCTCGGACATGCTCGCCTGTGTCGATGCCGATTATGACTACCTCATCCAAGGAGCCACAGAGACATCGAAAGTCATCAACTCCAATCCATATATCTTCCATACCTATGTCTATGCCATAGAAAACTATCAATGCTATGCCCCGTCCCTTCATGAGGTCTGCGTGATGATCACGCTCAACGACCACCAGGTCTTTGACTTTGAGGCTTTCCTGACACGCTATTCCGAAATCATCTATCCCCTCTTCTTATGGAATATCTGGTTCTACCGCAGTCCGAACTACAACCGCTTCACCATCTCGGAGTTTAACCAGACGATAGAACTCGGCACTCAGAAGATCAGCAATCCCGAACAGGCTCTGACACTGATGCAGGAGAAGGTACGGCGGAAGATTGCGGGACTGAAGAAACATTTCCCACAGTTCATGGATGAGCGCGGGGCCCTGGAGGCTGATCTCCGTCGTCTCGGCGTGACGCCTCAGAACACCTATTTATATATACAGGGGCATCATCTCTTCGACAATGTCGTCGCTCCTCTCGTCACGAAAGTCTGTGAGCGCCTCGTCGCCGAGCGCCAGAGTGAGATCCGCCGTATGTCCGTCCATAACGCTCAGCGCCAGACAGAGCTCAGTTGTTATAACCACAGCATCCAGGATGTCACGACAATGCTGAAGAAAAACAACGGCTACCAGGACAGTGAGCCTTATAAGAAACTGCTGGAAGAGATCAGTAAAGCTCTCTGAGCTGGCCTCTCCCAACCCTCTCCGAAGAGGGAGGGCTTCCGATTGTCCCCCTTCCTTGCGCTTGCAAAGCGCAAGCACACAACTGACACGCCCCTCCTTCCCACAAAAAGCCACGCCCTATTTACAAAGAGCCACGCCCTTCCCACAAAAAAGCCACGCCCCTCCTTCCCGCAAAAACGGGAAGGAAGGGCGTGGCTCAGTAATGGTCGCCCCGATCCCGTTAGGGTCGGGGCCTCCCCTCCCCTTTCGGGGAGGGGCTGGGGGTGAGGCTTCTTGGGTTGAGGCTTTACAGAGGATACTCCTCAAAAGCGTAGAGCACGGTGGAGAGATAACGCTCACCGGTATCAGGAAGGAGAGCAATGATGTTCTTGTTCTCGTTACCCGGACGCTTGGCGATCTCCGTGGCAGCGAAAGCGGCAGCACCACTACTGATACCTACGAGTACACCATCCTGCTGAGCTATCTCACGGCCACTGCGGATAGCATCATCATTCTCTACAGCGAAGACCTCATCGATATATTTTGCATCATAAGTCTTGGGGATGAAACCGGCACCGATGCCCTGGATCTTGTGGGGACCACTCTTGCCACCCTCAAGAACAGGAGAGGACGACGGCTCAACGGCGATGATCTGTACGTTCGGGTTCTGCTCCTTCAAATATTTGCCGATACCCGTGATCGTACCACCTGTACCAACACCGGCGACAACGATGTCAACCTTACCATCGGTATCCTTCCAGATCTCCGGACCGGTTGTCTCATAGTGCTTCTGCGGGTTGGCAGGATTTTCAAACTGCTCGAGGATCACACTGCCGGGGATAGAGTCACGGAGGGCCTCAGCAGCCTTGATGGCGCCCGGCATACCGTCCTTACCCGGTGTAAGTTTCACCTGTGCGCCATAAGCCTTCACGAGGTTACGACGCTCGATACTCATCGTCTCCGGCATCGTCAGAATCAGCTTATAACCCTTTACGGCAGATACCAGGGCCAATCCGACACCCGTGTTACCACTCGTCGGTTCGATGATCGTAGCACCGGGCTTCAGTGTGCCGGCCTTCTCTGCGGCCTCAATCATACCGAAGGCGATACGGTCTTTGACACTACCACCGGGATTGAAGAATTCAACTTTTGCGATGACGGGCTTCTTCACACCGTGCAGGGCAGAGAATTTGGGGAGTTCCACAAGGGGAGTATTTCCAATCAGATCAGTGATCTGCTTATAAATCTTAGTCATAATATGAATTTTTTAGAGAGGGTAACGGAACATGATCAATCATGTCCATACGTTACCCGATTATTTTTTACTTTTATATGGTCTTACTTAGAGATGGCTTTGAAAGCCTGGTCGAGATCGTCGATGAGGTCCTGGTAATGCTCCGTACCGATACTCAGACGGATCGTACCGTCGTAGATACCCTGCTCACTGGCCTCCTCATCACTCAGCTCAGAGTGTGTCGTGCTCTTCGGATGAACGACAAGGCTCTTCACGTCGGCGACATTAGCCAACAGAGAGAAAATCTTCAGATGATCGATGAACTTGAAGGCCTCTTCCTGACCGCCCTTGATCTCAAACGTGAAGATAGAGCCGGCACCATTGGGGAAGTAGCGCTCGTAGAGATCATGATTCGGATGATCGGGCAGTGACGGATGGTTGATCTTCTTCACCAGCGGCTGTGTCTTCAGATAGTCGATGACCTTCAGCGTGTTGAAGACATGACGCTCGATACGCAAGCTCAAAGTCTCCAAACCCTGGAGGAGAACCCAGGCGTTGAACGGAGAGATGCAGGCACCCTCATCACGAAGGATCAGCGCACGGACACGAGTCACGAACGGTGCGGGAACTTTGCCGAAGACAAGGCCGTGATAGGAAGCGTCGGGCTCCGTGAAACCGGGGAACTTGTCATTCTGGAACCAGTCGAAAGTACCACCGTCGACGATGACACCACCGAGACTGCTGCCATGACCACCGATGAATTTCGTAGCGGAGTGGACGACGACATCAGCGCCGTGCTCGATAGGACGAATCAGATACGGTGTTCCGAAGGTGTTGTCAACGACCAATGGAATGCCATGACGGTGAGCGATCTCCGCACTGCGGTCGATATCAGAGATATTGGAGTTCGGGTTACCGAGGGTCTCGATATAGAGCAATTTCGTGTTTGGCTTGATGGCTGCCTCGATCTCATCATAGTTGTCGGGATCGACGAAGGTAGACTCAATACCATAACGGCTCAGCGTATGCTTCAGCAGGTTATAGGTACCACCGTAGATCGTCTTTGTAGCAACGACATGATCACCGGCGAAAGCGAGGTTCGTGATGGCGTAAGTGACAGCTGCGGCACCGGAAGCGACGGCGAGGCCACCAACGCCACCCTCAAGGGCAGCGACACGGTCCTCGAAGACACCCTGTGTGGTGTTCGTCAGACGACCATAGATATTTCCGGGATCCTTCAGATGGAAACGGTCGGAAGCGTGCTGCGCGTTATGGAACACATATGATGTGGTCTGGTAGATAGGTACGGCACGGGAATCGGTGGCGGGGTCTGCCTGTTCCTGACCTACATGCAACTGGAGTGTTTCGAAATGATACTTGTTCTTACTCATACGTCAATCCTTTCTTTTTATATGTTCTACTTTTTGTTTCTTGATTACGGTTGCAAAGGTACGGCGATTTTCTCATCTGCGAAATCGCACAAATGGGGCATTCTGACTACCACACTTATGGTATATCGCTAAATAACTAAGAGAAAAGTCTATCTATTAGAGATATTTTCGCAGAAAAGTCATTTAGAAGAGCTAAATGACGCAGATCTTTTCGCAGAAATGCTGCCCCAATGAGCTAAAGAACGCAGATGTTTTACGTCTTTACGGGAGTAGAAAAAGCAAGGTTGACAAGGCTAGAATTATTCAGGCTAAGTCTTCCTAACCGTATTCTACTTGATCCGGTATCTGATTCCGAGGTCGAGCTGGAACTGGGTGGGCTGGTCCTTGTAGATATTGTCGACACTACTGCCGTTATGGATGTAGTAATTAACTCCGGGCTCCACATAGAAAGAGAAATTCTTCAGGAAGGAGAAAGAGATGCCGGCAGCGGCACCGACGGAGAACTGCGGCCGATGCTCATGGACAGAGCCCTCATCGGAGGACTTCTCATGGCCTTTCAAATCTGTTATCGTCGTTGTCGTCGTTCCCTTGACAAGCTGCTCCACAGCACCGCCACCGGAGACATAGACATGCCACATACGGCTCTGCCAGAGCGTATAGTTCATCCTCACTGGCACACCGAGGTAGTACAGGCGCTGATGAGCATTCTGCCGCTCATTGATGCTCGTGGCTGTAAAGTCAGAGGTCAGTCGCGTCCCCGTCACTCCCGTCGTCAGAGACCAGTGTGTGGCAAGTGGGATGGCTACACTCAGACCTATGCGCAGCGGCTGTTCGTGATGCGCCTCTTTCGACACGACACTATTCGCCATCAAAACATCCTGCAACTTCTCTGTCGACATCTCGCCTCCACTCACGACATCATCATAGGCGACACCATTGGCAGGAGACGCGGCATACATCGGAGCAGATGAGGACGACAATGAAGAGACGACGGCACCACCGACGCGGGCATCGACAAGCAACGGCTGATCCTCTGTCTCCCGGGCGGCAGCAGAGAGACGGGCATAGAAGGGATCATTTTCCTCCACATAGGAATCCCGACGAGAATTAGACTGAGGCACCGAAGACTGAGGCGTTGAAGGCTGAAGATTCGAAGACTGAGACATCGAGGACTGAGACATCGAAGACTGGGGTGTCGCCGCAGCCATGAGATTGTTCTCCGACTGTCTCATCTCCTGTACAGAATCCGGCAGTTCTTTCTTGGCCATGGGCATGGGGGCTACATCAGCATCCATCATGGAGGCCGTTGCTACTGAGGCATTCACGGAAGATGCCTGCTGCTGATAACCCCGTGTCGTCGTTGCTGTAGCCAGCAAATGGGCAGACCTATCCGCAGAGGCCACAAGAGTCTGTTGCTCTTTTCCCTTCTGCAGGTTAACCTTTGAAGATGTAGACTTTGAGGAAAGAGAAGTACCGGCATGCTCCGCCAATGGCTGTGACGGAGAACTCCCCGCATGCTCCGCCAATGGCTGCGACGGGGTAGACGGGGAATAATGATAGACAGCGATGCCACAGACGGCAGCCACGGCAGCAGCGACAGCCAGGCGGCGTGTCCAGAGCATGACGACCCGACGCTTGGTCTGCACGACCTCACTGGAAGCCGCCCCGGCATCCTCACGCTGCGCCATCTCAGCCTTTCCTTGTTGCGGCATCTCCACACCTCTCCGTGCCATCTCCGCCTTCACACTCGACAACAACCCCTCAGGGGCAGGGCGCTCGGCCTTGTCCATCCGTTCTCGTAAAAGTTGTTTCCAATCTTCCTGCATAACGTTATTGGTTTTGTTGTCGTTTCACTTCCCGCAGCATACGGGCCAGCATATTTCTTGCCTTATGATATTGTGAAGCCGACGTATCGGCTTTGATAC
>JAQXXT010000025.1 GCA_029226205.1 Prevotellaceae bacterium
CCCGCCCCTGCCGTTACGAATGGGTGCTTGATGTGCGCAGGCAGTGCATGGATGCCGGTGTACATTTTCATTTTATGCAGACTGGCGCATGCTTCATCAAGGACGGCAAGACCTACCGTTTGACTCACGGCATACAGATGCGACAAGCACGGAAGGCTGATATAGACTGCTGACATGGAACTGATCGTGCTTCGTCCGTCTCACAATCGTTTCACGTCTGAGGGACGTTCTTTTCACTTATGAGACAGTCCTTAATTCTTCTTCCACGACAATTATTCCCTATCAAATTGTCGTACTTGTCGATATAAAGTTGTACCTTTGAGGCTGATATGAATAACTCTTCAGTTTATGACATTCAAATAATTAGCAACGAAGCGTTTCACCGTGCGCAAGTACACGGACGAGCCGGTCAACAAGGACAATTTAGAATATATCATAGATTGTTTGCGACTGGCAATGCTTCCGAGGATAAAACACAGTTGAATTAATATCATCAAACTATGAATATCGAAGAAGTTCGTGAATATGCGCTGTCCTTGCCGGGGACAACGGAAGACCAGGCTTATGGTGCGGATTGGGTATTATATTCTATTGATAATCAATCAGATATAAAACGTCCTCAATATTTACGAATTTCCACCCCCTTTGCCCGTTCGGTGAATCCCACGCGATTCTCAACCTCTTATTCGGGTAAAGAATTGAGGGAGCGGGAGGAATGACTGACACAAAATCTCCTATACGAAAAACATAATCAGAATCTGGGCGATGACGACACGGAGGAACATCCCCAGCGGATAGACGGTGGCATAGCTCACGGAGGCTGTGTCACCTTTTAACGTGTCGTTGGCGTAACCCAAGGCCATCGGATTCGCCATGGAGCCACAGAGGATACCACAGATCGTACCAAAGTCGTATTCATGGGTACGCAGGGCGATAAGGCCGATAATGACGACAGGGATGAGCGTGATGAGGAAACCGATACCAACCCATGCGAGTCCCTCCGGGCGAACAACAGTAGCGAAGAAATCCTTACCGGCATCGAGACCCAGACAGGCGAGATAGAGGCTCAGACCGAGCTTGCGGAGCATCAGCGATGCCGACCGCGTGGTATAAGAGATGAAATGCAGCTTCGGCCCGAGGGCACCGACGAGGATGCCCATGATAATCGGACCACCGGCGATGCCGAGGCGGATCGGCGTCGCCATGCCGGGAATAGAAATAGGTATCGTGCCAAGGGCGAGACCGAGGAGTACACCGAGAAAGATCGACCCGATATTCGGCTCGTTGAGCGTCTTCACGGAATTGCCGAAGAAATGCTCCACATTGTTCACGGCCTCATGGGTGCCGACGACGGTGACACGGTCACCATACTGCAAACGCAGGTCATCGGTAGCCAAGAGTTTGATATCGCCACGGATCACACGACTGACGTTGACACCGTAGGTCTTGCGCAACTGCAGATGACCGAGGAGCTTACCGTTGAGGGCCGTACGCGTGACGACGAGCACACGACTCTCGACATTGGAGTCAATGGCGTTCCAGTCCACTTTCTCACCGTTCCAGTCCTTGTTGATACGCTTGCCAAAGAGCATCTCCAGCGTCGGCTCCTCCTCCTTATTCGTCACTACGAAGATCTTGTCGCCCTTATGGAGTACGGTATGGGCCATCGGCATGATCACCTCACCATTGCGCCACAAACGGGAGATAATGAATTTCAGATGCGTCATCTCCCCTACTTCCATAATCTCTTTTCCCTCAATGGCCGGGTTGACGATTACCATCTCAGCGATGTAGGTATGGTCCTCCGTCAGCGGCTTGACCTCCAGATCCTGCGGCTTGACAAAGAACTTACGGATAAAGACCATAGCAATGATCACGCCGACGACACCGAGGGGATAGGTGACAGCCGTCGCCAACGCAACGCTGCCACTGGGCTGATGCATATGGGCCAGGGCCTGCGTGGCGGCACCAAGGGCCGGCGTATTCGTCGTGGCACCACAGAGCAGGCCAACCATATTCGGCAGACTGACGCCCGTCAACGGTACGAGGATCAGCGCGAAAACCGTACCAAGGATGATGACGGCGAGACTCCACAGGTTCAACGCCATTCCCTCATGGCGCAGAGAGCCGAAGAAGTTCGGCCCGACGTGAAGGCCGAGCGTATAGACGAACAGCGAGAGTCCAAACGTCTCAATATAGTCGAGAACGACGGGATCAATGGACAGTTTCAGATGACCGGCGAGGATGCCGACGAAGAATACGAAGGCGATGCCGAGGGAGATGCCCATGACCTTGATCTTTCCCAAGGCCAGTCCCACGGCTATGATCAGCGATACGACCACTACGGCCTCTATCGACGAATGTGATAAAAATAACGAATTGATCCAATCCATAATCGCTCTGTTTCTATTCTCTTTGTTTCTGTTTCCTTTTAAAAATCCTATTGCAGGGGCCGTCCCTTGTGGCGGCCCGTCGGCGGTAACGCCGAATCAAACAGGGAATCGTATGCCACAAGAAATGCCGTTCCGGCATCGGGCCGCCACATTTCTGTCCCCCGGGCACGGGGGAATCGAAGGGGGTGGACGGCCCCTGCAATGGCATCGGTTTATCTAAGCTCCGCCAGGTTCTGTTCCAACGGAATGCCACGGTTCTTATCCTCCTGGTCCTTATTCTTGTCGATGAGCCGCCACACGCCGTCCATAGCGGCCTGCGTGCTCTCCAGAAGTTTGTCGCCATTGAGAATATGTCCGATAAGGATGGCAGAAAAGATATCGCCTGTCCCGGGGAAATGCACGGGGATCTCATTATACGGCAGACAGAAGTCCTCATCGGTCTCGTGGTTATAGCCAAAGACCGACGGCTGACCATCTACGGTGATACTCGTGATCAGTACGCTCTTCGATCCAATCTTCCGAATATGATCAGCCAGACTGCGGGC
The DNA here is from genome assembly GCA_029226205.1 of Prevotellaceae bacterium. GTDB lineage: Bacteria > Bacteroidota > Bacteroidia > Bacteroidales > Bacteroidaceae > Prevotella. The sequence continues at coordinate 2,939 of JAQXXT010000025.1, forward strand.
CTCATCACGCGTGACGCCCTCTGTATGATAGCTGCGGCCTGTCAGCAGACAAGCCTCTGTATAGTTGGGATAACAGATATCAGCCACGGAGATCATCTCCCGCATATTACGGATGATGTCTTTCTCCACGCCATTATACAACTGCCCCTCATCGCCCATCACGGGGTCAACGAAGATCTTTGCGCCCTGTGCTGACATATCCTGGCAGAAATGGCTCACGAGGTCTGCCTGACGCTGCGAGACAACATATCCCGTGGCAATGGCATCAAAACGGAAGCCCATCTTCTTCCATACGGGAAAGACGCCGCGGATATAATCAGTGGTATCAAGGAGATGGAAGTCTCCATACTCAAAAGGGTTGGAGATCAGCATCGTCGGTAAAGAACATGTAGGGATACCGAAATAGGACAGAATCGGCAGCATCGCTGTCGTCGCCACCTTCCCATAACCGACCAGATCACTGATCAAAAGCAGTTGTTTTTTATTCATCGAATATTCATTTTCGCTGCAAAGTTACTATTTTTTATCCAACGATAGAAAAGAAAAAGAAAAAATTCCTTGGAAATCAAGAATTATCTCCTTATCTTTGCGCTACAATGGCTACACAACAACTATCTCCCATACAAGAGCTGCAAAAGCAACGGATGCTCCTGAAGCTCGAATACCTCGAAGAGAAAGAGGCCTTCCGCAAACAGACGGAGACCATCGGTCTGCAACGGAAGGTCAAACGCGGCGATGCGTGGTTTCCCGTCTCCGTGGGCAGAAGCTATTACAACGCGCTCAACCAGATGACGCTGGAAGTGCTGCGGACGGCTGACCAGGACATCGAGCATAACTTCGAGTTCGGACGGCCCGTGGCCTTCTTCACCGTCACGAAAGAAAACAAGCTGAAATATTTCAACTTCACGGCGACGGTCAATTTCGTTGACGGCGACCGTATGGCCCTCATCATCCCCGATAACGGAAAGGTCATCGATATCCAGAGCTGTGAGACACCCGTCGGCATCCAGCTCTTCTTCGACGAGACGAGCTATAAGATGATGTTCGACGCTCTCGACCGTGTCATGAAAGCGAAGAACAACCGGCTGGCCTATCTCCGTGACCTCTTCTACAGTCATCAGAAGGCTCAGAAGTTCTCCTTCGACCCAATCCGTTTCCCCTGGCTGAATCCCACGCAGGAGAAAGCCGTCAACGAGGTGCTGTGGGCCAAGGATGTGGCCGTCGTCCACGGCCCTCCCGGCACGGGAAAGACGACGACCCTCGTGGAAGCCATCAACGAGACGCTCATGCGCGAGAGTCAGGTGATGGTCTGCGCGCAGAGCAATATGGCTGTCGACTGGATCTGTGAGCGACTCGTCGACCGCGGCATCAACGTGCTGCGCATTGGCAACCCCACGAAGGTCAACGACAAGATGCTGTCGTTCACCTACGAGCGGCGCTTCGAGAGTCATCCCGAATATCCGCAGCTGTGGGCCATCCGCAAGGCCATCCGACAGCTCCGCGGACAACGGAAGAACCGCAACGAGAGTTATCATCAGAAACTCGAGCGACTAAAAGACCGCGCCACGGCACTGGAGATCCGCATCAACAGTGAGCTCTTCGGAGAGGCACGTGTCATCGCCTCCACCCTCGTAGGCTCCGCCAACCGCCTTCTTGAAGGACAGCATTTCACGACACTGTTCATCGACGAGGCGGCACAGGCCCTTGAGGCGGCCTGCTGGATTCCTATCCGTCGTGTCAGCCGTGTCATCTTCGCCGGTGACCACTGTCAGCTGCCGCCGACGGTGAAAAGTCTCCGTGCCCTGCAGCTCGGTCTCGGCAAGACGCTCATGGAACGGATCGTGGAGAACAAACCGGAGTGTGTAACGCTGTTAAAGATCCAGTATCGTATGAACGAGAAGATCATGCGCTTCTCCTCCGATTGGTTCTACCATGGTGAGGTGGAGAGCGCGCCACAAGTGAAATACCGCGGTATCCTCGATTACGATGAGCCCATGGAATGGCGGACGGTCCCCGACAGTAAGGACAAGATTGATCATGATCCGCAACCCAACGATGCTCCCGTTCCACAACCCACCGACAATGAATCTTCCCATGTCCCGCAAAACGGCGAATCCTTCATCGGTGAGTCCTTCGGACGTATCAATAAGAGCGAGGCCAACTACACGCTGCAGGTCCTTGAGGATTACTTCACGAAGATCGGCAAACAGCGTATTCTCGACGAGCAGATCGATGTCGGCGTCATCTCGCCCTATCGTGCACAGGTACAGTACCTCCGTCGGCTAATCCAGAAACGGGAGTTCTTCAAGCCTTTCCGCCGCCTCATCACCGTCAACACTGTCGACGGCTTCCAGGGACAGGAACGTGACGTGATTATCCTCTCGATGGTACGCAGCAACAGCAAGGGCGAGATCGGCTTCCTCCGTGATCTGCGACGCATGAATGTCGCCATCACGCGCGCCCGCATGAAACTCATCATCATCGGCGATCCCGCCACACTCACCCGCCATCCCTTCTACAAGAGACTGTGGGATTACTGCCAC
>JAQXXT010000026.1 GCA_029226205.1 Prevotellaceae bacterium
ACTCTCGGGAAGGATATGCAGATCCCACATCTTCGGGTTATGCTGCAAGACGATCGTGAACGCCTTTTTGGGGATACCGCGCAATGTCTTCCGCAGATCAGAGCGGTTTGGACAGCGCTTGGCTTTCGGTATCTCGCCCCACTCCTCTCCGGCAATCCACAGCGTGTCACGGCCACGGACAACGGGCATATTCTCATTGCGCAACAGCCGCCAGCCGAGGGCTTTCTGCATCTCTACCATCTGCTGCTCCACCTCCCGCCGGTGTGCCTCACTGCCGCCTACATAATAGCTGTAGTCGTGATTGCCAAGGACACTGATCACGGGGACACGGCCCTTCGAATAGGTAGCCAGGCGCCGCAGGTCCTTGAAATGGAGTTTGAGTTCACCGGGCTGCAGATTCTGCAGGTCGCCCGTGAAACAGATCATATTGGGACGGGCAGCGATGACACTGTCAATGTTCCGCTCCAGACATTGGTCCATGACTTGATTGAAACTGCCGATATGGGCATCACTGAACTGGACGATACGATAACCGTCGAAACCTTTGGGCAGGTCCTTAAAAGTCAGATCGATATGACGTACGGTGAACTGACGCGGACCGAGGGTGATGCTATAGATGAACAGGATCACCGTTAGGATGGCACCGACAGCACCGACGATATTGCCGCGGTTGACATGCAGATGCCGGCTGCGGGCCCACCACAGTCCGATTCCCGAACAGATGGCGAAGACGGCCTTCGGCATGACGATGATACCCACGAGAGACAGATAAGCACTGAGCCACCGCAGATCTGTCGGCACGAAATTCTTGATCGACGCCAGTGCGACGGTATAGATGAGCATGACGATACATGGCAACCACCACAACACCCGTTTCTTCAATGTAAACCGGGGATGACGGCGCAGATACTGCCAGTCGAGATACAGATCCGGCAATACGATCAACAATATCAGCCATACAAAAATTCGTGCAATCACGTTGATAATTTTTTATCGAATATTGGAAGGGGCCAATCGCACATCCCCTCCCTATTCGGGGAAGGAGTCAGGGGAGAGGCTTTACTTCTTCATCATGCTTGCCTGCAAGAATCTCCGCATCAGTTCCACGGGGATGCCACGACGACGGGCATAGTCGCGCAGCTGGTCCTCACCGATAGGACCGAGGTCGAAATAGTGGGCCTTCGGATGGGCAAAGAGGAAACCGCTGACACTGGCGTGAGGGACCATCATGCCACTCTCCGTGAGACGGATACCAATGTCTTTCATCCCGAGGAGATCGTTGAGCAGAAAGTTCACGCTCGTATCAGGCAGTGAGGGATAGCCGACGGCAGGACGGATACCCTGGTATTCCTCGGCATGGGTCTGCGCCATCGTGAGATGCTCATCGGGCGCATAGCCCCAATAGACTCGTCGGATCTCCTCGTGCATGCGCTCCGCCGTCCCTTCAGCGAGACGGTCACAGAGGACCTGGGCGAGCATGCGCTGATATGGATCTTCCTTAAACATCCCGTCGACATCAACATCCACCGTCGTGGCGAAGACGCCTGCCTCATCCTTGATGCCCGATGACAACGGACGGACGAAATCTGCCAGACAGAGACTCGGCTTCCCCTCCTCCACTTTCTGCTGGCGGAGCATAGGGATACGCGTGTCCCCAAGTATGAGGTCGTCACCGTCACTGTTGGCCGGGAGGATGGCAAAGATGCCATGGGTATGATACTTCCCTTCCCACGTAGCGAGCAAGGCCTCCGCCTCTTTTCTGAGCCGGTCTTTCTCCTCCTGGGGCTTTCCGTTGAGTCCCCAGGCATGGAAGAAATACAGCCAGTTGATATACGGCGTGATATCGGAGATGTTATAATCTATTTTCTTCTTCATGAATCGAAAACTAATTCCTGACCCTTCGACTGTTCATCAAATATGCCATGATCGAAGATGCAATGGCCATTGCACCAGGTCTGGACGACCTGCCACGTAAAGCGGTGACCCTCCAAAGGACTCCAGCCACACTTGCTCTGGATATCATCTTTCGTCAATACCCAGCCATCCTTACATGGTCTGACGATCGTGATGTCTGCCTTGTAACCGGGACGCAGGAAACCACGGCCCTGGATATCAAAGAGCTCGGCAGGATGATGACACATCAGTTCCACGACCTTCGTATAGGGAATACCAAGCTCATCAGCCAACTGAAGCATGGAGATGAGGGAGAACTGCAACATCGGCATGCCTGAGGCGGCATGGACGCAGCCGCCCTGCTTGTCTTTCCATTCATGGGGTGCATGGTCTGTTGCCACCGTATAGATCGTGCCGTCGGCGACGGCCCGTCGGAGGGCATCACGGTCGGCAGCTGATTTTACGGAGGGGTTACACTTGATACGGGCACCAAGGCGTGCGTAATCGTCATCCGTAAACAACAGATGGGCCATACAAGCCTCACCGGTAACACCCTTTGTCGCATCAAGGAGAGCGAGCTCCCGTGCCGTCGACAGATGGGCGATATGCAGACGGGCATGGGCTGCCTCAGCAAGCTGCACGGCGAGATGACTGCTGGCATAACAGGCCTCGGCACTACGGATCTCTGCATGATGGATAATGTCCGGATCATCACCCCACTTCGCCTTCGCCGCCTTCATATTGGCATTGATCATCGCCGTATCCTCACAATGGGTCATGACGATATAGTTCAACCGGGCAGCCTCCGAGAAGACAGCCTCCAGGGAGGCACGCTTGTCGACGAGCATATTACCCGTGCTGGCACCCATAAAGAGTTTGATGCCCGGCACATGATGACGGTCGAGGTCTTTGAAGAGCGGCGCATTGTCATTCGTGGCACCGAAGAAGAAGCCATAATTGACATGACTCTTCGCCGCGCCAATCTGACGCTTGGCCTCCCAGGCCTCGATGGTCGTCGTCTGCGGGATCGTATTCGGCATGTCGAGGAAAGAGGTGACGCCACCCCAGGCGGCAGCACGGCTCTCACTCTCGATGTCTGCCTTGCGCGTCAGTCCGGGATCACGGAAATGGACATGCTCATCGATGACACCGGGCAGAACGAAACACCCCGTGGCGTCTACTTCGTCATCGTAGTCTCCACGGGGCGCCGGGCCTTCTATAATCTGATCGATATGGTCGTCAACGAGAAGGACAGACCCTTTGTAGGCCCTGCCTTCATTGACAATCGTACCGGAATGAATGATTCTTTTCATAGCTTGTTATTTCTGAGGAATGGTAGGACGTGCCAGGTCGTTGGCCGTAGGTCCGTCCTGTGGCTGCTGCGCTCCGTCGGGAGCACCGGGACCACCGGGAGGTGGAGCACCGGGACCGGCATCCTTCATACCATTCATGATCTGCTCGTTCTCCTGCGCCTTCTGGTAATAATCCTTCACATACGGATCATTCTTGAACTTCTCCGTAGCTCGACTCATGATATCCTCCACCCACGGCGAGAGCATCGGATACTCGTTGTCGATGGTGAACATGAAGAAGACACCAGGACCGAGAACATTATCGAAGTTGCTGCAAACGAAATTCGTCACGAGCTTGTCCTCCTGATCACTCAGCCGAGCCGCCTGGGCCTGCAACTGACTGTTCACGGCCTGCATATTACTGCCATCCATGATGGCCTGGTCGTGACGGTGAACAAGTTCGGCCTCCTGATTCTTGAGCTGGTTGTATTTCTTGACAAACTTGTCTAGCTTGTCATTCAACGGCGTTCCCGTGACACTCTGCTGGGTATTGTCAAACTTCACGGAGATGTCACCACCCTCAAGGACAAGAGGCAGCAGAAAGTCCTTATCCATAAAAATATTCGCCATACAGGCTGAGTCGACCGTACCGGAGAACTCAAACTGGCCATGGACGACGTCACAGGAGTCGATATTCTTGAAGTCGTTGTTCTTCAACACCTTCAGATATAACTTCTGGCCGTCGAGCGTAGACATATTGCTCGAACCGGTGATCTTATACGTCTGAGCGCAAGACGTAAAAGCCAATAGACTTACAAATGCGTAAAGTATTTTATTCATAAGCACTTTTCTGTTCGCAGAACAAAGGTACAATCATTTCTCTGTTCAGAGAAATATTTTTATGCTATTTAAAATTCATACCTACTCTTTTAGTCTTTTTTCGCAATCTGCTTTTCCTCTTTCCGCTCCTCATGCTCGATACGGTGGATCGTATAGAGTTCCAGAACGGCAGCGATGAGCAGCAACAGCACCCATTTATTATAGAAATAGGTGAGATAGGTCTCGTAGTTGGCAAAGAGATCACGGAAGAAGCCATAGGCCGTGTCTACCATGGAGATTCCCGCCAGCACGAAGAAGATATCAGCCATGAGCTGGATACGCTTCAGACGGCGCACGACGAGGTTATTGACAGGCAGCTCCTGCATAGCCTGGAAGATGGCAAAGGGCAGTGAGCCGATGAGATAGATCCAGCAAGCTACTTTCAAAAGAGAGGGGAGGATAAAACCAAAGCAGAAAGCGCCGGCACCGATGACCATCATGATGCCACCGATAATGAAAAGGATGGATTGAAATTTATTCATTCGTTTCGTTATTTGTTGATGATTCTTGATCGATGTTGTCCGGGCTCATGCCGTCACTCTTGTCACCTGACTCGTCCTGCTGCTCGTCGGTACTCAAGACGTAGATATCCTCATCGTCTGCCTTCATGAAATAGCGCTCACGGGCGATCTTCTCAATCGTCTTCGGGTTGCGCTTGAGGTCACGGAGGGTCTTGGAGTCCTTCTCATACTGCTTGTCGTAGTTGTTGATCTGCTCCTTGAGGTCGCTGATCTCCATCTCATACTGTACGAGCTTACGGAAACTGTTGTCATCGAGGACACCCACGATGAGCACGCCCACCACAATCGTGATGAGATACTTATAATGAGCCAGGAAACTTAACCATGCATTTACCTTTACAGACATCTTTCCATAGATTTTTCTGCAAAAGTAAGAAATTAAAATGAGAATAACGCAACCGAAGGCGTTATTTTCTTTGTCGTTTCAAAAATTATAGTTATTTTTGCAGAACAAATCCATCCGTATGAAAGAATATATTGTTTCGGCACGCAAGTACCGCCCGATGACCTTCGACAGTGTCGTCGGACAGACAGCCTTGACGACAACACTGAAGAATGCCGTCAAGAGCGGGAAACTGGCGCATGCCTACCTCTTCTGCGGTCCGCGAGGGGTGGGAAAGACAACCTGTGCCCGTATCTTCGCCAAAGCCATCAACTGTGAGCACCCCACGGCCGACGGAGAGGCCTGCAACGAATGTGAGAGCTGCAAGGCCTTCAACGAGGGACGGTCCCTGAACATCCTCGAGCTCGATGCCGCCTCCAACAACTCCGTGGAGAATATCAAGGCCCTCATGGAACAGACACGTATACCGCCTCAGATAGGCCGCTATAAAGTGTTCATCATCGATGAGGTCCACATGCTCTCCACGGCAGCCTTCAACGCCTTCCTCAAGACGCTGGAGGAGCCGCCTGCCCACGTGATCTTCATCCTCGCCACGACAGAGAAGCATAAGATCCTGCCGACGATCCTCAGCCGTTGCCAGATCTACGACTTCGAGCGTATGACGGTGCCCAACACCATCAAACACCTGAAGATGGTGGCTGAGAAAGAGGGTATCCAATATGAGGAACAGGCCCTGGCGGTCATCGCTGAGAAAGCGGATGGTGGCATGCGCGATGCCTTGAGCATCTTCGACCAGGCCGCCAGCTTCTGTCAGGGGAATATCACATATCAGAAAGTCATCGAAGACCTCAACGTCCTCGATGAGGATAACTATTTCCAACTCGTAGACCTCGCCCTGAAGAATGACGCCGCCGACATGATGGTGCTGCTCAACAATCTCCTGGCTAAGGGCTTCGACGGTGGAAACCTCGTCAACGGCCTCGCCGCCCACGTGCGGAATGTCCTTATGGCCAAAGACCCGAAGACAGTATCTCTCCTTGAGACGAGTGACGAACAGCGGAAACGATATGTCGAACAGGCACAGAAAGCACCTACACCTTTCTTATATAAAGCCCTTCAGATCATGAACCGCTGCGACGTGGAATACCGGCAGAGCAGTAACAAACGACTGCTCGTAGAACTGACCCTCATCGAAATGGCGCAGATCACACAACCCGAGGACAAAGACGTGCCCGCCTCGGGGCGCTCGCCCTATAGACTGAAAATCCTGTTTAAAAATCTCCGACAGGTTCGGACCAAGGCAGCCCCGCAGGTAGCCGCCCCGAAACCGCAGCCGGTGAACTCCCATGCCGCTGTCGGCACTACGGCGGCAGGCAGTTCTGTATCTGCCCACACCGCCGCACAGTCTGCAACGGCTCATACGGCTACTGTGGTTACAGCACAGACTGCCACGACAACAGCACAGCCCGCCGCCCCCCATGTCACGACACATTTCAACCCGAAGGGTATCGGCGTGTCCTTCGACTCCATCCTCCATCCGCGCCAGCCGTCCTATCTCCGTCAGGAGAAGGTCGCGGAGGCTGCCGCCGAGAAGGAGAACAAAGACCGTGACTTCACGCCCGAGGAACTCGACCTTCAATGGGTGGCGATGTGCAACCGTATGCCGAAACAGTATATCGGACTGGCGCAGCGCCTGAAGAATATGCGGCCGCAGATCACGACCTATCCGAATGCTGAACTCGTCGTCGACAACCAGATCTTCCTCGATGAGGTCAATAAACTGCGTGGCAGCATCCGGGCCACACTGGCCCAGTTGCTGCACAACAACAGTATTCAGCTCACCACACGCCTCGCAAAGGCCGGGGAAGCTCAGAAAATTCTTTCCAGAAAAGACGTGTTCGATGAACTGCGGAAAAACAACCCGTCCATCGAACGCTTACGTCAGGCCCTTGACCTGGAGCTGACATAAACGGCACGCACGTCGTAAACAGCCCGCCCGTCAAGAATGGCGCGCCGTCGTGTGCTTGCGCTTTGCAAGCGCAAGGAAGCGCAAAGACAAATAACTCCCCTCCCCTTCGGGGAGGGGTTGGGGGTGAGGCTTTAGATTAGCGGCATGCCTGCCTCTTCGCACTCCTTGCGCATATCCTCGGGCCAGATACTTGCCTGGATCTCACCGATATGGGCCTTGTGGAGCATGACCATGCACAGACGGCTCTGACCGATACCGCCACCGATGCTCAGCGGCAACTTGCCATTCAACAGCTGCTGGTGGAAATAGAGCTTCTCACGCTGCTCCTGACCTTCAATCTTCAACTGACGGAGCAGACTCTCCTTATCTACACGGATACCCATACTGCTCAGCTCGAAACTGCGGCCAAGGACCGGATACCAGATAAGGATATCACCGTTGAGTCCGGCCTTGCCATTCTCGGCTACCGTTGACCAGTCATCATAGTCCGGGGCACGACCGTCATGCTTCTTTCCGTCACTGAGCTTACCACCGATACCTTCTACGAAGACGGCACCATATTTCTTACAGATAGCATCCTCACGCTCATGGGGACTGAGGGTGGGATACATATCCAAAAGGTCCTGACTATGGATGAAATGAATCGTCTCAGGAAGGAACGGCTTCAACTGGGGATAGAACTCACAAGCCAGATACTCCGTACGACGGATGGCGGAATAGATACGACGTACCACATCCTCCAGGAAATGGATCGTACGGTCCTCACGCGTGATGACGGCCTCCCAGTCCCACTGGTCGACATACAGAGAATGGAGATTATCCAACTCCTCATCGGCACGGATAGCATTCATATCGGTGTAAATACCATAACCCGGCTGAATCTGATACTCGGCGAGGGTCAGACGCTTCCATTTTGCCAGTGAATGAACGACCTCGGCCTGGGCGTCGCCAAGATCCTTGATGGGGAACGTCACAGGACGCTCCACGCCATTCAGGTCATCATTAATACCTAAACCCTTCAACACAAAGAGAGGGGCCGTGACACGACGCAGACGAAGCTCCGTGGCCAGGTTCTGCTGGAAGAAATCCTTGATCTGCTTGATGCCCTGCTCAGTCTGTCGCATGTCCAACAGCGGCTTGTAACCTGCAGGCTTAATTAATTGACTCATTGCTATTATTTATTTCTTTTATTGTCAAAAACTGATGCAAAGTTACAACATTATTATTAAATCGCAAGTATTTTCGGAAGAAATTTTGCAAAAAGTCAACAGAAATAACAAAATGAAACTTCTCCATCCGTCGCACCGCCCCTCATCCCCGTCCAAACTGTCACTATGTACGGACATGATTCATCAGGTTCCGCCCAAGTAGGGACTTGATTCATCATGTTCCGGCAATCCGCCCGAATAATATGGGAATAATCTCAAAAAAATTTGGCCTTTCAAAATAAAAGATGTATCTTTGCACTCGATTTACGAGAAAACACGTCGTAAATCACACATTTTGGACCCGTAGCTTAGTTGAATAGAGCGTCAGATTCCGGTTCTGAAGGTCCTGGGTTTGAATCCCAGCGGGTTCACTTCTTCCCCAAAAGAGTTATATGTAACACAATATGTAACATTGTTACATACCATGTTACATATCTAAACTTCCTAAGTATCAGTTATTTACAAAGATATGTAACATGTAACATGGGTATAGGGGGGATGTATTATAAAATATTATATACGCATACTCCTCAGGACTATCTACGGGGCATCATACCCTACAGATCCCCCCTATATCCATGTTACATGTTACACAAACTTACAACTTATTGATATTCAAAGACTTTAGTATGTAACATTGTTACATATCGTGTTACATATCCGCCTCTACACAAACATCAGAGACAGGAAGATATCTCATGAAGATAAAAATTTATCTCTCGAGGATAATTTTTTATCTCCGTTGTTTATCCTCCGTAGGGGCGGCCCTTGTGGCCGTCCTAACTCCACGTTGGTGTAAATTGATAAATCATGTCCCTACATCATTCCCGATTAGGGCGGCCACACGGGCCGCACCCTACGGAGACGGAATATTTTTGCACAATATTCCAATGTTGTGCACCATTTAACAGCGGTTAAGATTATATAACAAAAAACGAGGCAATCTGTGGATTGACTTCATTTTTTTGTCCTTACTTTTGCAGCAAAATAAAAATCATGACTTCAAACGAATACTATCAACAAGGCAATGACTACCGTCGGAAAGGCGACTTCCAGCATGCGATCAATTGCTATCTGGAAGCCATCCGTCTCGATGCCAACAGTCCTGCCGTGGAAGCCAAACAGATGTTGGACGATATTCTTAATTTCTATTGTAAGGATTATTACAACCCCTGAGGTCCAACCGTCTGAACGAACGAGAAAACTATAAAAGAAATATCATGTCTAAGAGATTTCAAGGAGCCGTTGTGGTGGATACCGACCGCTGCAAGGGCTGTTCACTCTGTGTCGTAGCCTGTCCCAAAGACGTACTCGCTCTCTCACAGAAAAAGGTCAACCGACATGGCTACCCCTTCGTGGAGGCCGTCCGTGCCGATGACTGTATCGGTTGCGCGTCCTGCGGCATTGTATGTCCCGACGGATGCATCACAGTATATAAACGAAAAATAGGAGAAGCATAGCAATGGAAAATCAGAACAATGAGGTGACATTGATGAAAGGCAATGAGGCCATCGCCCATGCCCTCATCCGTTGTGGCGCCGATGGGTTCTTCGGCTATCCCATCACGCCGCAGAGCGAGATCATCGAGACCCTGGCCCTGCTGAAGCCGTGGGAGACGACGGGAATGGTCGTCCTGCAGGCCGAGAGTGAGGTGGCGGCCATCAACATGGTCTATGGCGGCGCCGGTGCCGGCAAGCGTGTAGTGACGACGAGTTCTTCCCCCGGCGTGGCCCTCATGCAGGAGGGTATCTCCTATATGGCCGGTGCTGAGATCCCCGGCGTCATCGTCAACGTACAGCGTGGCGGCCCCGGCCTCGGCACGATCCAGCCGAGTCAGAGCGACTACAACCAGGCTACCCGTGGCGGCGGCAACGGCGACTATAACGTCATCGTCCTCGCGCCAGCCTCCGTACAGGAGATGGCTGACTTCGTGGACCTCGCCTTCACGCTGGCTTTCCGCTATCGTAACCCGGCGATGATCCTCAGCGACGGCGTCATCGGTCAGATGATGGAACGTGTCGTCCTGCCACCGATGAAGCCACGCCGCACGGAGGAGGAGATCCGCAAGGAGTGTCCGTGGGCTACCATCGGACGAACGAAAGACCGTAAACCAAATATCCTCACGTCGCTCGAACTGAAGCCGGAGGTCATGGAGGCCCGTAACCTGCAGATGCAGGCTAAATATCAGGAGATCAAGGATAAGGAGGTACGCTACGAGCCCCAGCAGTGCGATGATGCCGAATATGTCATCGTCAGTTTCGGTTCCGCCGCCCGTATCGCCGAGAAGAGCGTGGAGCTGTTGCGTGAACAGGGCATCAAGGCCGGTCTCTTCCGTCCCATCACCCTCTGGCCGTTCCCGACGAAGGCAATCCGTGAGATGGCTGAGCGGGTCAAGGGCATCCTCGTGGCAGAGATCAACGCCGGACAGATGGTCTATGATGTCCGTCTGGCTGTCGAGGGCCGTATCCCCGTGGAATATTTCGGTCGTCTCGGTGGTATCGTCCCCGATCCCGAGGAGATCGTAGAAGCACTGAAAACTAAACTGATCAAGAAATGAACAACGATATAATTGCTCCGGAGAACCTCGTCTATAAGAAACCGGAGTTGATGAATGACACCCCCATGCATTACTGTCCGGGCTGTTCACATGGCGTCGTCCATAAGCTCGTGGCAGAAGTCATCGAAGAGATGGGAATGGAAGAGAAAACCGTCGGCATCTGCCCCGTTGGCTGTGCCGTCTTCGCCTACCGCTATCTCGACATCGACTGGCAGGAAGCCGCCCACGGACGTGCGCCTGCCCTCGCCTCCGCCATCAAACGGCTGTGGCCCGACCGCCTCGTCTTCACCTACCAGGGTGACGGCGACCTGGCATGTATCGGTACCTGTGAGACGATCCATGCCCTGAACCGCGGCGAACATATCCCCATCATCTTCATCAATAATGCCATCTACGGCATGACGGGTGGACAGATGGCACCGACGACACTCCTGGGACAGAAGACCTCCACGTGTCCTTACGGCCGTGAGGCTGACCTCCATGGTTATCCACTGAATATCACCGAACTGGCCTCCCATCTCCAGGGCACCTGCTATGTCACACGTCAGAGCGTGGAGACGGTAGCGGCGATCCGTCAGGCGAAGAAAGCTATCCGTAAAGCCTTCGAAGCCAGTATGAAAGGCCTCGGCTCGAGTCTCGTGGAGATCGTCTCTACCTGTAACAGTGGCTGGAAACTCTCTCCCGTGGAAGCCAACAAATGGATGGAGGAACACATGTTCAAACAGTATCCCAAAGGGGATCTTAAAGACACGACAAACTTATGAAAAAGGAAATCATCATATCCGGTTTCGGGGGACAGGGGGTCCTCTCCATGGGAAAGATCCTGGCCTACTCGGGACTGATGGAGGATAAACAGGTGACATGGATGCCGGCCTACGGACCGGAGCAGCGTGGCGGTACGGCCAACGTGACGGTCATCATCTCCGACGACCGTATCTCCTCACCGATCCTCAGCAAATACGATATCGCCATCGTCCTCAACCAACCCTCCCTCGACAAGTTCGAGAGTAAGGTGAAACCCGGCGGTATCCTCATCTATGACGGCTACGGCATCATGAACCCGCCGACACGTAAGGACATCACGGTATATCGTCTCGACGCCATGGACAAGGCGGCAGAGATGAAGAACGCGAAAGTCTTCAACATGATCGTCCTCGGCGGTCTGCTCAAGATCTGTCCCGTCGTCAGCACGAAAGGTCTTGAGAAAGCCCTCTACAAGGCTCTTCCCGAACGCCATCACAACATGATCCCCCTGAACATGCAGGCCGTGGAAGAGGGAATGAAACTGATAGAAGTAAAAAAGTAAACGTAGGGACTGGATTCATCCTATTCCGCCTCAAAAAATAAACGTTGGCTCCTAACTGCCAACGTTTACTTTTTTATTTCTTTACTTCTTTACTTTTTTACTTCTTTACTTTTTTACTTTTAAACGCCTCTATCGCCGCGAATTTCGGCAGTCCGAGGGCAGCGAAACGGGCTGCGGTAGACTGGTTACGGTCTTCGGCACGCTGCCAGAAAAGACGGTCATCACTGCCGGGAAAGGGGGCACTCTCCATCTGACTATGATGCTTGAGGATCGCCTCCCGTTTCTCCGCCAACTCTCCCGCCGTCATCGGTACTGCCTTGTCGATCTCCGAAATATCCCATTCTGCCCACGCGCCACGATACATCCATATCTTACAGTCATTGAGCCAGTCGACAGTATCGCTCTCCTGCCCCGTGGAACGGGCTTGGGACATACCTTTCTGTTGCTCCTGTCTCGCCTTCAGCTCATCCAAGGCAGAGAAGACGGCAGCCGTACACTTGCGATGGGTGTCATGGGGATCGGCAAAATCTCCGGCGACATAGATCTCCTGCGGACGGATGGCTGCCAACAGATTGGCGATCAGGGCAACATCACGTTCACTGACCGGATATTTCTCGATGCGTCCACTCTCATAAAACGGCAGATTGAGGAAATGGACATGGTCCTTCGGGATATGGTTATAGTCACAGGCCAGCCGTGCCTCTCCCCTGCGGATCAGCGCCTTCAACTCCCGTACCTCCAAATCATCAATTTCTCCATCCTTCTTATGCTCAAGGAAGACAGAGACAGACTTCACTAACCTACTCACCGCATCGTCAGCACCATCGCAGAAGAGGTCGTTGACTCCCTTCACGAAATATAGATAACGCCTTACCTCCTCGTCACCGACGGCGATATCTCCCGATGTCTCATAGGCCACATGCACGTCATTACCCTCACGGACAAGCCGACGAAGGGTGCCACCCATAGAGATGACATCATCATCGGGATGGGGTGAGAAGACAATAATCCGCCGATGAGGATTAGCCTCAGCTATCGTCCCTTTAAGATCATCATAAACCAGATGATTGACACGGTCGGCTGAGCCATAACAAGCCAACAGGGCTGAGAGCCCTCCCTGGAGATAGTCTTCATCCGTGAGGCCCAAAATGGGCTTCCCGAGTCGGCCACAGAGGGCCACAACAGATGACCGCAACTTATATTTATCCATTGTCATATCATTAATATTTGGGCGCGCCGTCCCGTGCTTGCGCTTTGCAAGCGCAAGTCGCCACTAGTCCTTATAATATTTATACGTAGATACATGCAGCTCATCCGTCGCCGCCTCATCACATACGATGATACTCCTAGGATGGAACTGAAGGGCACTGACAGGCCGCATCTGCGTCACCGGCCCCTCCACGGCGGCAGCGAGGGCCTTCGCCTTCTGATGACCATTGATGAGGATCATCACCTCCCGGGCATCCATCACCGTCCCGACACCCACCGTCAGCGCCTCCGTCGGCACCTTTGTTGGGTCACCGTCGAAGAAACGACTGTTGGCGAGGATCGTATCCTCCGTCAGACTGACCTTCCGCGTACGGGAGGCCAAAGAGGACCCTGGCTCGTTGAACGCGATATGTCCGTCCTGACCCACTCCGCCGATGAAGAGGTCGACACCACCAGCCTCACGGATCAGTGCCTCATAATGGCGGCATTCCTCCTCGGGATGGGTGGCATTGCCATTCAGTAAATGGATATTCTCCCGTGGGATATCGATATGGGAGAAGAAATGATCGAACATAAAGGAATGATAGCTCTGCGGATGATCCTCAGGGAGTCCGACATACTCATCCATATTAAACGTCAGAACATGTTGGAAACTCACCTCGCCACGGTCGTTGGCGGCGATGAGGGCCTCATACATGCCGATCGGCGTCGATCCCGTCGGCAGTCCGAGGACAAAAGGATGGTCGGCCGTCGGCGACGCATCACGGATGCGCGCCATGACATAATTGGCGGCCCACTGTGACAGGGCTGTATAGTCTTTTTGAATGATCAGTCGCATAACAGATTGTATTTAGATTCGTTATTTTGTCTTTTTCTTATCTACAAAGGTATAAAAAAATTGATAAAAAAACAATGAAAGAGAGATTTTTTTATTAACTTTGCGGAAAATATTCATTTATCCTATATGGAACTGACAGAACGATTTATCAACTACACAAAGTTTGACACACAGTCGAGCGAAGATTCCGACAGTGTGCCGAGTACGGCGAAACAACTCGTGTTCGCCAAGTATCTGAAAGAAGAACTCGAGAGTGAAGGTCTCGAGGATGTCGAGATGGATGACATGGGATATATCTATGCCACCCTCCCCGGAAACAGCAAGAAAGAGACGCCGACCATCGGTTTCATCTCTCATTATGATACCTCTACGGATGCCAGCGGCAAGGATGTCAAGGCTCGTATCGTCAAGAACTATGACGGCGGCGACATCGTCCTCTCTCCGGGCATCATCTCTTCTCCGAAGAAATTCCCGGAGCTCCTGGCCCACAAGGGTGAGGACCTCATCGTCACCGATGGCACCACACTCCTCGGCGCCGACGACAAGGCCGGTATCGCCGAGATCGTACAGGCTATGTGCTACCTCCGTGACCATGACGAGATCAAGCACGGCGATATCCGCGTCGCCTTCAACCCCGACGAGGAGATCGGCATGGGCGCTCACCACTTCGACGTGAAGAAGTTCGGATGCCAGTGGGCCTACACCATGGATGGTGGCGACCTCGGTGAACTGGAGTATGAGAACTTCAATGCCGCCGGCGCAAAGATCCATATCAAGGGCGTCAGCGTGCATACGGGCTACGCCAAGGGTAAGATGATCAATGCCAGCCGACTGGCGTGTGAGTTCAACAACATGATTCCCGAGACGGATATCCCGGAGACGACAGAGGGCTACCAGGGCTTCTATCACCTCCTCGGTATCAACAGTCGTTGTGAGGAGGCCACGCTGAGCTATATCATCCGTGACCACGACCGTGAGAAATTCAACGACCGTAAGGACTTCATCCTCGAGTGTGCCGAGAAACTCAACAAGAAATATGGTGAGGGCACCTGTAACGTGGAGATGAAGGACCAGTACTATAATATGAAGGAGAAGATCGATCCGAACATCCATGTCATCGACATCGTCCTCAAAGCCTTCGAACAGCTCGGCATCGCCCCGAAGGTGCAGCCGATCCGTGGTGGTACCGACGGCGCACAGCTGTCCTTCCGTGGTCTCCCCTGCCCGAACATTTTCGCCGGTGGCGTGAACTTCCATGGTCCTTATGAGTTCGTCTCCATCCAGGTCATGGAGGCTGCCATGAAGACCGTCGTGAAGATCTGCGAGCTCACGGAGAGCTTCAACGACTAATTCGCTTTTATAAACCCTATCCCGCCACCATACCTATATAATAAGGTATGGCGACGGGAGTAACGAGAGATTTTATGGATCTGATTTCTGATCTCAGTCTGATACTGATCGTCGCAGGCATCGTCACCCTGCTCTTCAAGAAGCTACGGCAGCCCCTCGTACTGGGGTATATCGTGGCCGGCTTCCTGGTGTCACCGCACATGCCGTATACGATGTCAGTAGTCCATGAGGCGAACATCGAGACATGGGCCGACATCGGCGTGATGTTCCTGTTGTTCTCACTGGGACTGGATTTCTCGTTCAAGAAAATCGTAAAGATGGGTATGGCACCCGTCATCGCCGCCCTGACGATTATCTTCTGTATGTCGGGACTCGGCATGACAGTCGGCAAGGCCTTCGGATGGGGACGGATGGACTGCATCTTCCTCGGTGGTATGCTCGCCATGTCATCGACAACGATCATCTACAAGGCCTTCGACGACCTCGGACTGAGTCAGCAGCGCTTCGCCTCCCTCGTCATGAGTGTCCTCATCCTCGAGGATATCCTCGCCATCGTCATGATGGTCATGCTGAGTGCCATCGCCAGTGGCAACAGTCCTGACGGCACACAGATGGTGGGGAGCATCCTGAAGATCGCCTTCTTCCTCATCCTGTGGTTCGTCGTCGGCATCTATCTCATGCCGAGCTTCTTCCGTATCACGAGAAAACTGATGACGGCAGAGACGATGGTCATCGTATCACTTGGCTTATGTTGTCTGATGGCCGTCATCTCCACAAAGGTGGGGTTCAGCTCGGCCTTCGGCGCCTTCGTCATGGGAAGTATACTCGCTGAGACCGTGGAGGCTGACAAGATAGAAAGAGTGGTGGAACCGGTGAAGAACCTCTTCGGCGCCATCTTCTTCGTCTCTGTCGGCATGCTCGTAGACCCGCAGATCATCGTCAGCTATGCCGGGCCGATCATCGCCCTCGTGGCAGCGATTCTCCTGGGACAGATGGTGTTCGGCACGATGGGTTTCATCTTCAGCGGACAGGACCTGAAGACGGCCATGCGCTGCGGCTTCTCCATGGCACAGATCGGTGAGTTCGCCTTCATCATCGCCTCCCTCGGTCTGAGTCTGGGGGTGATCAGCAAATTCCTCTATCCCGTCGTCGTCGCCGTCTCCGTCATCACGACGTTCCTCACGCCTTATATGATCAAGGCCGCCAACCCATGCTATAAGGTCCTGGAGACGGCCCTGCCGAAGAAATGGATCCGACGGTCGAACCATGTGCATATCGGCACGCCGGAAGGGACGGTCAGTCACAGTGAGTGGCATGACCTGCTGCTCGCCATGACGGTGAATGTCGTCGTATACGGTATCCTCTCGGGAGCTGCCATCTTCTTGATGTTCACGTTCATCCTACCGATATGCCGACATCTATCGGTTCAGATGACAGGGACACACTGGACTGGCAACCTAGTATGCGGCCTTGCGACACTGCTCATCATCTCACCGTTCCTCAGAGCGATGATCATGAAGAAGAACCACTCCGAGGCCTTCCAGCATCTGTGGACGGAGAACCGCATCAACCGACTGCCGCTGGTATTCACCGTCCTCGTCAGGATCGCCATTGCCTCGGCATTCGTATTCTATATCGCCAACTACCTCACACGCTTCGCCAACGCCTTCCTCGTGACATTCACCCTCGCCATCATCGTCGTCATCATGCTCTCACGACGACTGAAGAAACGGAGCATCAGCCTCGAACGGCGCTTCATCGAGAACCTCCACAGCCGGGAGATCGCCCAACAGGTGAAAGGTACCCGGCGCCCGCTCTATGAGGGGAAACTCCTCGACCGTGATATCCATATCGGTGAGGTGATGATCCCGGAAGACTCGGAATGGGCAGGAAAGAGTCTGCGTGACCTCCATCTGCGTAACCGCTTCGGTATCCATGTGAGCAGTATCCTCCGTGGTCGACAGCGTCTGAATATCCCCGATGGTCATACGATCCTCTTCCCCGGTGACCAGCTGCAGGTGATCGGTAATGATGAACAGCTGCAGAAGTTCAGCAAGGCTGCCAAGAGTGAACTCGTGGCGGAAGACCCGAAGATTGAGAAACGGGAGATGAAACTGCAACAACTCGTACTGTCCAAAGACTGTCCGTTCATCGGGAAGACGCTCAAGGAGAGCGGGATCCGTGACGACTACAACTGTATGGTCGTGGGACGGGAAGAGGGACAGGAGAATCTGACACTCATCGACCCGAACCACTGCTTCGATCCGGGCGATATCATCTGGGTCGTCGGTGAGAAAGACAACCTCCGCCGTCTGGCTATTGCCGTAGGGGCATAAGCCCCTCCACAACCCTCCCTCAAGGAGAGGCTGCCATAGTTCCGCCAAGCCGGGCCTGCGTGCTTGCGCTTTGCCGGGCCTGCCGTCGGGTGCTTGCGCTTTGCAAGCGCAAGGTCCCACGCTTCCCTCTCTATAGTGATCTATAAAAATCTATCGCGATCTATAAAACAAACTAACAACATGCAAACAAAACAAATCCTTATCGCAGCCCTCTTCTGCTGCCTCCCCCTGGCCGCTGTGGCCCAATACCACTCCCAGGTGTGGAACCCTGACCTTGGCAACGGACAGTACAAGAACCCCGTCCTCTATGCCGACTACAGTGATCCCGACGTCTGTGCCGTCGGTGATGACTACTACCTCACAGCGAGCTCATTCAACTGTATCCCCGGACTGCCCATCCTCCACTCCAAAGACCTCGTCAACTGGGAGATCATCGGCTATGCCCTTCAGGAACAGGAGCCGAAAGCCGTCTTCGACAAAGCCCAACATGGCAAAGGCGTATGGGCACCGTCCATCCGCTATCACAATGGTGAATACTATATCTACTGGGGTGACCCCGACTATGGCGTGATGATGGTCAAAGCCAAAGACCCGCACGGCCCCTGGTCGAAACCGCTCTGCGTCATCAGTGGAAAGGGAATGATCGACACCTGTCCGCTATGGGATGATGACGGCCGCTGCTACCTCGTCAACGGATGGGCAGGCAGCCGGGCAGGCTTCAACTCCGTCCTCTCCATGCGGGAGCTCTCTGCCGATGGCACACAGGCCATCAGCACACCGCGTATCGTCTTCGATGGTGGACAGACGAACCACACCACGGAAGGTCCGAAACTCTATAAACGGAATGGCTGGTACTGGATTATGTGTCCTGCCGGAGGCGTAGAACAAGGTTGGCAACTCGCCATGCGCTCCCGTAGCGTATGGGGCCCTTATGAGGCGATGAAAGTGATGGCGGAAGGAAAGAGTGGCATCAACGGCCCTCACCAGGGTGGATGGGTCCATACGGCTCAGGGTGAGGACTGGTTCCTCCATTTCAACGATAAAGGGGCCTATGGCCGTGTCGTCATGCTCCAACCCGTGACATGGAAAGACAACTGGCCCGTCATGGGACGTGTGCCCGCCAAAGGTTATTGCGGTGAACCGTATGCTTCTTTCCATAAACCGAAGAGTACGTCTACCACCAAGGTCAACCCCGAAGAGAGCGACGAGTTTAATCATGGCGAGATGGGACTGCAATGGCAGTGGCACGCCAACTACGACCAGAGCTTCGGTATGCCGACAGCCAACGGTACCATGCGACTGTACAACTACTATGAGCCGACAGACTATAAGAGTCTGTGGGATGTGCCAAACCTGTTACTCCAGAAGCTCCCGGCCCCAGCCTTCACAGCCACGACAAAAGTTCGTGTCGCTGCCAAGGCGGATGGCCAGTATAGTGGTATCGTCATGATGGGTATGGATTATCAGGCCCTCGTAGCACGGCGACAGGGGGATCAGTTCTCCATCGAACTCCATAACTGTTCCAAGGCCGACCGTGGCAGTAGTGAGACTGTCCAACAGCTGACCATGGTGAAACCAACGGAGAAGGACCAACTACCCTATCAACCCGCTATCTACCTCGACCTCTATCTCCAGATGAAGGTCAAGGATGGTAAATGTCAGATGGCCTACAGCCTCGACGGGAAGTCCTACCATTTCGCCGGATCTCCCTTCACAATGGTGAAAGGAAAATGGATCGGCGCCAAGATGGGATATGTCAGTGAGTGGAATGCACAGAAAGGCAACCGCGGCTGGCTCGACGCAGACTGGTTCCGCGTCGCAAAATAGGGACATGATTTATCATGTCCCACAAACAAAAAAAAAATCTGCACCCGTCACAAAAGCGGATGCAGATTTTTTATTGGAGGAAGAGACCCGCAGGTCTCCACGTATTTACTTGTTCAGACCACGGTTGATCATGGTGGCGTTCAGCAGCATCAGGTACTTCTTGTACTGCTTCTCAGAGAGGATGGAGTGCATGTACTTCAGATCCTTCTCAACTGCCTTGTCGACGATGGCCTTGCGCTCGGTAGCAGGAGCAACAGCGGCATTCATCATCTCTGCCGTGAAGTTCTTGTGTACACTCTCTACAGCGTCTGCCTGATCAGCGTTCAGTGCCAGTGCATTGCTCAGAGCGTCCATGTTGACGTTCATGTTGTAAGCTGCGGTTGCTGCGGTAGCACTTGCGTTCTCATCTGCTGCGAATGTTGCGGTGGTCATGCTCAGCATGGCGACTGCCAGTAAAATCATCTTCTTCATAATCTTTTTACCTTTCTTTTACGGCCCCGTGTTATCGTTATTCCTGAATGGGACCTTTGTTAAACATTATCCTAAATGGGCCTTGGCCCGTGTGTGTCGTCAAACTTGAATCAATCTTTAAAAGACCTCCTTCTTGTCTTTTGACATTGCAAAGGTAGGAACTTTTTTCGCTCCCTCCAAATAATTTGGAAGATTGTTTGCGAAAACAGCGATATTCTTGACTTAAATCAAAGTTGCTAACTTACATTTCAAAACTGTTACAGTAAAAAACAGCCCTTTTCCTTTGTTTTCCGACCGAAAAGCATTACCTTTGCAGACAGTATCCACCGGCAAGGAGGATCATCCCCCAAGGGCCTCCTGCCACAAGATCCTTATTATGAAAAGATTTATCCAAGCATCCTACAAGCTCTATGACGTCACAGAAGGACGTCATGACCTCCTGGAAGAGACCCAGGACGGCAAGCCCTTTGTCTTCATCACGGAAATGGGTATCGCCCTCGACGCCTTCGAACAGAAGATCGCCGCTCTTGAGGCCGGACAGGACTTCCTCTTCTCGCTCCCCGCTGCCTCCGCCTTCGGTGAGCACCTCGACGAGCGCGTCATCGACCTCGACAAGAGTATCTTCACCGTTGATGGGAAATTCGACAGTGATCATGTACAGCTCGGTGCCACACTGCCCCTGGAGAATGCCGACGGCAACCGCTTCCTCGCACAGGTCGTCGCCATCGGGGAGAAGGTCGTACGCGTGGACCTCAACCACCCCCTCGCCGGACGTGACCTCTCCTTTGAAGGAAAGGTACTGATCAACCGCCCCGCTACGGAAGAGGATATCCAGGCTTTCAACGACAGCCTCCATCACCACTGCCACCACGGCAAGGACGGCGGCTGCGGCAACTGCGACGGCAGCTGCGGTGGAAACTGCGGCGACGACTGCCACTGCGGCGAGTAGGGACATGATTCATCATGTTCCGTCCCACGTGTAGGGACATGATTATCATGTCCTGCCTCTCATGGCATGCCGTCGTGTGCTTGCGCTTTGCAAGCGCAAGGATCCTATAATATTCATCCCTATCACTATGAGTAATACTTTTGGTAAAAAATTCACCCTCACAACATTCGGTGAGAGTCACGGCGTGGCCGTAGGTGGCATCGTCGACGGCTATCCCGCCGGCATACCCGTTGACCTCGACTTCATCCAACAGGAACTCTCACGTCGTCGTCCCGGACAGAGCAAACTGACGACCTCCCGCAAGGAAGCCGACCAGGTGGAGTTCCTCAGTGGTATCTTCGAAGGAAAATCCACGGGCACGCCCATCGCCTTTGAAGTGCGAAATACCAACCAGCACTCCAAAGACTACGACAACATGCGGGAGCTCTTCCGCCCTTCCCACGCCGATTACACCTATTATAATAAGTATGGTATCCGTGACCACCGTGGTGGCGGACGTTCCTCGGCACGTATCACGCTGGCCCGTTGTGTCGGTGGCGCTCTGGCCAAACTGGCCCTTCAGCCCAAAGGCATTACCATCCGGGCCTATACATCCCAGGTGGGCAATATCGCCCTCGACAGAGACTACCGGAAATATGACCTCTCCAAGATCGAGGATAATGCCGTGCGCTGCCCTGACCCGGAGAAAGCCCGGGAGATGGCCGACCTCATCATGGAGGTGAAGAAAGCCGGTGACACCGTCGGCGGTATCATCACCTGTGTCATCCAGGGCTGTCCCGCCGGTATCGGTGATCCGGAGTTCGACAAGCTCCATGCCCGCCTCGGCGCTGCCATGCTCAGTATCAATGCCGTCAAAGGTTTTGAATATGGTGAGGGCTTCGCCGGAGTGACAGGCCGTGGCAGTGAACAGAATGATGTCTTCATCCCCGCTGCCGATGTCAGCCGCTATCCCGAAGGTCCGGATGCTCCACGTATCTGCAAGGGTGGTAATCCCGCTGCCGCCACACTGACGAATCACAGCGGTGGCATCCAGGGAGGAATCAGCAACGGTCAGGACATCTACTTCCGGGTGGCCTTCAAGCCCGTGGCAACGATCCTCCGTGACCAGCAGACGATCAACAAGGCCGGTGAGGCCGTGACCTTCAAGGCACAAGGTCGTCATGACCCCTGCGTCCTCCCCCGTGCCGTCCCCATCGTAGAGGATATGGCCGCTATGGTCCTCCTCGATATGATGCTATAATAATAAAAGGTGGTCGAAAAGCGGCCACCTTTTATTTTCTATCGTGAGCTATAGCTATCTATCGCGATCTATAGCCCCTATTCTATGCACCCGATGATCTCATTGACATCTTTCACGCCATGGTCGTCGAGCCACTGGTTCATCCCGTCGATGACCTTCACCGTCACCTGAGGATCGATGAAGTTGGCCGTACCGATCTCGATAGCCGTGGCACCACACATCATGAACTCCAGCGCATCCCGCGCATTCATAATACCACCCAGTCCCACAACAGGAATCTTCACGGCATGTGCCACATCATAGACCATTCTCAGAGCCACGGGCTTCACGGCAGGACCACTGAGGCCACCCGTACGGATACTCAGCAGCGGCTTCCGTTTCTCGATATCCACAGCCATTCCCATCAACGTATTGATCAGGGATACACTGTCGGCTCCCTCTGCCTCACAGGCCTTGGCGATCTCCGTGATGTCCGTCACATTCGGTGATAATTTCACAATAATGGGTTTATTATAGACCGCTCTCACTGCCTTTACAACGGATGCCGCAGCAGTACAGGAAGTACCGAAAGCCATACCACCATCCTTCACATTCGGACAGGAAATGTTTAATTCAATGGCCGGAATATGTTCAAGATCCTTTAATTTCTCTGCGCATTTTGCATAATTTTCTGGAGAGTTTCCGCTCACATTAACGAGGATATTTGTGTCGTAATCTGCAATTAATGGATATATTTTTTGCACGAAATAGTCTACACCTTTGTTCTGCAGTCCTACACAGTTGAGCATACCCTGCGGCGTCTCTGCCATACGAGGATAGTCATTACCCTGACGGGGCTCCAAGGTCGTTCCCTTGACAATAATTCCACCCAGTCTGTTGAGATCAATAAAGTCCTCAAACTCCTTGCCGTATCCGAAAGTTCCGGATGCCGTCATAACAGGATTCTTGAGATTTAATGATTTTATTTTTACACTTAAATTAGCCATAATTGATTCATTTATTTCCACAATAACTGGTCAATGGAGAACACCGGACCGTCCTGACAGACACGCTCATTGCCCTTCACGGTCTTCTCTACACAGCAAAGACAGGCACCAACACCACATGCCATCATGTTCTCCAAAGAGGCTTCACAAGGAATATTTTTCTCACGGGCATAACGGGCCACAGACATCATCATCGGCTTCGGACCACAGGTATAAATGCCATCAAAATGTTCCTGCTGCAGGATGGAATGCTGCGTCACGAAACCTTTCTCTCCGACACTGGCATCCTCTGTCGTCACGAAGACACGACCGACCTGATCGAAGAGATCAAGCTCGAGGAGGTCACGGGCACTGCGGGCTCCAAGCAGGAAAGTCGGCTCACCACCCAGGGCCTTGATACGACAGCCGAGATCATAGAGAGGTGCTACACCGACACCACCGCCGATGAGCAGCATCTTCTTCCCGGAATCATCGGGGAGGGAGAAACCGTTGCCGAGGGGCAGCACACAGTTGAGGGTGTCACCGGCTTTCAACTGTGCCAGCGCCTTCGTACCGTCACCGATGGCAGCTACCAGGAGCCAGAGCTCATTGGTAGTACGGTCAACAAAATTGATGGAGATAGGACGACGGAGGAAGGTCGTCGGTGAATGGTCCACGCGGACCTCTACAAACTGTCCGGGGAGTGTCTCGGGCAGTGGGGCGTCCTGCGTGAGCTTCAGCAGCACATGTTTCGGTGATACATGATCCACGGAAGCTACGCGGAGATCAAGGATATACTTTTTCATCTTTACACCTTATTAAATGTATATGGTGCAAAGTTACAAAAAATATTTCAAACGCACACGCTATGACTCTATTTCTTGGGTACAAATGTCTCCCAGGTATTGTCATCATAGAAGATCCGAATTTCTGCTATCCTGCGTTGCGGTTTGTCAATATTTTTTACCAAAAGCTTTTCGAGATTTCGGTTCAGTTTTTCCTCCTGACGGACAGCAGCGACAGCAGGGGAGGGGACAGCTGCCTCTGCGGCAGTACCCATAGCACCACCTGCAGCGGAAGGAGACGACGAGGCTGTGGCAGCACCACTGCCTCCCTGCTGATCATCTCCCTGTGGAGCATCAGCAGAGGTGGCAGCAGAGGGCTCCTCCAGAAACATAGGTCCCTGACCGAACATCAGCCAGTCGATGTTGATGTTCGGAAATCTCTTCTTGATGGCCTCTACATGATTCAGGGTCGGATTGGTCCGACCCTTGAAAATATTCGTCAGCGTCGCCGGATTGATACCGGTGGCGTTGGCAAAGAGGGTATTGTTCATATGCTGACTCTCCATCAGCTGACGGATGCGTTCCTTCATTATTGTCGTCTCTTTTTTAACAGACAGCCTCACGTCGACTTTTTAGCCCAAAATCGTACGTTGTCGTTTCGGTTTACAAAGGTAAAACAAAAAATTGAACTATACAAGAATATAAAGAGAAATTTTAAATTTTAAATTTTAAATTTAGAAATTTATATTCATAAATCAAAATTGGCAAAAATGGGTTTTCCACTATACATTTTTAAATTTGTAAATTTCAAGAACAAAATTCATATCAAGCTAAACTTCAAGCAATTATGAAAACTTTTTGGGTTTCTAACTCCTATATTGCCCATTTTATGGGTCCAGAGTCCGATTATGCACTTTTCAAGCCTAAAAACGACCAAAATCAAGGATATTATTATAAAGTAAACATGTAACATTATGATTATTAAGATATTAAACAAGTAAGTAGAAACTGCATAATTATTTATTCATATTTATAAATCAAAACTTTTATCTTTGTATTTATAAAGTTATATTTATTAATTTACTTTTTAGTTTTGTGTATTTTATTTTCTAAAAGTAAATTATTCGTTTATCTTTTTGAATTTTACATTTGTATACCCGAAAAACACCTTGTTATTTTATGTTAAGCTAAATTTCTGCAGGTCTGAAAATGGCAAAAATAGCCATTTTCGGCAAATTCCCGACCAGACGTCCGCATGCTTGTAAATTCGCCCGTATTGAGAAAGATAAATTAGGTTGAACCGTTGATAGACAATATGTTAGGTTGAAAAAATAGCAAATTGAGAAATATCAATCTAGCTCGAAACACGCCCTTTTTCGACGGTTCCCGGCCTCTTTTCCCTCGGGAACGGCCTTTTCCTGCAGCCCTCCCCTACCCTCTCCGGGACCGAAAGAGGCCGTTTCTAAGCCTCTTTCACCCTCTCAGGAGGGGATTTTTGAGAGAGCTCCCGACAGTACCTCCAGGACACGAAAAGGGGGAGCAGTCCACGACAGGACTACTCCCCCACCCTATTTCTGATATGGAAAGACTTTTGGAAGCGGTGGCGTCAATGAAGGATGAAGAAGATCAACTCCTGCATCAGTTCATTGGCATCGGTACTCGGATTATTGATACCCTTACTCTTGGCATCGATCTCACGGATCTTCCGGATGATCTGCATGACCTTCACACCAGTGTAGTTGCGCATGCCGATCTTATACTCTTTGGCAGCCCAGGGAGAGCGGAGATCGAGGAAGCGTGCCAGCTCACTGTCGTTATTCTTGTTGGGTGCATAGTAGGCGATCATGAGATTTTCGAAGAAAGAGAAGAGCAACGGGAGGAGTTTAAATAATCCACCCGCTTTTGGATTTTTGTCAAAATATTTTACTATTTGGTTTGCCTTAAAAACATCCCGGTTGACGATGGCGGAACGGAGTTCGAAGGCATTGAAATCCTTACTCACGCCAACCTCCCGCTCTACGATCTCCGGCGTCACCCTCCGGTCACCATCCGCGAGAGAGATCAGGATTTTGTCCAACTCAGAGACGAGACGACTGAGATCAGAACCGACATGGTCAGCCATCATCTGGGCAGCCTTCGGTTCGATCGTCGCCCCCTTCCCCTTGAGATAGGTCTCGATGAACCCCGGCAGCTCACGGTCATAAAGTTTCTTGCTCTCGAAGAGGACAGCACCATTCTTCTGTGCCAGGGTGTACATCCGCTTGCGCTTGTCGATGGTGCCGTTCTTATGACAGCAGACGAGAACGGTAGACGGTGACGGCTTCTCGAAATATTTCTCCATATAGGCCAGGCCGGACTTCATGGCCTGACTCTCCTTGACCATGACGACCTGGCGCTCGGCCATCATCGGATAACGGCGCGCCATGTCGGCGACCTGTCCACCCGTGACATCAGCACCGAAGACAACCGTCTGGTTGAAGTCACGCTGATCCTCCGGGAGGGCATGGTCCAGGATATAGTCACTGATCCGGTCTATGAAGTATGGCTCATCACCACTTAATATATATATAGGTGCAAAAGACCCTTTCTGCAGATCTTTCATCACCTGGGCGAAAGTTACGCCCGATTTCTTTTCTGCCACCATTTTTTTTAGTAATTTTGCAATGTCACTGCAAAAATACAAAAATGATTCGATTAAACCTACCTCCATACGCAATAAAAATCGGTGGAACGAAGGATCATCCCCTCATCTGGGATTTCCTGAGGCGGAAATATGTGGCACTGACCCCTGAGGAATGGGTACGGCAGCATTTCACGCACTACCTCGTGGAGCACCGCGGCTACCCTGCCGCCCTACTGGCCAACGAGATCCAGCTCCATGTAGGGCCGAAAAGCCTGCGTGCGGACAGCGTGCTCTATGACAGGGACCTCAAGCCACGGATGATCATCGAGTATAAGGCGCCCCATATCGCCATCACACAGCGTGTCTTCGACCAGATCACGGTCTATAACATGCTGCTGCATGTCGATTATCTCGTCGTCAGCAATGGCCTGCAGACCATCGTCTGTAAGATGGACTATGCTCACCACAGCTACATATTCTTAAAGGAAGTACCTGATTATCAGAACATTAAATAAATATTTCTATGGCATTTGGAAAATGGA